>DAHWFB010000112.1 GCA_027326105.1 Acetobacteraceae bacterium
CCGCATCGGTTCAGGAACAGGGTCGCAAACGTTCGCGGGGATTGTCTCATGGTCACGCGGGTCATCACCGTCACTCCCTTCGACATCGTCGTTTTCGGCGGCACCGGCGATCTCGCCCGCCGCAAGCTCATCCCTGCTCTCTACCATCGCGACCTTGACGGGCAATTGCCGGCCGAGGCGCGCATCGTCGGCGTCTCGCGGCGCGAATTGAGCACGGACGAATTCCGTGCGCTCGGCCGGGAGTCGGTCCTCGCCCACGTCAAGCCGGCCGACATCGAGCCCGGGCGGCTGGAGGGCTTCCTCGCCCGCCTCTCCTACGCCGCGCTCGATGCGGCGACCGACATCGGCTGGGAGGCGCTCGCCAAGGCGCTCGAGGGCGGTTCGGGCCGCGTGCGCATCTTCTATCTCGCGACCGCGCCCGACCTCTTCGGCGAGATCGTCGCCGGCCTCGCCCGCCACCGTCTGGTCACGCCGAAAACCCGCGTGATCGTCGAAAAGCCGATCGGCACCGATCTCGCCTCGGCGCGCGCGCTCAACGACGCCATCGGCAAGGTCTTCCCCGAGACCTCGATCTACCGGATCGATCATTACCTGGGGAAGGAAACCGTCCAGAATCTGATGGCGCTGCGCTTCGCCAACGCGCTGTTCGAGCCGCTGTGGAACGCCGCCCATATCGACCATGTCCAGATCACCGTCGCCGAATCCTTGGGCGTGGAAGGCCGCGCCGGCTATTACGACACCGCCGGCGCGATGCGCGACATGGTGCAGAACCACATCATGCAGCTGCTCTGCCTGGTCGCCATGGAACCGCCGCCGTCCATGGACGCGGATTCGGTGCGCGATGAAAAGCTCAAGGTGCTCAAAGCCCTGAAGCCGCTCGCCGAGGGCGCGGCACTGGCCGCCACGGTGCGCGGCCAGTATCGCGCCGGCGCCTCTTCGGGCGGCGCCGTGCCCGGCTATCTCGAGGAGCTGGGCGACCCCGGGAGCCGCACCGAAACCTTCGTCGCGGTGAAGGCGGAGATCGAAAACTGGCGCTGGGCCGGCGTTCCCTTCTATCTGCGCTCCGGCAAGCGGCTCGCCTCACGGGTGTCCGAGATCGTCGTCGCCTTCCGCCCCATCCCCCACTCCATCTTCGGCGCCGCCGCCGGCGCCATCGACGCCAACCGCCTGGTCATCCGCCTCCAGCCCGACGAGGGGGTGAAGCTGTGGCTGATGATCAAGGACCCCGGGCCGGGCGGGATGCGCCTCGCCCATGTCCCCCTCGACATGAGTTTCGCCACCGCCTTCGACGTCCGCAACCCGGACGCTTATGAGCGCCTGGTGCTCGACGTGGTGCGCGGCAACCAGACCCTGTTCATGCGCCGCGACGAGGTCGAGGCGGCCTGGGCCTGGATCGACCCCATCCTCGACGCCTGGCGCAACGCCGCCGACCCGCCGCGCGGCTACACCGCCGGCACCTGGGGACCTTCGGCGGCGATCGCGCTGATCGAGCGCGACGGGCGGACGTGGTACGAGGACGGAGAATGAGGACGGCGGGGTGAGGAGCGGGCGGTGAGCGGCGCCGCTCCGGGCTGGCACGCCTATCCCGACCGCACGGCGCTGGCGCACACGCTCGCCGGCGAAATCGCAGCGACGCTCGCGGCCCGCATCGCCGGTGACGGGCGCGCGGTGCTGGCAGTTTCCGGGGGGCGGACTCCGGAACCTCTGTTCGCCGCCCTAGCCGCCCGACCGGTCGCCTGGGAGCGGGTCACCGTGACGCTGGTGGACGAGCGCTGCGTGGCGGAAAGCTCGCCCCGTTCCAACGCGGGGCTGGTGCGCCGCCACCTCCTCACCGGCGCCGCCACCCGCGCCCGCTTCGTGCCGCTGTTCGCCGACGAACCCACCCCCGAGGCCGCGCGGGAAGCGGCGGAAGCGCGCATATCCCCCCTGCCCCGCCCGTTCGCCGTGGTGCTGCTGGGAATGGGCGAGGATGGCCACACCGCCTCCTTCTTTCCCGGTGCCACCGGGCTCGCCCAGGCGATGGCGCCGGCCGGCGGGCAGTGCGTCGCGCTGACCCGCGCGCCGGCCGCCGTCGAGCCGCGGCTGACGCTGACCCTGCCGCTGCTGATTGAAGCGGAGCACGTGGTGCTCCACATCGAAGGCGAGGCCAAGCGGACGACGCTCGCGGCGGCGCTGGCTCCGGGTGCGGTGGCGGAGATGCCGGTCCGCGCCTTTCTGCGCGCGCCGCCGCCGGGATTTGCCATCGCCTGGTCGCCCTGAATAGCCTGGTCGCCCTGAGTCGCCTGGTCACGCTGAGCAGCGGTCGGCAAGACCACCAACGGGAGAAGCGCCATGACCCTCAACGCCCGCATCGGCGAGGTGACGGAACGGATCGCCAAGCGCAGCCACGACCGGCGCGCGCGCTACCTCGACCGCATCGCCGCCGCCGGCGGCGCCGTTGCCAAGCGGACCCGGCTCGGCTGCGCCAACCTCGCCCACAGTTTCGCCGCCTGCGGCCCCGGCGACAAGGCGGCGCTGCGCGAGGGCGACGTGCCCAACCTCGGCATCGTCACCGCCTACAACGACATGCTCTCGGCGCACCAGCCCTACGAGCGCTTCCCGGAACTGATCCGCGCCGCGGCGCGCGAGGCGGGGGGCACGGCGCAGGTCGCGGGCGGGGTGCCGGCGATGTGCGACGGGGTGACCCAGGGTGAGGCGGGGATGGAGCTTTCGCTGTTCTCGCGCGAGGTGATCGCGCTGGCGACCGCGGTGGCGCTTTCCCACCAGACCTTCGATGCCGCCGTCTTCCTGGGCATCTGCGACAAGATCGTGCCCGGCCTGGTGATCGGCGCGCTCGCCTTCGGCCATCTGCCGGCGGTGTTCATTCCCTCGGGCCCGATGACGTCGGGGCTCGCGAACGACGAGAAGTCCCGCATCCGCCAGCTTTTCGCCGAGGGCAAGGTGGGGCGGGCGGAGCTGCTCGAGGCCGAGGCCCGCTCCTACCACGGGCCCGGCACCTGCACCTTCTACGGCACCGCCAACACCAACCAGATGCTGATGGAGATCATGGGGCTGCATCTGCCCGGCGCTTCCTTCGTCAATCCCAACACCGGCTTGCGTGACGCGCTGACCAGGGAGGCGGCGAAGCGGGCGCTGGCGCTGACCGCGCTGGGCAACGAATACACGCCCGTGGGGCGGCTGCTGGACGAGCGCGCTTTCGTCAACGGCGTGGTCGGGCTGCACGCAACGGGAGGCTCGACCAACCATACCCTGCACCTCGTCGCCATGGCCGCGGCCGCGGGTATTGCTCTGGACTGGAAAGATTTCTCGGATCTCGCGGAGGTCGTGCCGCTGCTGTGCCGCATCTACCCCAATGGCAAGGCCGACGTGAACCATTTCCATGCCGCCGGCGGCATGGGGTTTCTCATGGGCGACCTGCTCGGCGCCGGGCTGCTGCACGCCGACGCCGGCTCGGTGTGGGGCGGCTCGATCGCGGGCTACGGCAGCGAGCCGGGGCTCGACGGCGCCGGCGAACTGGTCTGGCGGCCGGCGGCGGCGGCGAGCGGAGATGGCGCCGTGCTGCGCGGCGCGGCGGCGCCGTTCCAGGCCACCGGCGGGCTCGCGGTGCTGCACGGCAACCTCGGCCAGGCGGTGATCAAGACCTCCGCGGTCGCGCCCGAACGCCACGTGATCGAGGCCCCGGCGCGCATCTTCCACTCCCAGGAGGAACTCCAGGCGGCCTTCAAGGCGGGACGGCTGACCGGAGATTTCGTCGCCGTGGTGCGCTTCCAGGGGCCGCGTGCCAACGGCATGCCCGAACTCCACAAGCTGATGCCCCCGCTCGGGGTGTTGCAGGACCGTGGCCAGAGGGTCGCCCTGCTCACCGACGGCCGGCTTTCGGGCGCCTCGGGCAAGGTGCCGGCGGCCATCCATGTCACGCCGGAGGCGGCCGCGGGCGGGCCGATCGCGCGGCTGCGCGAGGGCGATCTGGTGCGTATCGATGCCCCCGCGGGGCGGATGGAGGCGCTGGTCGCGGCGGCGGAGTGGGCCGCTCGGGTGCCCGAGGAGGCCGACCTCACGGGCTCCCACGAAGGGGTGGGGCGCGAACTCTTCGCCCCGTTCCGCGCCGCCGTCAGCACCGCCGATCGGGGGGCAACGATCTTCTGAAGGAGGCTCAGGTCCGGGGCCCGAGGCCCCGTACCCCTTGGTGCGGGATCGGGTGCGCGGGCGAAGATCGGGTGCGGCACCCTTGATCGGCCGCGCCCGATCCGCTACACCCCGCGCGCGCCGGCCGGAGATGGAGCCGGCGCTTGGTATTTGTGCCGGGTTCGCCCTGCAGCGGCGCCGGATCGAGGAGCGAGTGATGGCCCAGTTCACCACCATCGAGGCGGAAGCCCGCGAGCGTGCCGGCAAGGGCGCGGCCCGCGCCACCCGCCGCGCCGGCAAGATCCCGGGGATCGTCTATGGCGCCCGCGAGACCCCGGCGCTGATCGCGCTCGACCCGCGCGCGGTCTCGCGCGAGCTGCACCATTCCGGCTGGCGCTCCCGCCTGTTCGAGCTGAAGGTGGGGGAGAGCACCACCCGCGCGCTGATCCGCGACGTGCAGTTCCACCCCGTCACCGACCAGCCCGAGCATGTCGATTTCCAGCGCCTCGCCGCTGGCGAGAAGGTGCGTGTGTCGGTGCAGGTGGTGTTCGTCAACGACGGCATTTCGCCGGGCATCAAGCGCGGCGGCGTGCTCAACATCGTCCGCCATACCGTGGACGTGCTGTGCGAGCCGGACCAGGTGCCGGAGCGGTTCGAGGCCGACCTCGGCGCGCTCGATATCAACGACACGGTGCGCTGGCACAATCTGAAGGGCGCCGAGGGTGCGCGTCCCGCGATCGGAGACCGTGACTTCGTGGTCGCGACCATCGCGCCGCCGACCAAGGTGCTCGAAGTGGCGGCCGAGCCCGCCGCCGGCTCGCCGACCCCTGCCCCGGTGCCGGCCAAGGGCGCGGCTCCGGCCAAGGCCGTCGCCGCGCCAGTGAAGGCCGCGCCGGCGAAAGCGGGCGGCGGCAAGAAGGGCTGAGGTCGCGGGCGCCGCGCCGCCCCCTGCCCGCTCGCGCGCCCGCCACAGTTCGCGCCCCCCGCTCGCCATGCAGCTCTGGGTCGGCCTCGGCAATCCCGAACCCGCCATGGCGCGCCAGCGCCACAATGTCGGCTTCATGGCGATCGAGGTCATCGCGGCGGCGCTGCGCTGGCCGGCCTGGCGCAGCCGCTTCAAGGGCAGGATCACCGAGGGAGGGGTCGGGCAGGACCGCATCCTCGCCCTCAAGCCGATGACCTACATGAACGAGTCCGGCGCAGCGGTGCAGGCCGCGAGCGCCTTCCACAAGATCCCGCCGCAGGAGATCGTGGTGTTTCACGACGAGCTCGACCTCGCCCCGGGCAAACTGCGCATCCGCCAGGGCGGCGGCACCGCCGGGCACAATGGACTGCGCTCCATCGCGCGCCACCTCGGCACGCCGGAGTTCCGCCGGGTGCGCATCGGCATCGGCCATCCCGGGCACAAGGAGGCGGTGCTCGGCCACGTGCTGGGGGATTTCTCCAGGACCGACCGGGACTGGCTGGTTCCCCTCCTCGATGCCCTCGCCGAGACTGCGCCCTTGATCGCGGCCGGCGAATCGGAGGCGGCGATGACACGGATCGCCCTGCTCACCCGGGAGCGTGCCTGATGGGCTTCAACTGCGGCATCGTCGGCCTGCCCAATGTCGGCAAGTCCACCCTGTTCAACGCGCTGACCGCGACCGCGGCGGCGCAGGCGGCGAACTATCCGTTCTGCACCATCGAGCCCAACACCGGGCGGGTCGCGGTGCCCGATCCGCGGCTCGACCGGCTGGCGGCGATCGCGAAATCCGCCCGCATCGTGCCGACCAGCCTCGAATTCGTCGATATCGCCGGCCTGGTGCGCGGGGCCTCGAAGGGCGAGGGATTGGGCAACCAGTTCCTCGCCAACATCCGCGAGGTGGACGCGATCCTCCATGTGCTGCGCTGCTTCGAGGGCGGGGACGTGGTCCACGTCGAAGGCGGCATCGACCCGCTGCGGGACGCCGAGATCGTCGAGACCGAACTGATGCTCGCCGATCTCGAAAGCCTGGAGAAGCGTCTGCCGGCCCTGCAGAAAAAGGCGCGCGGCGGTGACCGCGAGGCGCAAGCGCAAGCGGCACTGATCGAGCCGCTGCGGGCGGCGCTGGCCGAGGGGCGCCCGGCGCGCACCGCGATCGCCGCGGGCGAAGCGGAGGCCGCGCGCCGGCTCGGGCTGATCACCACCAAGCCGGTGCTCTTTGTCAGCAACGTCGAGGAGTCGGCGGCGGCGAGCGGCAACCGCTTCTCCGCCGCGGTGGCCGCCCGCGCGGCGGCCGAAGGGGCCGGCCATGTCGTGGTTTCGGCGGCGATCGAGGCCGAGGTGAGCGCCCTGCCGCTCGCCGAGCGGCGCGAATTCCTCGACGGACTCGGGCTTGCCGACTCCGGGCTCGACCGGGTGATCCGCGCCGGCTACGCGCTGCTGGGCCTGATCACCTTCTTCACCGCCGGACCCAAGGAGGCGCGCGCCTGGACCATCCCGGCGGGCACCCGCGCCCCGGCGGCGGCGGGGACCATCCACGGCGACTTCGAGCGCGGCTTCATCGCCGCCGAGACCATCGCCTACGAGGACTATGTCGCACTTGGCGGCGAGGCCGGGGCGCGCGAGGCGGGGAAGCTGCGGATCGAGGGCCGCGACTATGGCGTGCGCGACGGCGACGTGATGGTGTTCCGCTTCAACGTGTGACCACCGGGGCATGACCGTCAGCCGGCGAGCGCCGGCACCCGGGTGAGCTGGGCGGCGTCGAGTTCCGCGCGGCGCTGCCACAGCGAGCGGTACCAGGCGAGACGGTCCTCGACCTGGTAGGCGAGCATCCGCTTGTCGCGCACCCAGGCGCGCGCGCGTTCGGCGATCGCGCGGGCGGCTTCGGGATAGGCGAGCAGGCGGCGCAGCGCGGTGCGCAAATCTTCCGGCTCGCGCAGGATCAGCCCGGTTTCGCCTTCGCGCACCGCCGGCCCGTAGACGGTCGGGCTGGCGAGCGCCGCCAGCCGCGCGGCTCCCGCCTCGATCAGCTTGAGGTCGGACTTGCAGCGGTTGAAGGGGGTGTCGTCGAGCGGCATGAAGGCGATCTCGCACTGGCCCATCAGCGCCATGTAGATCTCGTAGGTGCAGGTTGGGGTGAAGCGCTTGTGCGGGGTATCGATCGCCTCGAAGAAGGCGCGATCATGCACCACCGAGACGAAGAGACGCGACCCCAGCTCCTGCAGGGTCTGGTTGAGGACGGGAAGGAACGGCGCCCAGTCGGCCTCGCGGTTGAGCGCGCCGAAGAACAGGGAAAGCCGTGTCGGGTCGGCGAAATTGACCGGCGCGGGCAGTTCGCGGATGCCGTTGGGAAAGATCGCGACCTCGGGGTTGCGCGGGCGCAGCACGTCCGCGAGCGGTTCGGTCGTGGTCTGCACCGCGTGCACGCCGGCGAAGGTCAGCACGTCGTCGCCGCGCAGTGCGGGAAAATAGTCGGGGTGGTCGTCGAATTCGGTGACGATGAGATAGCCGTCCGCGCGCAGCGACCGGATCTGGGCGAGACTAGCGGGGCCGGCCAGCACCGGACGGTGGAGCACCGCGATGCGCGGCGCCTCCTCGGCTCCCGCGAGCGGTTCGGGTGGGGCGATGCGGGCGAGCACGCCGGGCACGCTCGCCAGCGCGCGCATCGGCTCGATCACCCTGGTATCGCTCACGCCGGCAACCGGGGGCAGCATGGACGCCGAGATCGCGATCATCGGCGAGCGCCGCTTCTGCGCGCGCCAGACATATTGCAGCGGCAGGGCGCGGCGGGCGAACTCCTCGCGGTCGAGACCGAGCGAGGCGATCGCGGGGGCGATGGCGGCGAGGAAAGGCTGGGCCTGCTCGGCGCCGAAGATGCGCGGATGCACGTCGAGCGGCAGCAGACCCGCAGCCTCGATCATCCGGCGCATCGAATCGAAGGTGAACCAGCGCAGATGGGTGCGGTCCATCAGCCCGGTCTCGGTATAGTCGAAGCTGCCGGCGAGCAGCCCCGCGATGACCGACCAGTGGGCGACGTTGGGAACCGAGAGCAGCGCCAGCCCCTCCGGGGCGAGCGCCTCGGTCTGGCTCTTGAGCACGCTCCAGGGGTCGCGCAGATGTTCGAGAACGTCGCCGTGGACCAGGCAGTCGATCTCGCGATCGAGATCGAAAGGCAGGGCCGCGCTGTCGAGATCGGCGTGGGCGACCTCGTCGAGCCGTTCGGCGGCGACCAGGGCGGCGGCGGCCTCCGCCTCCACGCCGAGATAGCGGGCGCGCGGGTTGCGCCGCTTGTAGGCGAGGCCGAGCGCGCCGGTGGCGCAGCCGCAATCGAGCACCAGTCCGGCGGTGAGCGGAATACGCTCCAACAGATCAGGGTTGGGCTGGTCGGGATAGTGGGGTGCTGCAACCTCGGGCGGGTCCGGGCGGGCGGCGAGCGACATGGCGGCTCCGGCGACTCAGCGGGGCGGGAGGATCACGAGCCGGGCGGGCGCCCCACGGCGGACGACAACGATGCCACCCTGGCGGAAGCGCCTGGCGAGCACGCGCAGCCGCGCCGGAGCGGCGAGGACGAGGCGATGCTCCTCTCGCCAGCCGCGCCCGACGCCGGCGGCGGCGAGCCGCGGCAGCCGGCGGATGGCGGCGTCGAGCAGCGCCGCGGCGCGGGCGTTGCGCGCGCCACCGGCACGGCGGCCGAAGGGGTTTTCCGCCCCCACGAACCCGCCGGCGCGGGCGCCGAGACGGGCGAGCAGGCCATCCATCGTCCGCGAGCGGCGCCCGATGCGGACCTCGGCGCCGGCGGCGAGATAGCGCGTCCGCCGCCAGGCGGCGAGCAGGGCGGGCGGCGGATAGTCAGCCGCCTGCAGCATCGGGGAATTCGACGTCGCGGTGCACATGCGCCGACAGCAATACCCCGAAACCCGCCATCACCGCGAGCATCGCCGAGCCGCCGTAGGAGATCAGCGGCAGCGGCACGCCGCCCACCGGGATTGCACCCATCACCATGGCGATGTTGACGAACACGTAGAGGAAGAGGTTGGTCGCCACCCCGACCGCGACCAGGCGGCCGAACTGGTGCCGGCAGGCCAGCCCGATCGCCATGGTGTAGAGAATGACGAGCGCGAGCAGCCCGATCAGCGCCAGCCCGCCGACCAGGCCGAACTCCTCCGAAAAGAGCGCGAAGATGAAGTCGGTCTGCTTTTCGGGCAGGAAGTCGAGCTGTCCCTGGGTGCCGTGCAGATACCCCTGCCCCCACATGCCCCCGGCCCCGAGCGCGATCTTGGACTGGATGATGTTGTAGCCGGTGCCGAGCGGATCGCGCGAGGGATGGAGGAAGGTGAGGATGCGCTGGCGCTGGTAGCCGTGCAGATGGGCGTAGGCGATGGGAGCGATCACGGCGGCGAGCGCGATGACCAGCGCGAACTTCCACCAGCGCACCCCGGCCGCCCAGAAAATCGCGCCCCCGATGGAAAGCGTGATGACGGCGGTGCCGAGGTTGGGCTCGCGCAGGATGAGGAAGGCGGGCACCGCGGTGGCGAGGATGGGGGGGACCAGAAACAGCGGATTGCCGACCCGCTCCCACGAGGCGCGGCGGAACCAGGCGGCGAGGGCAAGGATCAGCAGCAGCTTCATCAGTTCCGACGGCTGCAGATCGACCCCCGCGACCACCACCCAGCGGCGGGCGCCGTTGCTGATATGGCCGAACCCCGCGACCAGCAACAGCAGGGCGATGCCGACGACATAGAGCGGCCACGCCAGGCGCGCGATGAAGCGGATATCCACCATGGCGATGACGAGCATCGCCAGGACGCCGATCGCGAAGCGGATCGCCTGCGGCTCCGCATAGGGGCGCGGCGCCCCGCCGGCCGCCGAATAGAGCGCCGCGTAGCCGACCACGCCCAGCAGCACCACCAGCAGCACGAAAGGCCAGCTCACCCGTGCGAGCTTGGCGAAGAGATCGATCGAGGTTTCCCGCAGCCGCCGCCGTTCCATGGCTCTTTCCGGGCTCCTTCAGGCCGGCGCGGGCAAGGATGCCGCCTCGGACTGCACCACCCCGTCGCGGGCGAGCGCCGCGAGCATGATCTCCCGCGCGATCGGTGCGGCGGCTTGGGCGCCCTCGTTGCCGTGCTCGACCACCACGGCCAGCGCATAGCGCGGAGCGGCGACCGGGGCATAGGCGATGAACAGCGCTTGGGGCCGGTATTTCCACGGCAGCTTGCTGGTGTGGAAACTCATGCCGCGGTTGCCGGTGGAGGCGTTGATGACCTGTGCGGAGCCCGTCTTTCCCGCCATCGCGACCCCGGGCAGGGGCAGACGCTCGGCATAGGCGGTGCCGCGGCTGTCGTTCACCACCCCGAACAGGCCGGTGCGGATGGCGGCGAACGCCCGCTCCGGCAGACCCATGGGCGGCGGCGGCGGCGGCGCCACCGGCCGCGCCCCGACGCGGGCGGCGAGATAGGGGCGGATCATCCGCCCGCTCGCCATGCGGGCGATCATCGTCGCCAGACCGAGAGGAGTGGCGAGCGTGAAGCCCTGGCCGATGCCCTGCACCACGGTATCGCCCGGGGTCCAGTGATGCCCCTTCTTCTGCCACCACTCCCGGGTGGCGACGAAGCCCTGTGCCACGCCGCCCAGATCGAGCCCCGCGCTGGCCCCGATCGCGAAGCGGTGCGCCATGCGCTCGATGCGGTCGATCCCGGTGCGGAGCGCAACATTGTAGAAGAAGACGTCGCAGCTCTGGGTCAGCGCGCTGGTGAGGTCGACCGAGCCGTGCCCCCAATGCAGCCAGCAGTAGAACTTGTGATTGCCGAGCTTGAGATAGCCCGGGCAGTAGAACCGGGTCTGGGCGGTGATGACCCCCGCCGCGAGCGCCGCCATCGCCACCACCGGCTTGAAGGTCGAGCCCGGCGGATAGGAACCGTCGGTCGCCTTGTTGAGCAGCGGCGAGCGGACATCCTCCACCCAGGACTTCCACTGCCGCAGGGAGACCCCCGATTCGAACAGGGTCGGATCGAAGGAGGGTGTGCTCGCCATCGCCAGCACGGCACCGGAGGTGACGTCGAGCAGCACGGCGGAGGCGCTGCGCCGGGTGCCCAGCGTCGCCATCGCCGCCTGCTGCAAGCCGGCGTCGAGCGTCAGCACGACGTCCGCACCGGGCCTGCCGGGTTCACGGTCGAGCTCGCGGATCACCCGCCCCCGGGCATCGACTTCGAGGTGGACGCTGCCGGCGGTGCCGCGCAGCGCCTGGTCGCGGTAGGATTCGACCCCCGAGCGCCCGACCACCATGCCGGGCAGGGCCAGCGCGCGGTCCTTCGCCACTTCGGCCTGGGTCGGCGGGCCGACATAGCCGAGCACATGGGCCATTTCCCCGCCGAAGGGATAGAAGCGGGTCATCCCGGCATCGACCAGGATGCCCGGAAGCTCCGGCGCGTGGACCGCCAGCGTCGCCATCTCGCGCCAGGAGAGGAAATCGCGCACCAGGAGCGGAATGAAGCGGGGATGGTGCGGCACGGCGGCGAGCAGGCGGGCGGTTTCGGCAGGGCGCAGCCGCACCAGCACGGAGAAGGCGGCGAGCGTCGCCGCCGGCTTGGGGCACTGGTCGAGCATCAGCAGCGCCCGCCAGTTGCGCTTGTTGCCGGCGAGCAGCGTGCCGGCACGGTCGAGGATGCGCCCGCGCACCGGGGCGAGCAGCCGGGTGCTCACCGAATTGTGGCGGGCGAGCAGGGCGTAGCGGGCGCCTTCCACCACCTGGACCTGGTAGAGCCGGGCCGCGAGCAGGCCGAGCAGCCCCATCTGCCCGCCCGCGAGCAGCAGCGCGCGGCGGGTGAACACCAGGCCGCGACGATGGTCCCGCTTCATCTCAGGCGCGCTCGGGGGCCGCGACGCCGCGATGGGCGCGAATGAAAAGCAGCGCCAGCACCGGATAGAGGCCGACGGTGAGGCCGAACTGCAGCAGGGTCGCCGGCAGCGGCATCGGGCGCAGCGCCAGCGCCGAACAGAGCAGCCAGAACAGCACCGTCACCCCGGCAGCCAGCGCACCGAAGGCGAACCAGACCAGCAGGAAGCCAAGCCGCACCAGCACCCGCCGCCAGCGCACCGCGACGCCATGGGTCAGCAGCAGCACCAATACCAGCACCCCCGGCGGCGTCTGCCCCAGGATGTCGCCGAGCAGGCCGAGCAGGAACACCACCAAGGGACCCATCGAGGCGGGGCGGTAGAGCGACCAGAAAAAGACCGAGGCGAGCGCGAAGGCGGGGCCGAGGGCGGCCTGACCGGGCAGGCCGAGCGGGCCGGCGACGACGATCAGCCCGAAGGCTGCGGTGGCAGCCGGGAACGACTGGCGCGCCGCCCCGTCCAGCCGGCGCCAGAGGCTCGGCCGCGGGCGGATGCCCGGGGTAGGCTCCATGGGTCAAGGCCCTTTTCGGCCCGCATGCGGCATCAGAAGGGCATGATAGTCGAACAGCCGCACCATTTCGAGCCGGCCGAGATGCGCGGCGGGGACCACCCGAACGGTGCCGCCCGGTCCGCGATGCACCCGCCCTACGGGAAGCCCGGGTGGGAACACGCCGCCAATTCCCGAGGTCACCACCCGTTCGCCTTCCGCCGGCAGCGACCCCTCCGGCCAGTAGATCAGCCGCGGGTCGGGCCCGTTGCTGCCCACCATCAGGGCGCGGGCGTGGCCGCGGGCGAGCGTGACCGGAATGCGGCTGTTGATGTCGGTGATGAGGAGAATGCTGGCGCTGCGCTGACCGACGCCGGTCACCCGCCCGACCAGGCCGCTGCCGTCGAGTGCGACCGCCCCTTGCGCGACCGGCGCGCCCGGCGGGGTGGCGACCATGGCGGAACGGGCATAGACGCCGCCGGCGTCGGCGACGATGCGGGCGGTGACGAAAGGCGGCGTCGGGGTCGGGATCCAGTGCAGCGCGGCCTTGAGGCGGGCATTCTCGGCATCGAGCGCGAGCGCGACCGCGCGCCAGCGTTCGAGACGCGCGTTGAGCGCCCGCAACCGGGCATTCTCACGGGCGAGGTCGAGCAGGCCATAGGCATCGGCGAGGTAGCCGCGCACCGCGGCCGCCGGACGGGCAAGCACGGCGTAGATCGGCACCAGCGCGTCGCCGAGCGCACTGCGAGCGCGCACGGCGAGCAGCTGGTCCGCCTTGCCGACCACCATCAGGGCGAAGGCGCAGGCGATGAACACCGGCAGCGTGAGCCGGGCGAGCGCCTGCCGGACAGGGATGGAAAGCCTGATCACGCCGCGACCTCTTGCACGTGCCGGTTGCAGCCGGGCGGGGCAGTCCTACACCAAAACCACGGCCGGGCGAAGGCCGGGATCGCTCATAGCAGAGCTTTGGTGAACGCGCGGTCAATACATCGAGGAGAGCACGTTGCGCAGGCGCTTCATCTCCTCGAGCGCGCGGCCGGTGCCGAGCGCCACGCACTGTAGCGGCTCCTCGGCGATTACCACCGGCAACCCGGTCGCGTCGCGCAGGACCTGGTCGATGCGGTAGAGCAGCGCCCCGCCGCCGGTCAGCACGATGCCCTTGTCCACGATGTCGGCGGCCAGTTCGGGGGGCGTGTTCTCGAGCGCCACCTTCACCACCTCGACAATGGTGGAGACCGGTTCGCTGAGACTTTCGGCGATCTGGCGGCGGCTGACCACGATCTCGCGCGGCACGCCGTTCATCAGGTCCCGCCCCTTGACCTCACGCCAGGCGCTGTCGTCCTCGGCGCCGTTGGGAACGGCGGCGCCGATGTCCATCTTGATGCGTTCGGCCGAGGATTCCCCGATCAGGAGATTGTGGTTGCGGCGGGTGTAGTTGATGATCGCCTCGTCCATCTTGTCGCCGCCGACCCGGACGCTGCGGGCATAGACGATGCCGCCCAAGGAGATCACCGCGACCTCGGTGGTGCCGCCGCCGATATCGACCACCATGCTGCCCGAGGGCTCGGTGACCGGCAGGCCGGCGCCGATGGCCGCGGCCATCGGTTCCTCGATCAGCAATACCTTGCGCGCGCCGGCGCTCTCGGCGCTCTCCTGGATCGCGCGGCGCTCGACCGCGGTGGAGCCGGAGGGGACGCAGACGATGATCATGGGCGAGGCGAAGCCGCGGCGGTTGTGCACTTTGCGGATGAAATGCTTGATCATCTCCTCCGCCACTTCGAAATCGGCGATGACGCCGTCGCGCAGCGGGCGGATGGCGGAGATGTTGCCCGGGGTGCGGCCGAGCATCTGCTTGGCCTCCTCGCCCACCGCGAGCACGTGCTTGCGGCCGCGGATGTCGGCGATGGCGACGACCGAAGGCTCCGCGAGGACGATGCCGCGGCCTTTCACATAGACCAGCGTATTGGCAGTGCCCAGATCGATCGCCATATCTGCCGACATGAAGCCGAGCAGCCGAGAAAACATACCCACCATAAGCCTCGCCACAGAGCCTGAAGGACGGGTGGGCTTAGCCGCCCTGGGGGGCCTCCACAAGGGGGGAACGATGCTCCGCCCCCGCCGCGCCCCGTTCCTGCCCGGATTCCGCCACGCGGCTGGGTACTCTCGGCAAATCCTTTTGGAGGAGTTGAAACAATGTTGCGCAAGTCATTGACGATCCTGGCTCTCGCCGGTTCCGTTCTCGGACTAGCCGGTTGCGGCTACTCGCCGGGAGCGCGGGCGCTTTCGGGTGGCGCGATCGGTGCCGGCACGGGGGCCATCATCGGCGCCGCGACCGGGGGCAGCCCGGCCACCGGGGCACTCATCGGCGGCGCCGTCGGCGCGGTGGGTGGGGCGGTGACCAGCCCCAACGCCATCAACCTCGGCCGCCCGATCGTGGGCCAATAGGCGACGGGGGGCGGTCCGGCCGGAAGTCCGGACCGCCCAGCAATCAGGAGAACAGCTTCAAGGCATTGAGAATGGTGTGGTAGATCCCCCACACCAGCGGGACGCCGACCAGCGCCCAGGCGAGCAGGAGCTTGATTTCGTTTCCGGCACCGCCCGCCGAATGATCCGACATCGGATGATCCCCTTGTCTGGTGGTTGCGGTTTCAGGCTTCGGCCCGGGCTTCGACTTCGACGGCGCGGAGATGGTGGCGCTCGTGCACCGGGCGCATCAGCAGCGTGCAGACGAAGCCCACCACCAGCAGCGCCGCCATGATGTGCATGGTGGTGGTGTAGGCGTCCGCCTTGGGCATGTGCAGGGCGGAGATTTCGTAGGCGCGGATGTAGTTCACCAGCACCGGCCCCGCGACCCCCGCCGCCGACCAGGCGGTGAGGATGCGGCCGTGGATGGCGCCGACATAGCGCACCCCGAACACGTCGCGCAGATAGGCGGGGATGGTCGCGAAGCCGCCGCCATACATGCTGAGGATGACGCCATAGCCGAGCACGAACAGCGGCACGCTGCCGATCGCAGCCGCGCTCGGCACCAGCAGGTAGAGGACGATCCCCAGCGCGAAGAACACGAAATAGGTATTGCGCCGGCCGATGAAGTCCGAAGTCGAAGCCCAGAAGAAGCGCCCGCCCATGTTGAACAGGCTGAGCAGCCCGACGAAACCGCCGGCCGCAACAGCGCTGATACGCCCGTGGAACATCTCCTGGATCATCACCGAGGCCTGGCCGAGCACCCCGATGCCGGCGGTGACGTTGAGGAACAGCATCAGCCACAGCAGGTAGAACTGCGGCGTCTTCAGCGCCTGGTCGACATGCACGGTCTCGTTGGTGATCAGCGGATGATACTCGGGCGGCACGTAGCCGGCCGGCTTCCACCCCGGCGCCGGCACCCGCACGATGACCGAGCCGATCACCATGAAGACCATGTAGACGATGCCCATGGTGAGAAACGTCGGGGCCACGCCGACGTTGGTCGCGCTCGCATAATGGTGCATCAGCGTGAGCGACAACGGCGCCGCGATGAAGGCGCCGCCGCCGAAACCCATGATCGCCATGCCGGTGGCCATGCCCGGACGGTCGGGGAACCAGGTGATCAGCGTCTTGACCGGGGAAATATAGCCGAGCCCGAGACCGATGCCGCCGAGCACGCCATAGCCGAGATAGATCAGCAGCAGATTATGCGCCTGCACCCCGAAGGAGGCGACGATGAAGCCACCGCCGAAGCAGAGGGCGGCGGTGAACATCGCCTTGCGCGGCCCCACCCGGTCGAGCCAGGTGCCGGCGAGCGCCGCGGCGAGGCCGAGGAAGACGATGGCAAGGCTGAAGATCCAGCCCAACTGGGTCAGTTTCCAGTCCCCCGGCGCTTCCTTGGTGATGCCGATCAGATGGGTGAGCGGCTTGTTGAACACCGCGAACGCATAAACCTCGCCAATGCAGAGGTGTACGCAAAGCGCCGCCGGCGGCACCAGCCACCGGCTGTAGCCTGGCTTGGCGACCGTGTGTTCTCGGTCCAGGAACGACAGCAGAGCCATGAGCGGTTTCTCCCTGGCAGAAGCGGATTTCCCGCATCCTTGATTTGGTATGAATCCTAAGACATTCCGTAGCGCCGTCGCAAGCGGTGCGTTGACCGAGAGGGGCGCTCAGCCGGCCTTGGCGCGCTGCTCCAACCGGGCAACCGCCGCGCGGGCGGTGTCGTCGAGCCCGGCACCGCCGGCTTCGAGATGGGCGATGATGGCGGCACGCATGCGCGGCTCCCAGTAGCGGCGCAGATGGGTCGCGGTATCCTCCCCCGCAGTGCCACCGCCTTGGGATTCGAAAAACCCGGCGATCTGGTTCGCCATGTAGACCAGCCGATCGAGGGTGTGATGGCTGGCGGCAGCGGCAGACGCTTCAGGCGACATGGGCGGCGCTCACTCGGCTGGCCGGGAACGCGGGAATGCGCTCCGGATGGGTGAAGATCTCGAACCCGTCGTTGCGGGCGATGGCGACCAGCGTCATCCCCGCCGCATCCGCGAGCCGCACCGCGAGCGCGGTGGGCGCCGAAACCGCGACCACAACGGACGCCCCGGCGATGGCCGCCTTCTGCACCATTTCGACCGAGACCCGGCTGGTCAGCAGGATGGCGCCATCCGCCGCGCCGGTCCCGGCGCGGGCGAGCGCGCCGATGAGCTTGTCGAGTGCATTGTGGCGGCCGACATCCTCGCGCAGCGCGAGCAGGCCGGCGCCGGGCCGCCAGAAACCGGCGGCGTGCACGGCGTGGGTTTCGGCGTTGAGGCGCTGGGCCGGGGCGAGGACGGCCAGCGCCTCGCCGATCTCGGCGGGGGAGAGGACCAGCGCGCCGCCGACCCCACGCACCGCGCGCACCGCCTCGGCGAGGCTTTCGATGCCGCACAGCCCGCAGCCGACCGGGCCGGCGAGCCGCCGCCGCCGCGCCGCCAGCCGCTCCGCCGCCTCCGCCCGCAGGTCGATGCGCAGTTCGATCCCTTCCGCCACCCGCACCACTTCGATCCCGCCGATGGCACCGGCGTCCGCCGCGATCTCCTCGGTGAGGCTGAAACCGACCGCGAAATCCTCGAGATCGCAGGGGCTCGCCATCATCACCGCGTGGGTCTGGCGGCCGTAGGTGAAGGCGACCGGCACCTCCTCGGGCACCGCACGGGTGACGGCGAGCCGCACCTGCCCGCGCTGGGCGAGGGCCGCGACCCGCTGGCTGCCCTCCACCGCCATCGCTACTCCGCCGCCGATGCGGGGGCGATGCGGCGGGTTGCGCGCCCGAGTTCGCTGTAGTGCTCCTGCCACTCGGTCGGCCCGTTGGTCGGGCTCACCTGCACCGCGGTGACCTTGTATTCGGGGCAGTTGGTCGCCCAGTCCGAATAGTCGGTGGTGATGACGTTGGCCTGCGTCTCGGGATGGTGGAAGGTGGTGTAGACCACCCCCGGCGCCACCCGCTCGGTGACTTTGGCGCGCAGGCTGGTGGCCCCGGCGCGGCTGGCGAGCTTCACCCAGTCCCCCTCGCGGATGCCGCGATCCTCCGCATCCTGGGGATGGATCTCGAGCAGATCCTCGTCGTGCCAGAGGGAATTGTCGGTCCGCCGGGTCTGCGCGCCGACGTTGTACTGGGTCAGGATGCGCCCGGTGGTGAGCAGGAGGGGGAAGCGGGGGCCGACCTTTTCGTCGGTCGGCACGTATTCGGTGATCAGGAACCGCCCCTTGCCGCGCACGAAACCGCCCATGTGCATCACCGGCGTCCCCTCCGGCGCCTGTTCGTTGCAGGGCCACTGCACCGAGCCGAGCTCTTCGAGGCGGGCGAAGGAAACCCCGGCGAAGGTCGGCGTCAGCCGCGCGATCTCGTCCATGATCTCGCGCGCGTGGGTATAGTGCATGGGATAGCCCAGCGCGCCCGCCAGCATCTGGGTGACCTCCCAATCCTCATAGCCGTTCTTCGGCGCCATCACCCGGCGGACCAGCTGGATGCGCCGCTCGGCGTTGGTGAAGGTGCCGTCCTTTTCGAGGAAGCTCGATCCGGGCAGGAACACATGGGCGAACTGCGCCGTCTCGTTGAGGAACAGATCCTGCACGACGACGCACTCCATCGCCGCGAGGCCGGCGGTCACGTGGTGCGTGTCGGGGTCGGACTGGACGATGTCCTCGCCCTGGATATAGAGCCCCATGAAGCTGCCATCGACCGCGGCATCGAACATGTTGGGAATGCGCAGCCCCGGCTCGGCGTCGAGCGGCACCTTCCAGGCCGCCTCGAACAGGGCCCGCGTCGCGCCGTCGGAGATGTGGCGATAGCCCGAAAGCTCGTGCGGAAACGATCCCATGTCGCACGAGCCCTGGACATTGTTCTGCCCGCGCAGCGGGTTCACCCCCACCCCCTCGCGGCCGATGTTGCCGGTGGCCATGGCGAGATTGGCCAGCGCGATGACCGAGGTCGAGCCCTGGCTGTGCTCGGTAACGCCGAGCCCGTAATAGATCGCGCTGTTCGGCCCCGCGGCGTAGAGCCGCGCGGCGGCGCGGATGAGACCGGGATCGACGCCGCACACCGGCCCGATCGCTTCCGGGCTGTTGCGCGCCTCGGCGACGAATTCCGCCCAGCGCCGGAACGCCTCCCCCTCGCAGCGCTCGCGCACGAAGGCTTCGTCCACCAGCCCTTCGGTGACGATGACATGGGCGATGGCGTCGAGCACCGCGACGTTGGTGCCCGGGCGGATGGGCAGGTGATACTGCGCCTCGACGTGCGGCGTGCGCACGAGATCGATCCGGCGCGGATCGATGACGATGAGCTTGGCGCCCGCACGCAGCCGCCGCTTCATGCGCGAGGCGAAGACCGGGTGCGCGTCCGTCGGGTTGGCGCCGATCACCAGCATCACATCGGCCTGATCGACGCTGTCGAAATCCTGCGTGCCGGCGGAGGTGCCGAACGTGTTCTTGAGCCCGTAGCCGGTGGGCGAGTGGCAGACGCGGGCGCAGGTATCGACATTGTTGTTGCCGAAGGCGGCGCGCACCAGCTTCTGCACCAGGAACGTCTCCTCGTTGGTGCAGCGCGAGGAGGTGATGCCGCCCACCGATCCCCGCCCGTATTTCCCCTGGATGCGGCGGAATTCGGCCGCCGTGTGCGCGATCGCCTCCGCCCAGGAAACCTCGCGCCACGGGTCGGTGATCTTCGCCCGCACCATCGGATTGAGGATGCGGTCGCGGTGGTTGGCGTAGCCCCAGGCGAAGCGTCCCTTGATGCAGGAATGGCCGTGGTTCGCCTTGCCGTCCTTCCACGGCACCATCCGCACCACCTGCTCGCCGCGCATCTCCGCCTTGAAGGCGCAGCCCACGCCGCAATAGGCGCAGGTGGTCACCACCGAATGCTCCGGCATGCCCTGCGCGATGACCGATTTCTCGATCAGCGCGGAGGTCGGGCAGGCCTGCACGCAGGCGCCGCAGGAAACACACTCGGAGGCGAGGAACCCTTCCTCCATCCCCGCCGAAACGCGGGAATCGAAGCCGCGCCCGGCGATGGTGAGCGCATAGGTGCCCTGGGTCTCCTCGCAGGCGCGCACGTAGCGGGAGCAGACGATGCAGCGCGCGGGGTCGAAGGCGAAATAGGGGTTGCTCTCGTCCTTCGCCGCCGCGCCGTGGGTGCAACCGTCCGAGCCGTAGCGCACCTCGCGCAATCCCACGCTCGCGGCGACCTGGAACAGCTCGTTCGCCCCCTGCTTGGGGTCGGAGAACCAGTCGCGCGGATGGTCCGAGGCGTAGAGCTCCATCACCCCCCGCCGCACCGCCGAAAGCCGCTCGGTCTGGGTGTGCACCACGATGCCCGGCGCCACCGGCGTCGTGCAGGAGGCCGGCAAGCCACCGCGGCCTTCGATTTCGACCAGGCAGACGCGGCAGGAGCCGAAGGCATTGAGGCTGTCGGTCGCGCACAGCTTGGGGATCTGGACGCCCGCCTCCATCGCCGCGCGCAGGATCGAGGTGGCTTCCGGCACGCTCACGCTCGCCCCGTCGATGGTGAGGCGCACCATCGCCGCGGAGCCGGCGGGCGGGGTACCGAAATCGGTCTCATGGATCAGCGTCATCGGGCGTTCTCCTCGCTCACTCGGCGGCGGCGGGCAGGCTGTGGGGGCCGAAATCTTCCGGGAAATGGGTGAGCGCGCTCATCACCGGATAGGGGGTGAAGCCGCCCATGGCACAGAGCGAGCCCCATTTCATGGTGTTGCAGAGATCGCGCAGCAGGGCGAGATTGGCGCTCCGGTTCTCGCCCGCGATCAGCCTGTCCATCACTTCCATGCCGCGCACCGAACCGATGCGGCAGGGGGTGCATTTGCCGCAGGATTCGAGCGCGCAGAATTCCATCGCGAAGCGCGCCTGGCGGGCCATGTCCACCGTATCGTCGAACACGACCAGCCCGCCATGGCCGATCAGACCGTCCCTGGCCGCGAAGGCTTCGTAGTCATAGGGCGTGTCGAACAGCGCGCGCGGGAAGTAGGCGCCCAGCGGTCCGCCCGCCTGCACCGCGCGCACCGGCCGCCCCGAAGCGGTGCCGCCGCCCACCTCATCGATCAGTTCGCCGAGGCTGACGCCGAAGGCGATCTCGTAGAGGCCGCCATGGCGGATATTGCCGGCGAGCTGGATCGGCATCGTCCCGCGCGAGCGCCCGAACCCCACATCGGCATAAGCCTTGGCCCCCTCGGCCAGGATGAACGGGACGGAGGCGAAGGATACCAGATTGTTGATCACGCTGGGCTGGCCGAACAGCCCCTTGTGCGCGGGCAGCGGCGGCTTGGCGCGCACCATGCCGCGCTTGCCCTCGAGGCTCTCCAGCATCGCGGTCTCCTCGCCGCAGACGTAGGAGCCCGCGCCCTTGCGCACCTCGAGATCGAAAGCGAAGCCGCCCGCCATCACGTCCGGCCCCAGCAGCCCCGCGCCCCGCGCCAGCCCGATCGCCGCGTTCATGGCGGCGATCGCGTCAGGGTATTCGGAGCGGACGTAGATGTAGCCCTTGGCAGCACCGGTGGCGAAGGCGGCGATGGTCATGCCCTCGATCAGCGCGAACGGGTCACCCTCCATGATCATGCGGTCGGCGAAGGTGCCGGAATCGCCCTCGTCGGCGTTGCAGACGACGTATTTGCGCGCCCCCCTGGCCTCGCGCACGGTCTTCCATTTCACGCCGGTGGGGAACCCCGCGCCGCCGCGCCCGCGCAGGCCCGAACGCACCACCTCCTCGACCGTCTCCGCCGCGCCGAGCGAAAGCGCCCGCGCGAGCCCCCGGTAGCCGCCATGCGCGCGATAGTCCGCGAGCGAGAGCGGGTCGGTCAGCCCGCAGCGGGCGAAGGTGAAGCGGGTCTGGCGCTTGAGGAAGGCGATCTCCGCCACCGGCCCGAGCGCCAGGGGATGGGCGGGCGCCGCAGGGAAGCCGGCGGCGATGAGCCCGGCCACATCCTCGGGCGCGACCGGGCCGTAGCCGATGCGCCCGGCCGGCGTTTCCACCTCGACCAGCGGCTCGAGCCAGAACATCCCGCGCGAGCCGTTGCGCACGATCTCGAGTGCCAGGCCCCGGGCGCGGGCCTGCGCCGCCAGCGCCTCCGCCACCTCGTCGGCGCCGCAGGCGAGAGCGGCGGAGTCACGGGGAATAAAGATGCGGGTCATGCGCCGCGGGCCTCCGCCACCAGATGGTCGAGTTTCGCGGGTGTCAGCCGCCCCTTCACCCGCTCGTCCAGCATCGCCGAAGGCGCGGTGGCGCAGAGGCCGAGGCAGAACACCGGCTCCACCGTCAGCGCCCCGTCCGCCGTGGTCTCCCCCCAGTCGATCCCGAGCCGGTCGAGCAGCGACGCCGCCAGCCGCTCCCCGCCCATCGACTGGCAGGCCTCGGCGCGGCAGAGCCGCAGCACGTGCCGTCCCGGCGGGTGGGCGCGGAATTCATGGTAGAAAGTGACCACGCCGTGCATCTCGGCCCGCGTGATGTTGAGCGCATGCGCGACCAGGGGCTCCGCCTCGCGCGGGATACAGCCGAATTCCTCCTGCAGCGCGTGCAGGATGGGCAGCGCCGGGCCTTCCTCGGCGAGATGCGCGGAGATGATCTCGCTGGCGCGGCCTTCATTCCACGGCGCGTATCGGGTCATGAACCCTCTCTTGGCTGGTTTCCTTCAGGCCGTTCTTGTGCCGTGCCGCTCCCCCGGATGCAACCAGGCAAACCGGTAGAACAACAGGAAATTTGGACGAACGGGCCCGCCGTCAAGGGGGCGCGACGCGCGGGAGATGCGGTCGATCAGCCGGCGATCTCGCCGATCACGCGCGCGACCTCGGCCGATTGTTCGAGATGGGCCATGTGGCCGACATGGTCGAGCAGGTGCAGCCGCTCCGGTGGCGCCAGCCCTTCCGCCTGCGCGGCCGGAATGACGCGGTCTTCGCGCCCCCAGATGACGGCGAGCGGCAGGGACAGGCCGGCGAGCGTGGCACGGAGCGCGATCTTCTGCCGCCCCTCGGCGAAATTCGCCGCCGCCAGCGCGGAGAGTGCGGCCTCCACCCCGTCGAGCCGCCGGAAGCGCAGGATGGCATCGACCATTTCGCGCGAAACCAGCGAGGGGTCGGCGAACAGGGTTTCGAGCGCGGCGGTGAGCGCCTTGGGGCGGCGGGCGGCGAGAAACGCCGTGATGTAGCCGGTGTTGATCTCCTCGCCCATGCCGGCGGGGGAAATCAGCGTCAGCGAGGCGCTGCGGCCGGGATGGGCGGCGGCGAAGGCGGTGGCGATGGCGCCGCCGAGCGAATGGCCGACGAGATGGGCGCGTTCGAGCCCGCGCGCGTCCAGCAGCGCGCCGATCGCCCCGGCCATGGCTTCGGGGCTGGTTCCCGGCAGGGTCTTGGTCGAGCCGCCGTGGCCCGGCAGGTCGAGCGCGAGCGTGCGGTAGCGCCCGGCCAGGGCGGGCTGGAGGAAGAGGAAATTGTCGAGCCCGCCGCCGAACCCGTGCACCAGGACCACCGCCGCAGCGTCCGCCGGCCCGGCTTCGAGCACGTTGATCGTGCCGAGCGGGGTGTCGAGGCGCGTCGGCTCCGGCGCCACCTCGCTCACCCGGCTGGCCATCGCCTCGGCGAAGCGCTCTTGCGCGGCGGCGACGAAGGCGTCGATCTCGGCCTCCGGGGTGGCGGCATCGGTCAGCAGGCCGATCAGCGCGCCCACCGGCAGCGTCTCCCCCGCCGGCGCGACGATGCGCCGCAGCGTGCCGGCGGCGGGGCTCTCCAGGGCGGCGGTGATCTTGGAGGTCTCGATCTCGGCCACCTCCTCGCCCGCCGAGACCTGCTCGCCCTCCGCCTTGAGCCAGGCCGCGACCTTGCCCTCCAGCATGGCGAGGCCGAATTTCGGCATCACCAGCGCGGTGATGTCGCCCATCTCAGGCCGCCCGCCGGGCGCCCGCGCTCATCGTCGCGCGCACCGCTGCCTCGATGCGCGCCACGCTCGGCACGTAGAGGTCTTCGAGCGCGGGCGAGAACGGCACCGGCGCGTGCGGCGGCGAAACCATCCGGATCGGCGCCTTGAGCGCCTCGAACGCCTGTTCGGCGACGGCGGCGGAAATGTCGGTAGCGAGGTTGCAGCGCGGGCTCGCCTCGTCCACCACCACCAGCCGCCCGGTCTCGCGCACGCTTTCGAGGATCGAGCCGAGGTCGAGCGGCGAGGCGGTGCGGGGGTCGATCACGGTGCAGGAAATCCCCGCTTTCGCCACCGCATCCGCGGCCTGGGCCGCGAAGCCCACCATCCGCCCGAAGGCAACGATGGTGACGTCATCGCCCTCGCGCACGAAATTGGCCTCGCCGAAGGGGATCGCGTAGGGCTCGTCCGGCACCTCCTCCTCGAGGTCGTACATCACCTTGTGTTCGAAGAAGATCACCGGGTCGTCGTCGCGGATGGACTGGATCAGCAGCCCCTTGGCCTCGTAGGGCGAGGAGGGAATGACCACCTTGAGGCCGGGGATGTGGGTGAAGATCGGATAGAGGCACTGGCTGTGCTGGCTCGCGGCGCGGAATCCTGCGCCGTACATGGTGCGGATCACCATCGGCGTCTTCGCCTTGCCGCCGAACATGTATTTGAACTTGGCCGCCTGGTTGAAGATCTGATCGAAGCAGACCCCCATGAAATCGACGAACATCAACTCGGCGACGGGGCGCAGCCCGGTCACCGCCGCCCCCGCGGCGGCGCCGATGAAGCCCGATTCGGTGATCGGGGTATCGAGGATGCGCTCACGCCCGAAATGCTGGAGCAGGCCCTTGGTCACGCCGAGCGGCCCGCCCCAGGCGTCCTGCTCGCCCGCCGCCCCCATGCCGCCGGCGACATCCTCGCCCATCAGCACCACGGTCGGGTCGCGCTCCATCTCCTGGCGCAGCGCCTCGTTGATGGCTTGGCGGAAGGATTTCCTGGACATCGGTTCGGCTCCCCTCAGTAGGCGGCATAGACGTCGGTGACGAGATCGGCTTCCGTCGGGTAGGCGGCGGATTTCGCCTCCGCCACCGCCTCCTCGATCAGCGCCGCGCTGGCGCGGTCGATGGCGTCGAGCGCGGGCGCGTCGAGCAGCCCGGCCTCGGTCACCTTGCGGCGGAAAAGCGCGAGACAGTCGCGCTCGGCGCGCAGGCGGGCGACCTCGTCGGTGCCGCGATAGGTCATCGCGTCGCCCTCGAAGTGCCCGTAGTAGCGGGAAAGCTGCACGTGCAGCAGGCTCGGCCCCTCGCCCGCCCGGGCGCGTGCGATCGCCTCCCGCGCCGCGGCGTGGACGGCGAAGAAATCGAACCCGTCCACCCGCACGCCGGGCATGCCGAAGCCTTCGGCCCGCTTGAGCGCGTCGCCGCCGACCGACCACGAACTCGCGGTCGATTCCGCGTACCCGTTGTCCTCGACGACGAAGATCGCCGGAAGTTTCCACACCGTGGCGAGGTTCATCGACTCCGCCGTCGTGCCCTGGTTGGAGGCGCCGTCGCCGCAGAAGGCGATGGCGATGCCGCCGGTCTTCAGCGTCTTGGCGGTGAGCGCCGCGCCGCACACCAGGGGCGGCCCGCCGCCGACGATGCCGTTGGCCCCCAGCATGCCCTTCGAGATGTCGGCGATGTGCATCGAGCCGCCCTTGCCCCCGCACAGCCCGTCGCGCTTGCCGAAGATCTCGCCCATCATCGCCTTGACGTCGCAGCCCTTGGCGATGCAGTGCCCGTGGCCGCGATGGGTGGAGGCGATCACGTCCCGATCGGTCAGATCGAGGCAGACCCCGACGCCCGAAGCCTCCTCGCCGGCGTAGAGATGGACGAACCCCGGGATCCCGCCGGCGGAAAATTCGAGATGCACCCGCTCCTCGAATTCACGGATGGTACGCATCTGGCGATAGGCCCGCAGCAGATCCTCGCGGCTCAATTGCATGGCATCCTCCCCGGTTCTTCGTGGTTGCACCCACTCTGCCCGATCGGGCGGCCGCGGTAAACCGGGGGACGGTTCAGCCGGCCGCGGGAAGCGCGATCGCACCCTCCCGGTCGCCACCGCCCGCACCCCGGCGGCGACTTCGGTGCCGGCCGCCGCGCGGTCCTCCCCGGCCGCGACCCGCAACCCAACCAGCCGGCGGGCCGGTTGCGGGGGCCCGCCCGGGGCGGCATATTCGCCGCATGTCCCCCATCGATCTGAGTTCGCATCGTTTCGACGCCCTCATTTTCGATTGCGACGGCACGCTCGCGCAAACCGCGCCCGTGCATTACGCCGCCTTCAGCGCCGCCACCGCCGCCTTCGGCCCGCCCATGCCGGAGGCCTGGTATTATGCCCGCCTGGGCATCTCCCGGCGCGAACTTCTGGAGGAATTCCAGGCGGAATTCGGCGTCACGCTCGATCTGGAGGCGGTCGCCGAACACAGCACCCGCCTCTATCGCGGCAATGTCGGCGCGGTGCGCGAGGTGGCGATCGTCGCGGCGGTGGCCCGCCGCTATGCCGGCCGGGTGCCCATGGCGGTGGCGTCCGGCGGCCAGCGCCCGCTGGTGGAGGCGACACTGGCCGCCATCGGCCTGCGCTCGCTGTTCGACCCGGTGGTGACGGTCGAGGAGGTGGCGGAGGGCAAGCCCGCCCCGGCGCTGTTCCTGGAAGCCGCGCGCCGCATGGGTGTTGCCCCCGCCGGCTGCCTGGTGTTCGAGGATAGCGACGAAGGTCTGGAAGCGGCGCGGCGGGGCGGCATGGCGGCAATCGACGTCCGCCCCCTCATCGCCGCCGCGTGACGGCGCAAAACACTCTACCCCGCTCTCCCATCCCCCGCTCTCTCATC
>DAHWFB010000117.1 GCA_027326105.1 Acetobacteraceae bacterium
CGTGGTCTATCTCGATCTCGACGAGGTGATCCGCATCGTCCGCGAGGAGGACGATCCCCGTGCGGCGCTGATCGCCCGCTTCCATCTTTCCGAGACCCAGGCGGAGGCGATCCTCAACATGCGCCTGCGCAGCCTGCGCCGGCTCGAAGAGATGGAGATCCGCCGCGAACACAAGAAGCTCTCCGCCGAGCGCAAGGAAACCCGCGCGGCTCTCGCCGACGAGGCGGCGCGCTGGCAGCGCATCGGCGCCCAGATCCGGGAGATCGGGCGCGCGTTCGCCGCCGCGCCCCTCGGCCCGCGCCGCACCCGCCTCGGCGCGGTGCCCGAGCCGCTCGCGCTCGCCGAGGAGATCGCGGTGGAGCGCGAGCCGCTCACCGTGGTGCTTTCCGAGAAGGGATGGATCCGCGCGATCAGGGGCCATCTCGAAGCGGGCGCCGATCTCAAGTTCAAGGAGGGGGACCGGCTGCGCTTCCTGCTCCCCTGCCAGAGCACCGATCGCCTCGCGCTGCTCTCCACCGGCGGGCGCGCCTTCAGCATCAGGCCCGCCGATCTGCCGCGCGGGCGCGGCGACGGGCAGGCGCTGCGCCTGCTCATCGAACTCGGCAACGACGAGGAGGCGGTCGCGCTATTCCTGCCCGCCGCACCGCTGCGCTATCTGCTCGCTTCCAGCGCGGGCCGCGGGTTTCTCGTCCCCGCCGCCGAACTCTCCGCGGAGAAGCGCGGCGGCAAGCAGATCATGACCCTCAAGCCCGCCGAGGAGCTCGCCATCGTCACTCCCGCGGTCGGGGATCATGTCGCGGTGATCGGCGAAAATCGCAAACTGCTGGTCTTCCCGCTCGAGCAGGTGCCCGAGATGGCCCGCGGCGCCGGCGTGATCTTGCAGAAATACCGCGAAGGCGGCCTGCGCGACGCCAAGGTATTCGCCCTGGCCGAAGGGCTGTCCGGGCGGCTCGGCGAGAAGACCCGCACGGAGAGCGCACTCGGCGGCTGGCTCGGCGCGCGCGCCATGGCCGGGCGCCTGCCGCCGGCGGGCTTTCCCCGCTCGGGCCGCTTTTCCTGATGGAGCGCCGGCCATGACCGCCGATCCGCGCATCGCCCACGTCGTCGTGCTGATGCTGGAGAACCGCTCGTTCGACATGATGCTCGGCAAGCTCCGCCCCGCGGGCGCGGAGTTTGATGGACTGACCGGCAACGAATCAAACCCCTACAGCGGGGCGGACGGGCAGGCGATCACCGTTCCCGCAGCCAACCGTCCCGGGCTGGACGGCGCGGCGCTCACCGTTCCGAACCCCGATCCGGGCGAGCTGTTCGCCCCCGACATCAACGTGCAGCTGTTCTTCCCCGAGCCGGCGGCGAGCGACCGGACGCCGGCGATGGCGGGCTTCGTCACCAACTACGCCCACCAGCCCGGGGTCACGGCGGCCAACGTCGGCGCGGTGATGCGCTACTTCACGCCCGGGCAGATCCCGGTTCTCTGCGGCCTCGCCGATGCGTTCGCGGTCTCCGACCGCTGGCACGCGGCGGCGCCCTGCCAGACCTGGCCCAACCGCTTCTTCGTCCACACCGCAACCGCCAACGGCTACGTCAACAACGACCCGACGCATTTTCCCTACGCCATGCGCACGCTCTACGATCTGCTCGACGAAGGCGGGCGGGACTGGAGGATCTATTTCCACGACATTCCGCAATCGCTCACGCTCGCCGCACTCTGGCCGCGGATCGATCGTTTCGCGCGCTTCGGTGCCACCTTCGCGCGCGACGCCGCGGCGGGCCGGCTCCCCGCCTACAGCTTCATCGAGCCGCGCTACTTCTCCGACCCCATCCTCGGCCTCCTGCCCAACGACCAGCACCCGCCGCACAACATCGCGCTCGGCGAGGCGCGGATCGCGGAAGTCTACAACGCCCTGCGCGCCGGCCCGCACTGGCAGCGGACGCTGCTCGTCATCACCTACGACGAACACGGCGGCTGCTTCGACCACGTGCCCCCGCCGCGCGCGACGCCGCCCGGCCCACCCTACGGAGACGGGTTCGCCTTCGACCGGTTCGGCGTGCGGGTGCCCGCGGTGCTGGTCTCGCCCTGGGTCGCGCCCGGCGCCGTCGTGCGGCCGGCGGGGCCAGCGGGGCCAGCGGGGCCAGCGGGGCCAGCGGGGGCGGTACCGTTCGACCACACCTCCATCATCCGCACGGTGCGCGAGATTTTCGATCTCGGCCCGCCGCTCACCGCGCGCGACGCCGCGGCCCCGTCCCTGCTGCCCGCCCTGTCGCTGCCCGCCCCCACCAACGCCGGCCCCGCGGCGCTGGCCGCGCCCGCCTATGCGCCGGCGGGAGCCGATCTCGCGCAAGCGCTCGCCGCCGTGCCCAACGACATCCAGCGGGCGCTCGGCGCGCTCGCCGCCCATCTGCCCGCGGACGCCCTGGGCATCGGTGCCCAGCTCGCCGCACTGGCGGATGGCTCCCTGGTGCCGCAGGTCCCCGCCTTCCGGAGCGTGGAGGACAGCTTCCACTTCATCACCGGGCGGCTCTCGCGCCTGGTGTGAATAGCCCCCGCGCCCGCGGCTACCGGGTGCGGTCTCCCGCGCCGCCGAGAGCGGCCTGCGCCGCGGCGAGACGGGCGACCGGCACGCGGTACGGGCTGCACGAGACATAGTCGAGCCCGACCTTCTCGCAGAACGCGATGCTCGCCGGATCGCCCCCATGCTCGCCGCAGATGCCGAGCTTGAGCGCGGGCTTCACCGCCCTGCCCTTCTCGCTCGCCATGCGCACCAGCGCGCCGACGCCCTCGGTATCGAGCGAGACGAACGGGTCCTTGGGCAGGATGCCGAGCTCGACATAGTGGGGCAGGAACTTGCCGGCGTCATCGCGGGAGAATCCGAACGTGGTCTGGGTCAGATCGTTGGTGCCGAAGCTGAAGAAATCGCCCACCTCGGCGATCCGGTCGGCGACCAGTGCTGCGCGCGGCAGTTCGATCATGGTGCCGACGCTGTATTCGAGCCGCCGTCCGGCCTGCTCGAACACCTGCTCCGCCACCCGCTCCACCTGCGCGCGGGTGATCTCGAGTTCGCGCCGCGTGCCCACCAGCGGGATCATGATCTCCGGCACCGGTGCCGCGCCGACGTCGCGGGCGACCAGCAGCGCGGCCTCGAAGATCGCCTGCGCCTGCATCTCGTAGATCTCGGGATAGGAGATGCCGAGCCGGCAGCCGCGATGGCCGAGCATCGGGTTCGCCTCCGCGAGTTCGGAGGCCCGCCGCTGCAATGCCGCGACATCCATCTCCATCACTTCCGCGAGTTCCGCGAGATCCGCCTCGCCGTGGGGCAGGAATTCGTGCAGCGGCGGGTCGAGCAGGCGGATGGTCACCGGCAGTCCGGCCATGATGCGCAGGAGTGCCACGAAATCGTCGCGCTGGAACGGCAGCAGCCGGGCGAGTGCCGCGCGGCGGCCCGCCTCGTCGTGCGCCATGATCATCTGGCGCACCGCGCCGATCCGCTCGGGGTCGAAGAACATGTGCTCGGTGCGGCAAAGTCCGATGCCTTCGGCGCCGAAGCGGCGCGCGGTGTCGGCATCGAGCGGGGTCTCGGCGTTGGCCCGCACCCTCATCCGCCGGAATTCGTCTGCCCACGCCATCAAGGTCGCGAAATTGCCGGAGAGCTTGGGCTCCACCATCGGCACGTGGCCGAGGAACACCTCGCCCGACGCGCCGTCGAGCGTGATCGCCTCGCCCGCGCGCACCGTGCGCCCGCCGGCGGAAAGCGTCTGCGCGCCGTAGTCCACGGCGATGCCGCCGGCGCCGGCGACACAGGGCCGGCCCATGCCGCGCGCCACCACCGCGGCGTGGCTGGTCATCCCGCCGCGGGTGGTGAGGATGCCCTTGGCCGCGTGCATGCCGTGGATATCCTCGGGGCTGGTCTCGACGCGCACCAGGATCACCGCCTCGCCCTTGGTCGCCCGCGCCTCCGCCTCGTCGGCGCTGAACACGACGGCGCCCGAGGCCGCCCCCGGGCTCGCCGGCAGGCCGCGGGCGAGCAGCGTGCGCCTGGCGGCGGGGTCGAGGGTCGGGTGCAGCAGCTGGTCGAGTGCCGCGGGGTTGACCCGGCGCACCGCTTCGGCGCGGTCGATCAGCCCTTCCTCGGCCATCTCCACCGCGATGCGCAGGCTCGCCGCGACCGTGCGCTTGCCGTTGCGGGTCTGCAACATGAACAGCCGGCTCTTCTCGATGGTGAACTCGATGTCCTGCATGTCGCGATAGTGGCGCTCCAGCGTCGCCCGCACCGCCATCAGCTCGGCGAAGGCCTGCGGCATCGCCTCCTCCAGGCTCTTTTCCGCGGCCCGCGCCCGCGCCCGCAACAGCGGCTGGGGCGTGCGGATGCCGGCCACCACGTCCTCGCCCTGCGCGTTGACGAGGTATTCGCCGTAGAACAGATTCTCCCCCGTCGAGGGGTCGCGCGTGAAACACACCCCGGTCGCGCAATCCTCGCCCATGTTGCCGAACACCATCGCCTGCACGTTCACCGCGGTGCCCCAGTCGGCGGAAATCTCGTGCAGCCGGCGGTAGGTGATGGCGCGCGGGTTCATCCAGCTCCCGAACACCGCCCCGATCGCGCCCCACAGCTGGTCCTCGGGGTCCTGCGGGAAGGCGTGGCCGGTCTCGCTCTGCACCATGTCCTTGTAGCCGGCGACGACGCGGTGCCAGTCCTGCGCCGAGAGCGCGGTGTCCTCGATCACCCCGGCATCGAGCTTCACGTGCTCGAGGATCTCCTCGAAGCGGTAGTGTTTCACCCCGAGCACGACGCTGCCGTACATCTGGATGAAGCGGCGGTAGCTGTCCCAGGCGAAGCGGGGGTCGTTCGCCGCCTCGCCCAGCCCCTCCACGGTCACGTCGTTGAGGCCGAGATTGAGCACGGTGTCCATCATCCCCGGCATGGAGACCCGCGCGCCCGAGCGCACCGAGACCAGCAGCGGATGATGCTTGTCGCCGAAGCGCCGCCCCGTCGCCTTCTCCACCGTCCCCAGCGCGCTCTTCACCTGTGCCGCCAGATCCTCGGGATAGTGCCGGCCCTTGGCGTAGAAGGCGGTGCACACCTCGGTCGTCAGCGTGAAGCCGGGCGGCACCGGCAGCCCGATCGCCGCCATCTCGGCGAGATTGGCGCCCTTGCCCCCGAGCAGGTCGCGCATCTCCGCGCTGCCCTCGTTGTGGCCGGCTCCGAAGCTGTAGACCCACTTCGTCATGGTGTTCTCCTCAGAGCATGGGAAAGAAGTCGGATCGGCCAGGCGATGCCCCTGGCACGTTCGCGGTCCGGTTGCACGGCGTCCTCGGCAACGGGCATCGGGTCACGCACGTTCAGCCTTCGATCTTCGAGAAGTCGGCGATCCGGTCCATGGCATGGACCAGGCGCGCGAGCAGGCGCAGCCGGTTGGCGCGCAGCGCGGGTGATGGCGCGTTGACGGTGACCCCGGCGAAGAACGCGTCCACCGGCGCGCGCAGCGCTGCGAGCCGGGCGATCTTGGCGGGGATGTAGGCCTCGCCGTCGAGAACCTCGTTGTCGTCGGGCCGGCTCGCGGTGATCGCGGCGAGCAGCGCCGCCTCCTCCGGCTGCGCGAAGGCCGCCGTGTCCGGCGCCCCCTCGTGCGGGCCGTCCTTGGCGTTCTCGATGCGCAGGATGTTGGCGGCGCGGCGATAGGCGATCAGGAGATCGGCCCCCCGCTCGGTCCCGAGATGCTCGGCCAGCGCGGCGGCGAGATCGAACGGCGTCAGGAGATCGCGCCAGCGCGCGGCGGCGAAGACGGCGGCGAGAATATCGTGCCGCCCGCCCTCGGCGCGCAGCTGCACCCGCAGCCGCTCGGCGAGGAATTCCATGATCTCCGCGGTCGAGACCTGCCCGGCGAGGGTCGTGCCATGGCCCGCGAGCGCGGCGTCGAGAACGGAGACGAGGTCGAAGCCGAGGCGGTGGGCGCGAAGGATGCGCACGATGCCGAGGCCGGCGCGGCGGAGCGCGAACGGGTCGCCGCCGCCGGTCGGGCGCTCCCCGGCGGCGAAGAAGCCGGCCAGCATGTCGATCCTGTCGGCGAGCGCGACCGCGACCGAAACCGGCGCCTCGGGCACCGCGTCGGCCGCGCCGCGCGGCGCGTAATGGTCGCGGATGGCGTCGGCGACCGCCTCCCCCTCGCCGTCGTGCAGCGCGTAGTAGCGGCCCATCACCCCCTGCAACTCGGGAAACTCGCCGACCATGCCGCTGACCAGGTCCGCCTTGCACAGCAGCCCGGCGCGCTCGGCGAGCCCCGGATCGGCCCCCACCTCGCGGGCGATGCGCCCGGCGAGGGCGGCGATCCGCAGGGCCCGCGCGCCCTGGTTGCCGAGTTTGCCGTGCAGCACGACCCGCTCCAGCGCCGGCAGCCGGTCGGCGAGCGGCGTGCGCCGGTCGAGGTCCCAGAAGTGCCGCGCGTCGGCGAGCCGTGCCCGCAGCACCCGCTCGTTGCCGGCGACGATGGCGCCGCCGCCGTCGGCGGCCGCGATATTGGCGACGAAGCCGAAGCCGGGCGCGGCCCGGCCGTCGGCGTCGCGCAGCGCGAAATAGCGCTGGTTCACCTTCATCGAAAGCTCGCGGACCTCGGGCGGAAGCTCCATGAACACCGCATCGATCGCGCCCAGGAGCGGCACCGGCCATTCGACCAGCCCGGCGACCTCCGCGAGCAGCCCCTCGTCGGCGCGCACCCGCAGCCCGCGCCCGGCCGCGCGCCGTTCCAGTCCGTCGGCGATCATCCGCCGCCGCTCATCCGCGTCCGCGACCACCTTGCGCGCGCGCAGTTCGCCTTCCCATTGCGCGGCGGAGGTGACGGCGAAGGCACCGGGGGCGTGGAAACGGTGGCCCTCGCTCTCGGCGCCGGCCCGCACCGGGCCGAGTTCGAACGGCACCACGGAGCCGTCGAGCAGGGCCACGATCCGGCGCAGCGGGCGCACCCAGCTGAAGCCTTCGCTCGCGCCCCAGCGCATGGATTTGGGCCAGGGAAAGGCGCGCAGGCTGGCCGCGAGATCGGTCCCGATCACCTCCGCCGCGCCGCGCGCGGGGCGGTCCCGGCGCAGCCAGAGATAGCCGCCCTCGGCCACCAGCTCCTCCCGCGCGGCGCCGTGGCGGGCGAGAAAGCCGGCCAGCGCCGCTTCCGGCGCGCCCTCGCGCGGGCCGCGCAGCCTTTCCGCGGCGGCTTTTCCCGCCCCCTCGTCGGGGTCGAGCGCGAGCGCGAGCGCGATCCGGCGCGGTCCGTGGAACAGGCGCGGCGCGGTCGGGCGCAGCGAGCGCAGCGCCTCCGCCGCGCGGCGGCCGAGTTCGGCCGCGGCATCGGCCTGCATCCGCGCCGGAATCTCCTCGCCGAAGAGTTCGAGGAAGAAGTCCGCCATCACCCCGTCTCCCCGGCGAGCCACGCTTCCGCGCAGGATTTCGCCAGCGCGCGGACGCGGCCGATGTAGGCCGCGCGCTCGCTGACGCTGATCACCCCGCGCGCGTCCAGCAGGTTGAAGAGGTGGCTCGCCTTGATGCACTGGTCGTAGGCCGGCTGGGCCACCCCGGCGGCGACCAGGGCGCGGCACTCGGCCTCGGCGTCGGCGAAATGGCGGGCCAGCATCGCGGTGTCGGCGAGTTCGAAATTGTGCCGGCTGTAGTCGCGCTCGGCGCGCAGGAACACGTCGCCATAGCGCACGCCGGCGCCGTTGAAGGCGAGGTCAAAGACATTCTCGACCCCCTGGACATACATCGCCAGCCGTTCCAGCCCGTAGGTGAACTCGGCCGAGGGCACCGCGCAGGCGATCCCGCCGACCTGCTGGAAATAGGTGAACTGGGTCACCTCCATCCCGTCGCACCACACCTCCCACCCCAGCCCCCAGGCGCCGAGCGTGGGGCTCTCCCAGTCGTCCTCGACGAAGCGGATGTCGTGCGCGAGCGGGTCGATGCCGATGGCGCGGTAGCTCTCGATCAGCAGGTCCTGCGCGTTCTCCGGCGCCGGCTTCAGCAGCACCTGGTACTGGTAGTAGTGCTGCAACCGGTTGGGGTTCTCCCCGTAGCGCCCGTCCGCCGGGCGGCGGGAGGGCTGGACATAGGCCGCCCGCCAGGGTTTCGGCCCGAGCGCGCGCAGCGTGGTCGCCGGGTGGAAGGTGCCCGCGCCCACCTCCATGTCGTAGGGCTGTAGCACCAGGCAGCCCTGCGCCGCCCAGAAGGCGGTCAGCCGCAGGAGCAGATCCTGGAAGCTCAGAGGCGCGAGGGGGGGGGATTCCGCTGGCTTCATGGTTCCGTGCTATGGCGCCGCTCTGTTCTCGCGGCGCAGCAATAGGGCGGCGCCGCGGCCCGCGCAAGCAAGCGCTCGAGACCGAGGATCCGACCCGGCCATGACCGACGCCACCACCCTTCTGCACGCCTATTACGACGCCTTCAACCGCGGCGATACGGAGGGGTTCCTCGCCCTCCTCGCCGAGGACGTGGTCCATGACATCAACCAGGGCGGGCGGGAGGTGGGCAAGGAGGCATTCCGCCGCTTCCTCGCGCGGATGAACCGCTGCTACCGCGAGCGGATCGCCGATCTCGTCGTCCTGACCGAGCCCTCCGGCACCCGCGCGGCGGCGGAATTCACCGTCCACGGCACCTATCTCGAGGCCGACGAGGGGCTGCCCCCGGCCCACGGGCAGCGCTACGTCCTGCCCGCCGGCGCCTTCTTCACCCTCCGCGCGGGCCAGGTCGCGCGCATCGCCAATTTCTACAATCTGCCGGACTGGATCGCGCAGGTGAGCGGCGCGGCGGCATGATCGGCCGGCGCGACCGGGTCGGGATCGGGCTCGTCCTGGCGGCGACCGCGGCACTCCTGGTCTTTCGCGCCCGCTATGTCGAGCCGCGCGCCTGGCTCGGCTACTGCACCGCGGCCCACCCGCCGCTCGCCTGCCTTCCGCGCGGCTGGCTGCTGTGGTTGCAGACCAGGGGGTGGTGGGGTGCCGCGGGCTTCGCCTGCGGGCTCTGGGCCTTCCTCGGCGGGCCGTTCGCGGCGGCGGTCGCCGGCCTCGCGCTCGGGATCGCGGGGGTGATCGACTACAACGCGACCTGGGGGATGCTCGGCGCCGCGCTCGCCGTCTGGGGCTGGCTCAGCGGGCACGGCGCGGGCAGAGGCGGAACAGGACGGGTGCCGCCAGGATGAGGGCGGCGGCGTTCCAGACCAGCGCCTGCTGGTTGAGCGGGCCCTCGATCACCGCGCTCGCCACCGCGCCGCCGGCGAGCGCGAGCCCGACCAGCGCCTCCTCCCACCCCCCGCCGCCGCGCGGCCAGTCAGCGAGCGCGGCGCGGGCCAGCGTCGCCACCAGCGGCACCGCGAAGACCGGCAACGGGAAGTCCCGATAGCGCCCGTCGAACACCAGCAGCAGTTGCAGCAGCGCCGCCGTCCAGGCGAACAGGAAGCCGAGATCGTCGAACATCCAGCCCCGCCCGAGGCGGCGCCAGCGCAAGCGCAGGAGCGCGCGCACACTCTCCGCGGCCTCCCGCCCCCGGCGCGCCGGGGCCAGCGGATCGCCGGCGAGCAGCGCGCGGACGCGGCGCAGCAGCAGCAGCGCGAGCAGCGCCTGGCCCGAGAGATTGCCGATGGCGGCGACCAGCAGCGCCCGGTCGTAGACGATCGGCACCGTGCCGTGCCAGGCGAAGGCGAGCGCCGAGGCCAGCGCGAAGGCGAGTGCGGCCAGCACCACCTGCCCGCGCGGGGCGAGCGGCGTCCGCCCGGCGAGCGCGAACCCGAGCAGCGCGAGCCCCCCCGCGCAGGCGGCACCGGCGAGCAGCGGCCAGGCGGGGTTTTCGACCACCGGGCCGGAGAGCGGGAATTTGGGCCGCCGGCCCGCCGTCCACAGCCCCCAGTTGGCGCCGACGGTGCCCTCGCTGTGGTATTTCCAGACCTGGTCGAACGCCTCGATGAGGTTGTAGTCGATATGCTCCTGGCGCGCGAGAGCGATGAAACGCCGGATGAAGATCGCCTCGTTCACTCTTGAAGGCGCGGCATTATCCCGCCAGCGCCCGCGGCTCGGCCAGCCCGTCTCCCCGATCGCGATCGGCTTGCCGGGAAACCGCGCGTGCATCTTCGCGAGCACCGCGCGGATGTGGGCGATGGCGCCCGCGAGGTCGGTCGGGTGGTTCTCCCAATAGGGCAGGATGTGGACGGTGACGATATCGACATGCTTGGCGACCTGCGGGAACTGCTCCCAGAACTCCCAGACGTCGGCGTAGGTGACCGGCTGGCGGACCTGGGCCTTCACCGCCTCGATGTCGGCGATCAGGGTCGAGACCGGCAGGTCCCGCCGCAGCAGGACCTCGTTGCCGACGATGACGCGGGTGACGGTATGGGGATGGGCGCGGGCGAGCGCTGCGCCGCGCGCCATTTCCGCCGCGTTCTGCCGCGCGTTCGACCCCAGCCAGATGCCGAGCCAGACCTTGAGATGGTCCGCCCTGGCCAGGGCCGCGATGTCGTAGTCGCCTTCGAGGGCGGAGTAGGTGCGGATCCCCCGCGCGCGGGTCGCGACCAGGCGCAGGTCGGCGGCGACCTCGGCCGCGGTGGGGAACTCTTTTCGCAAGGGCGATTGCCAGGCCCGGTAGGGAGCGAAGGAGACGGAGGCGAACTTCGCCGCCGGCATCGGCACGTTCCCGGCCTGCGGCTGATTGGGCAGCGCCCAGAACAGGACCACGAGCAGCGCCGCGACCGGGACGGCGAGGGCGAGCAGCGGCGACGGGCGTTGCATGAACCCCCCGATACAGGGCTTCGCCGCGGCCGGAAAGGCGGCCCGCCTTGAAGCGCCGGTCGCCGCGCGCCACATCCCGGGCGCGTACCATCCCGGTCCGCAACGACCGCGAGAACCTCGATGACCCCCGAAGAGCGCGACATCATCACCCGCTTCATCGCCCGCATCGCCGGCCAGCCGGCGGGTGGCTCGGTGCCGGCGAACCCGTCCCCCCTGCCCCCGATCGACGCCGAGGCGGACGCGCTGATCGGCGAACTCTTCACCCGCTACCCGGACGCGCGCTACCGGCTGACCCAGATGGCCTTCGTGCAGGAGCATGCGCTCGCCGAGGCCGAGAACCGGCGCCGGCAGCTGGAATGGGAACTCGCCCAGGCCCGGCAGGCGGCCCAGGCGGCGGCCGCGGCGGCGACCCAGGCGCAGCAGGCGCAGCCGGCGGCCGGGCATGGCTTCCTCGGCGGCCTGTTCGGCACCCGCCCGGCCGCCCCGCCGCCGCAGCCCCTCCCCGCCGGCGGCTATCCGCCCCCTCCCCCGCCGAGCTACGCGCCCGGCTACCAGCCCGGCATGTTCCAGCGCAGCGGCCCGGGCTTTCTCGGTTCGGCGCTGACCACCGCCGCCGGGGTCGCCGGCGGGATGGTGCTCGGCAATGCGCTGATGGGGCTGTTTTCGCCGACCCCCGGCCTCGGCTCCGGCTTCGCCGGCGGCGGACCGTTCGCCGGCGCCTCGCCCTGGTCCAACCCCGGCGGCGCAGACCCCTGGTCCCAGGGCGCGGTCCCCGGCACCTCCCCCGATGCCCTGCCGTCCGACGCCGGCCCCGCCGACAGCGCGAGCGATCCCGGCCAATTCTCCCCCGGCGGCCCGGCCGACGCCGACCCCGACCAGGGCGGCTACGGCGGCGACCCCGGCGCCGGCGGCCTCGACCCCGGCCAGGACAGCGACGACTACTCGGGCGGCGACCCCGGTGGCGCGGACGACAGTTGGGTGTGAGCGGAGGTTCCGGCCGCGCCCGCGATGGCCGACGCGGCCGCACCTGAAATTGCCGCAGCGGGCGGCCGGGTCTAGCATCCGGCAGGAACGGGCGGAGGCGCGATCGGTGCGAAGGCCGCAGGACGGCAACCAGGCGGAGGCGGGCGCCCCGCGCGCCCTGCCATGAGCGGGCGCGACCCCGAGGGGCGCTTCACCGCGCGCGAGCGGGAGGTGCTCGGGGTGATCTGCTTCGGGCATTTCCTGTCCCACTTCTATATCCTCGCCCTGCCGCCGTTGTTCCTGCTCTGGCAGCGGGGGTTCCACGCCAGCTACGCCGAACTCGGCCTCACCGTCGCCGCCATGTCGGCGGTGACCGCGATCCTGCAAACCCCGGTCGGCTATCTGGTCGATCGCCACGGGCCGCGGCGCTTCCTGGTCGGCGGCGTCGCGCTGATGGCGGCGGGGATCGCGCTGATGGGCTTCGCCCACCAGCTCTGGCAGGTGCTGGCGCTGGCGGCGCTGTCCGGGGTCGGCAATGCGGTGATCCACCCGGTGGACTATGCGGTTCTCACCAGCGCCATCGCGCCGCGGCGGATCGGCCGCGCCTTCGGGCTGCACATCTTCGCCGGCAACCTCGGCTTCGCCGCCGGGCCGCCCGTGGTGGCGGCGCTGGCCGGGGGCATCGGCTGGCGGGCGGGGCTCCTTCTCGCCGGCTCGCTCGGGGTCGGCCTCGCGCTCGTGCTCCTGCGGGCGAGCCGCATCCTGCCCGCCGCCGTCCACCTGGCCGGTCCCCACGCCGCGGGTGCTGTCCCCGGCCTCTCGGGGCGGGCCTTGCTGCTGTCCGCCCCGATCCTGATGTTTCTCGCCTTCTACACGGTGACCACGATGGCGGCGGCGGGGTTGCAGGCGTGGATGGTCACCGTGCTGCACCAGGCCCACGGGATGGCGCTCGATCTCGCCGCCTCGGCGCTCACCCTGTTCACCCTGGGCGTCGCCGCGGGGGTGCTCGCCGGCGGGTGGATCGCGGACCACACGCCCAACCGCGGGCGGGCCACCGCGGCGCTGCTGGTGGCCGCCGCCGGGGTGATCCTGTTCCTCGGGCTGGCGCCGCTGCCCCGGCCGGCCATCTTCGCGCTCCTGCTGCTCGCCGGGCTCCTGCTCGGCGCGAGCCGGACCCCGCGGGACGTGCTGGTGAAGGAGGCGGCGCCGCCCGGGCAGATGGGCAAGGTGTTCGGCTTCGTCAGCGCCGGCCTGCCGCTCGGCCAGGCGCTGACGCCGGCGCCGTTCGGCTTGCTCATCGACGCCGGGCGGCCCACGCTGGTCTTCGTGCTCGCCGCCGCCCTGCTGGTGGGCAGCCTCGCCCTCCTCGGCGCCACCGCGCTGTTCGCCGCCCGCCCCCGGCCCGCGCTCGCCGCCGAATAGCGGCGGCCGCGCCCCCTGGTCAGCGGCGTCCTGGCCGCCATATGCTGGCGGGTGGCCGTCAGGGGGCGGCCGCATCCAGGAAAAGGAAACGCGCGATGGTCACCAGGACGGCGGAAGCGGAGTGGCGGGGCGGCCTGCCCGACGGCAGCGGGCACATGCGGTTCGGGAGCCTCGCCTTCGACGGGCCCTTCGACTTCCGCTCCCGCATGGAGAACGGCAAGGGCACCAACCCGGAAGAACTGATCGGCGCCGCCCACGCGGGCTGCTTCTCGATGGCGCTCTCCTACGCGCTGACCCAGGCCGGCTTTCCGCCCGAGCGCGTGCACACCACCGCCAAGGTCCATTTCGAGATGCGGGACGGCGGCTTCGTCATTCCCCGCATCGACCTCGTGACCGAAGCCACGGTTCCCGGGCTCGACAGTGCCCGCTTCGCCGAACAGGCGCAGGCCGCGAAGGCGGGGTGCCCGGTCTCCAAGGCGCTCGCGGGGGTCGAGATCACCCTGCACGCGACGCTGGTCTGAGCGCTCCTGCCCGAGCCCCCACCCGGCGCCGCGCCGCTGCTCCCGCCGGTGCCGGGTGAGGGATTTGAACCCCCGGCCTTCGGTTTACAAAACCGCTGCACTACCGCTGTGCTAACCCGGCCGCGGTGCCGATCCAACCGGCGGTCCGGATAGCACGGCGCGCGCGCGCCACAAAGCGGGCTACCAGCAGCAGTAGCCGGCGTCGGCGAGCACGATCGAACCGGTCAGCAGGCTCGCCGCGTCGGAGGCGAGAAACAGCACGACGGAGGCGATCTCGTCGGGCTGGCCGACGCGGCGCATCGGGGTCATCTCCAGCCACACCGGATACATCGTCGCGTCGGCCATCCCCGAGCGGGTGAGCGGGGTCTCGATGTAGGTGGGGGCGACCGCGTTGACGCGGACGTGGCGCTCCGCCCACTCCGCGGCGAGCGAGCGGGTGAGGTGGTGCACCCCCGCCTTGGCGGCGTTGTAGTAGCTCTGCTTCTGCGGCTTGTTGACGATCCGGCCGGACATCGAGCCGAGATTGACGATGCTGCCCCGCTGGCGTTCGAGCATGCGCCGGCCGAAGGCGCGGGCGCAGTAGAACACGCCGTTGAGGTTGACGTTGAGGACGTCGAGCCAGAGCTCGTCCGCCACCTCCTCGGCGGGCGTGCCGGAGCGGGCGATGCCGGCGTTGTTGACCAGGATATCGACCCCCCCGGTGCGCCGTTCGAGATCGGCGGCAACCTCCTCGACCTGGTCGGAGCGGGTGACGTCGAGGAGCACCGTCTGCGCGTCGTATCCGGCCCTGGCCAGCGCCCGCTGGCCTTCCGCCGCGGCCAGCGCGTCCCGGTCGGCGATGATGACGGAAGCGCCCGCCTCGGCGAGGGCGTGGGCAGAGGCGAGCCCGATGCCCTGCCCGCCGCCGGTGACCACGGCGACCCTCCCGCTCAGGTCGTATTTCGCCAGGTATTTCGGGAGGCCCATCGCGACCCGCTGCGCCGCCGCGGTGCCCGGCGGTATCTCACGCGACCGCGCGGGCGGGGTTGTCGCGGCGCAGGCCGATCGCCTTGCCGTCGGCGGTGAACAGGCTGGCGCGCTCGGTGCGGACGGTCAGGCTCACGCTCTCGCCGAGCCGTGCGAACACCGCCTCTCCGGTCTTGACCACCATCGTGTCCCCGCCGGCGCGCTCGAGATAGTAGAGCGATTCGCCGCCGAGATGCTCGATCACCCGCACGATGCCGCGGAACGGGCCGGTGGCGGCGAAGGAGAGCGTCTCCGGGCGCAGCCCGAGCACGACCGGGCTTCCCGGCGCCAGCCCCGCCTCCGCGCCGGGCAGCACCACGCCGCCGCCGTCGCCGAGATCGAGCCGGGTCTCGCCGGCGCTGGCGGCGGCGACCTTGGCGTCGACCAGGTTCATCTTGGGCGCGCCGATGAAGCCGGCGACGAAGATGTTGGCCGGGTTGTGATAGAGCTCGAGCGGCGAGCCCACCTGTTCGAGCTTGCCGGCGTTGAGCACCACGATGCGGTCGGCCATCGTCATCGCCTCGACCTGGTCGTGGGTGACGTAGATCATCGTCGCGTTCAGTTCCTGGTGCAGCCTCGCGAGTTCGATGCGCATCTGCACCCGCAGCGCGGCGTCGAGGTTGGAGAGCGGCTCGTCGAACAGGAACGCCTTGGGGTTGCGCACGATCGCGCGCCCGATCGCGACCCGCTGGCGCTGCCCGCCGGAGAGCTTGCCCGGCCGCCGGTCGAGCAGCTTCTCGAGCTGGAGGATGCGCGCCGCCTCGCCCACCTTGGTCGCGATCTCGGCCTTCGCCACCCCGGCCATGCGCAGCGCGAAGCCCATGTTCTCGGCGACCGTCATGTGCGGATAGAGCGCGTAGGACTGGAACACCATCGCCAGTCCGCGCCGGTCGGGCGGGATGTCGTTGGCGCGCACGCCGTCGATCAGCAGATCGCCGCCGGTGATCTCCTCGAGCCCGGCGATCATGCGCAAAAGGGTGGATTTGCCGCACCCGGACGGGCCGACGAAGACCACGAACTCGCGATCCGTCACCGCGAGATCCACGCCCTTGATGGCGTCGAACCGTTCGTACTTCTTGCGCACGCCGTTGAGCGTAAGCGTTGCCATGGAACCCTCCCTATTTGACCGCGCCGAAGGTGAGACCGCGCACCATCTGCCGCTGGGTGAGACTGCCGAAAACCATGATCGGCGCCACCGTGAGCACCGAGGCGGCCGAGAGCTTGGCCCAGAACAGGCCTTCCGGGCTGGAGAAGGAAGCGATGTAGGCGGCCAGCGTGCCGGCGTGCGCGGCGGTGAGATTGATGCTCCAGAACGCCTCGTTCCAGGACAGGATGATGGCGAGCAGCGCGGTGGAGGCGATGCCGGGCAGCGCGAGCGGCACCAGGAGGTGGACCATCTGCTGGCGCGGCGTGACCCCGTCCATCCGCGCCGCCTCGAGAATATCGCCGGGAATGTCACGGAAGAAGGAGAACAGCATCCACACCACGATGGGCAGGTTCATCAGCGTGTCGATGAGCACGAGCCCGGCGCGGGTATCGAGCAGGCCGAGCCGCTGGAAGATGATGTAGATCGGCACCAGTACGCCGACCGGCGGAAGCATCTTGGTGGAGAGCATCCACATCAGCAGATCCTTGGTGCGGCGGCCGGGAAAGAAGGCCATCGCGTAGGCCGCCGGCAGCGCGATCATCAGGGCGAGCGCGGTGGAACCGAAGGCGACGATGACGCTGTTGGCGGCGAAGTGGAGATAGTTCTCCCGCGAGTTGGCGACCGCGAAGTTCGCCAGCGTGGGATGGAAGAACAGCAGCGGCGGCACTTCCACCGCCTGCTTCTCGGTCTTGAAGGCGGTGAGCAGCATCCACAGGATGGGGAAGAAGACCAGCAGCGCCACCACCCAGGCGAGGACGGTGTAGGCGAACTTGCGGCCGTTGCTCTTTTTCATGCTCCGCCTCCCTCAGCGCCGTTCCAGCGTGCCGGCCACGATCCGCATCAGGAAGACCGCGACGATGTTGGCGAGGACGATGGCGATCACCCCCGCGGCCGAGGCCCCGCCGATGTTGAAGCTCAGCAGCGCGCGGATGTAGATCAGGTAGGTCAGCGTGGTCGTCGCGTGGCCGGGCCCGCCCGAGGTGGTGACCAGGATCTCGGCGAAGACCGAGAGCAGGAAGATGGTCTCCATCATGATGACGATGGTGATCGGGCGCGAGAGGTGGGGAATGACCACGTAGCGGAAGCGCGAGATCGCGCCCGCGCCATCCATCCGCGCCGCCTCCATCTGCTCGTGGTCGAGCGACTGCATGGCGGTGAGCAGGATCAGCGTCGCGAACGGGATCCACTGCCAGGCGACGATGATGATGATGGAGAGCATCGGCCAGTTCTGGAACCAGGAGATCGCCCCCAGCCCGAGGGACTGGGTGACCCACGCGATGACCCCCTGGATCGGGTTCATCATCATGGTCTTCCAGATCAGCGCCGCGACCGGCGGCATCACGAAGAAGGGCGCGATGACCAGCACGCGGGCGAGGTTCTGCCCCCAGAATTCCTGGTTCAGCAGCACCGCGAGCAGGGTGCCGAACACGACCGAGAGGAGCAGCACGGCGCCGGTCAGGACGATGGTGTTGAGGATCGCGGTCTGCAGCGTCGAGTCGGAGAGGATGTAGACGTAGTTTTGCAGCCCGACGAAGCCGCGCCGTTCGGGATAGAGCAGGTTGTAGCGCTGTAGCGAGTACCACAGGGTGAGCACCAGCGGCACGATCATCCACACCAGCAGCGCCGCGACCGAGGGCGCGAGCAGGGGAAAGGTGTTGACCTTGCGCCCGCGGCCCGCACGGCCTCGCGCGGCGGCACCGGGTGCGGCGGTGGTGGCTTGTGACATCGTTTCTCGTCCCCCGCTGCGCGATCTCCCGGCCGCCTGGTGGCGGCCGGGGTTGCGTTCGTCTGCTTGCAGCCTACTCGTTGCAGCCTACTCGTTGCCGCCCGGCCGGTAGCCTGGCCGGGCCGGCGATCGTCATCCTACTTGATGTAGCCGGCCTCCGTCATCGTCCGCACCGTCGCCGCCTGGGCCTTCTTGAGGGCCGCGGCCACGCTCTCGCGCCCGGCGAGCGCGGCGGCGATCTCCTGGCCGACCTCGGTGCCGATGCCCTGGAACTCCGGAATCGCCACGAACTGGATGCCGGTATAGGGCACCGGGCTCATCGTCGGGTGCAGCGGATCGGCGGAATCGATCACCTTCAGCACGGTCGCAGCGAACGGCGCCGCCTTCTGATAGGCGGGGTTGGCGTAGGTCGATTTGCGGGTGCCCGGCGGCACCTGCACCCAGCCGTAGTTCTTCGCCACCAGCTGGATGTAGCTCTTCGAGGTCGCCCAGGCGAGGAACTTGTCCGCCGCCGCCACCTTCTTCGAGGAGGACGGAATCGCCAGCGCCCAGGCCCACAGCCAGCTCGCTCCGTGCGGCGTCACCCCGACCGGCGCGCGGGCGACGCCGACGTCGGCCGCGTATTTGTCGCTCTTCGGGTCATAGAGGAAGCCGGCGGCCACCGTGGCGTCGATCCACATGGCACACTTGCCGCCCTCGAACAGGGTCAGGTTGGCGTTGAAGCCGTTGGAGGTGGCGTCCGGCGGGCCGTCCTTCTTCATCAGATCGACATAGAAGGTGATCGCCTTCTGCCACGCCGCGCTGTCGAGCTGCGGCTGCCACTTCATGTTGAACCACGCGCCGCCCATGGTGTTCACGAGGGTCGAGAGATAGGCCATGTTCTCGCCCCAGCCCGGCTTGCCGCGCAGGCAGATGCCATAGACCCCCGCCTTGGGGTTGTTGAGCTTGTCGGCGAAGCTCGCGACCTGCGCATAGGTCGGCTGCGCGGGCATGGTGAGCCCCGCCTTCTTGAACAGATCGGTGCGGTACATCAGGAACGAGCTCTCGCCGTAGAACGGCACCGCGTAGAGCTTGCCCTTGTACGAGAGGGAGGCCTTCATCGGCGGCAGCAGATCGCCATAGTCGTAGGCGGCGCCGAGATTGTCCACCGGCTTGATCCAGCCGCGCTGGGCCCACAGCGGGGCCTCGTAGGCGCCGATGGTGAGGATGTCGAAACTGCCGCCATGGGTCGCGATGTCGGTGGTGACGCGCTGGCGCAGCACGTTCTCTTCCAGCACCACCCAGTTGAGCTTGATGCCGGTCTCCTTGGTGAACTGCGGAGACAGTTTCTGCATCTGGATCATGTTGCCGTTGTTGACGGTCGCGATCGTCAGCGTGACCGCCCGCGCGGATGGGGCGAAGCCCACCAGCGCGGCCATGCCGGCAGCCGCCAGCGTATAGCGAATCATACGGGTTTTCTCCTCCCACCGCTCCGGAGGCGGCCTGTCCGCTCCGGTCTTTGATGTCTTTCCTCTGGACGCCAGCGGACCGGCCTGCACCACGCCCGCTGGGCTATCATAGTCACGCTCGCGCAGCGTTCGCAAACGTTTTTGCCGCCCCTCGGGCCGGCCGGCCGGCCGGGCCCCGATCGCCGCCGGCAGACCCGGCGCGGTTCCCCCGCCCTTCGCCGAATTCCTTGCGCCGGTTCCCCTGCGCCGATTCCCTTGGCCGATTGCCTTGGCCGTTTTCCTCGTGCCGATGTCCTTGCACCGATTCCCTTGGGCCGATTTCCTGTTCGCAATTTCCTTGTGCCCGAACCCGCTTTCATGTTCTTTCTCCGTTCATGGCAGCGCTCTCCTTCCCAACGTCCCCGACCGATCGGTTCGCCAGCATCCTCGCGCTGCTCTGCCGTGCCGTCGCCGCCCAGTCCGACCCCTGGTACCCCCAGCGCCTCGCCGCCGCCGGCTTCGCTGGCCTCCGCCTCCTCCCGCCGCCGCTCGCCACCCCCTTCTTCGGCCTGATCTGCTCGCGCCTGCGCCGCATCTCCGCCCGCGTCCTCCACCTCGCCGCCCGCATCCGCCCCGGCAGCCCGCCCCGTCCCCACACCTGCCGCCCCCACACCAGCCGCCCCGACCGGCAGAACGCGCACCCCGCCGCGCCCGCAGCCCCGCGTTCCCCCCTGCGTCCCTGGGCAAAGCTGCCGCGCCGGGCCGGCTGGCTGCCCCGCTTCGTCCCCGCCGCCGCCCCCGGCGCCAGCCAGTTGCAATATCTCCT
>DAHWFB010000034.1 GCA_027326105.1 Acetobacteraceae bacterium
GCCATGGGCGGCGCTCTCGGGCGGCGCCAGGGCGGCGATGCGCGCGACCAGCGCCGGATCCGCCCGGTCATTATAGAGGAGCGCTGCCCCGAGCGGCGTGCCCGCGCCATCGACGGCGAGAATCGTGCCCGAGGTGCCGTCTACCGCCAGCGCGGCGAGCCCGCCCCATTCCCTACGCGCGCCCAAATTCGCCAGCGCTGCCCCCACGGCAGCCGCGATGGCCGCCGGCTCGCGTCGCCGTTCGGGTGCGATCGCCGCCTCACCTCGTGCCTGCTCGGCCCCTTGTGCGTCGGCCAGCAGCGCGCGCACGCCAGAGGTACCGATATCGATGCCGAGTGTCACGCTCACGCCGGCTTCGACTCCAGCGTGCGCTGGTAGGCCTCGGCATCCCAGCCCAGCAGTTCTGCCTCCGCCGCTGGGCCGAGAATAGTCACCGCCGTCCCCTGCGTCACCCGGAGCGTGACGTTGGCGAGGCAGCGGGCCAGCGCCACCTCGCCCGCACTGGTGTTCTCCCGCATGAGGGCACCGGCGCCGGGAACCAGCGCCAGCGGCGGGCCAAACTCCGCGTCTTCCTCGCAAGCACTCACGCCGACATCCATTGCCCAAAGGCGTCGGCCTCGGCGGGTGAAAGGTGGAGATAGTGCTTGGTACGGCGGGTGAGAATGTCCTCCGCCGTGTGCGCCCATTCCTGCGCGCGCAGGAACTCCGCCTCGCGCGCGTAGAGCAGCCCGCCGAAATGCCGCCCGAGGTCGCCCAGACCCGCAGCGCCACCCAGCACGGCCTCCGCCCTTGTGCCGTAGAGTCGCGCGTAGTGCGCGGCGAGCGGGGTGGGGAGCCAGGGGTGGCGGGCGGTGAAGGCGGCGGCAAAGCGCGCGAAATCTGCCCCCGCCATATCGCCCCCGGGCAGCGCCGCCCGCGCCGTCCACGCGGGCGCGAGATCGGGGCGGAAGGGGCGCAATTTCTCCAGTGCGTGCTCGGCGAGCTTCCGATAGGTGGTGATCTTGCCGCCGAACACCGAGAGCAGCGGGGCCTGTCCGCCGGGCGCGTCGATGTCGAAGACATAGTCACGCGTCACCGCCGAAGGGTTGGCCGCAGCATCGTCATAGAGCGGGCGGACACCGGAATATTCGGCGATGATGTCGCTTTCCGTGAGCGCCGTGCGCATGTAGCGGTTGACGATGCCAAGCAGATAGGCGCGCTCCGCCCGATCCACCGCCACCTCCTCCGCCACCCCCTCGAAGGGAATGTCGGTGGTGCCGATAAGCGCGAGATCGTCCTCGTAAGGGTTGACGAAGACCACCCGCTTGTCGCTGTTCTGCAGCAAATAGGCCTGTGGCCCGTCCCAGAATTTGCGCACGATCAGGTGGCTTCCCTTCACCAGGCGGACATGGCGCGCCGCGTTCATCCCCAGCGCCCCGCGCAGCACCCGCTCCACCCAGGGGCCTGCCGCATTGACCAGGATTTTGGCCGCGACTTCGCGTGCCGTTCCGTCCGCGTCGCGAAGGCTGACGCGCCAGAGGCCGCCCTCGCGCCGGGCGGAGACCACCTCGGTGCGGGTCAGCACCGCGGCGCCGCGCGCAGCGGCATCGAGCGCGTTGAGTACGACGAGGCGGGCATCATCCACACAGCAATCGGAATACTCGAAACCGGTGCGGAATTGGTCGCGGATCGGCGCCCCCTCGGGGTCGCGGCGCAGATCGATCCTGCGGCAGCCGGGCAGTTTCTCGCGCCCACCGAGATGATCGTAGAGAAAGAGGCCGAGACGGACCATCCACGCCGGGCGCTGTTCGGGGCTGTGCGGCAGCACGAAGCGCATCGGCCAGACGATGTGGGGTGCGGCGCGCAGCAGCACCTCGCGCTCGATCAGCGCCTCGCGCACCAGGCGGAACTCGTAATATTCCAGATAGCGCAGCCCGCCATGCACCAGCTTGCCCGAACGCGAGGAGGTGCCGGAGGCGAGATCGTCCTTCTCCGCCATCAGCACCGAAAGCCCGCGCCCGGCCGCATCGCGCGCGATGCCCGCGCCGTTCACCCCGCCGCCGATCACCAAGACATCGAAGACTTCGGCCATGGCGTCAGCGGTCCTTCAGCGGCGGCGGGTTGCAAGGGTGGCGCGGCGGCTGGCCGGCGATGAAGCGCCGCATTTCTTCGGCCGCCGCTTCCGCCGCCCCGGTGATGGTGCGCAACGAGGCGCTGGTGATATGCGGCGTCAGCGTCACGTTCGGGAGGTTCAGGAGACGCCACGTCGCCGGCGCCGGCTCGACCGCGAAGGTATCGAGTGCCGCGCCCGCGAGATGGCCGGACTCGAGCGTCTCGATCAGCGCCTTGTAGTCCATCAGCGGCCCGCGCGCGGTGTTGATCAGATAGGCCCCGCGCTTCATCCGTGCGAGCGCCGCCCGGCCGAT
>DAHWFB010000053.1 GCA_027326105.1 Acetobacteraceae bacterium
GATGGCTAGCGTTCGCCGCCCCGCGCTCTTCCTTGACCTCGACGGCACGCTGCTCGACATCGCGCCGACCGCCGCCGAGGTTCGCGTTTCGCCCGCGCTGGTGCCCGCGCTCGCCCGTCTCGCCCGCGGGCTCGATGACGCGCTTGCCATCCTCAGCGGCCGCACACTGGCCGGGATCGACATCCCGCTCGCGCCCCTGGTCCTGCCCGCCGCCGCCGAACACGGCGCCACGCTGCGCCTGCCCGGCGGCGCGTGCGAGGAGATCGCCATGCCTCCGCCCAGCGACTGGATCACGCTGCTCGGGGCCTTCGCCGCCAGCCGTCCGGGGGTGCGGATCGAGGTCAAGCACCATGGCCTCGTCGTTCATTTCCGCCAGGCCCCCGATCACGAAGCCGCGACCGTCACCTTCCTCGCCGAGCTGCTCGCGGCCGGCGATCGCGGCTTCGAGATCCTGCCCGCCCGCCGCGCCTTCGAGTTGCGTCCCCGCGGCGTCGGCAAGGGCAACGCCCTGCGGAGGTTGATGGAGACCGCCCCCTTCGCCGGGCGCGTGCCGGTCTTCGTCGGCGACGACGTGACCGACGAGGAGGCAATCGCCGCCGCCCACGCGCTCGGCGGGCGCGGCCTGCACGTGGGCCGCGACTTCGGCGCCTCGCCCGCGGCGGTGCGCGCCTGGGTTGCGCGTGCCGCCGAAAGTCCGCATATCTTGTTGGGTGATGGCTGATCTCGATCTCGCGGCGGTCGGCAATTGCTCGGTCGCTGCCCTGATCTCCCCGCTCGGTCGCATCGTCTGGTTCTGCTTCCCGCGCCTCGATGCCGACCCGGTCTTTTGTGCCCTCCTCGGCGGGGCTGAGCCTGAGCGTGGCTTCTGGGACGTGAGCCTTCCCGGCGGCCGGGCGCTCGGCCAGCGCTACTTGCCCAACACGGCGGTGGTGGAGACATTGCTCGCGGACGATTCGGGCGGGCGACTGCGCATTCTCGATTTCTGCCCGCGCCAGCCGCGCTTCGGTCGCATGTTCCGCCCGCCGATGATCATCCGCCGCATCGAACCGCTCGACGGCCGCCCACGCATCACCGTCCGGCTCCGTCCCTCCTTCGACTATGGCGCCGCCCGCCCCGCGATCAGCCTCGGCAGCAACCACATCCGCTTCATGGGCCCCGAAGCGGTCCTGCGCCTGACCACCGACGCGCCGCTTTCCTATCTCGTGCCCGAGACGCCCTTCGTCCTCGATCGTCCGCTCACCTTCTTCCTCGGCCCCGACGAGACCGTTCCCGAGGCGCCCGAGCGCCTCGGCCGCGAACTTCTCGACGCCACCTGCACTACCTGGGAGAAATGGACGCGCGACCTCGCCATCCCGTTCGACTGGCAGGAGGCGGTGATCCGCAGCGCCATCACCCTCAAGCTCTGCAGCTACGAGGATACGGGCGGCATCGTCGCCGCGCTTACCACCTCCATCCCCGAAGCGGCGGAGAGCGCGCGCAACTGGGACTATCGCTTCTGCTGGCCGCGCGATTCCTACTTCACCGTCATCGCGCTCAACCGTCTCGGCGCGACCACGACGATGGAGAATTTCCTGCGCTATCTCCTGGATGCGGTGCTGCGCGAGAAAGGTCCCGGGATCGCGCCGCTCTACGCCATCGCCCCCGGCACGCCGCGCGCCGAGCGCGAGATCGCGTCCCTGCCCGGCTTTGCGGACCAGGGTCCGGTGCGCGTCGGCAACGCCGCCTTCACCCAGCGCCAGCACGATGTCTATGGCGCGGTTGTGCTGGCCGCCATGCAGATGTTCTTCGATCAGCGTCTGCCGCGGCGCGGCGATCTCCATCTCTATCGCCAGCTTCGCCTCGTCGGCTTTGCCGCCCGTCGCGCGGCACTGCGCCCCGATGCCGGACTCTGGGAATTTCGCGGCCGCGCCGAGGTGCATACCTTCTCGGCGGCGATGTGCTGGGCGGCGCTGCACCGGCTCGGCCAGATCGCCCATCATGTCGGCGCGGGCGGCGAAGCCGAGGCTTGGCGCGCCCGCGCCGACGCTCTGCAAGGCGAAATCCTCGCCCGCGCCTGCCGCACCAGGGGCGGATGGATCTCGGGTGTGCTCGACGGCGAATTCCTCGACGCCTCGGTGCTGCTCCTGCCCGAGATCGGCTTCCTCGCCGCCGACCATCCCGCCTTCACCCGTACCCTCGCGGTGGTGGAGAAGCGGCTCCTGGTCAACGGCTTTCTCAAGCGCTACGACACGCCGGACGATTTCGGCCCGCCGCGCACCGCCTTCGTGGTCTGTACCTTCTGGTATATCGATGCGCTCGCCCGCGCCGGGCGCAAGCCGGAAGCGATCGCGCTCTTCGAAGGTCTGCTCGCGCGGCGCAATCCGGTCGGGCTGCTCTCCGAGGATATCGACCCCGAAACCGGCGCCCTCTGGGGCAATTTTCCCCAGACCTACTCGCAGGTCGGGCTCATCCTGTCGGCCATGCGCCTTTCACGAAGCTGGGAGGAGGGTCTGTGGCGCGCCTCGTGATCGTCTCCAACCGCGTCGCCCTTCCTGGCGAGCGCACCCAGCGCGCCGGCGGTCTGGCGGTCGCGCTCGCGGATGCGCTGGTGCCTGGCAGCCTATGGTTCGGCTGGAGCGGCCAGCGCGCGGAAGCCACTGCGCGAACGGCGAACATCCTCTCCGCGAACGGGATCACCTACGCCACCATCGATCTCGGCGAGGCCGACTACCGCCGCTACTACGCCGGCTTCGCCAACGGCGCGCTGTGGCCGCTCCTGCATTTCCGCCTCGGGCTGATGCGCTTCCGTGCCGAGGAATATGAAGGCTACCGCAGCGTCAACCGTGCCTTCGCCGCCGCCCTCGCGCCGCTCCTCGGCCCCGACGATCTCATCTGGGTGCACGACTACCAGCTTCTCTCCCTGCCCGCCGAACTGCGCGCCCAGGGTGTCAACAACCGCATCGGATTCTTTCTCCACATTCCTTTCACGCCGCCCGTCATCACCGAAGTGCTGCCGCGGGCCGCCGAGCTGCTCGCCGGCCTCGCCGCGGCCGATGTCGTGGGCTTCCAGACCGTGCGCGACCGCGACGCCTTCGCCGCCTGTGCGGAAGCGCTTCTCGAGGCCCGCCGGCTCGACACCGACACCCTCGCGCTCGGCGAACATCGTTTGCGCGCCGTCGCGGTTCCCATCGGCATCGACGCCACCGGCTTCACCCAGGAGGCCGCACGGGCCGCACGCCGGGTCGAGGCCCGCAGGCTCACCGAAAGCCTCCAGGGCCGCGCGCTGGTCATCGGCGTGGACCGGCTCGACGACAGCAAGGGCCTGCCGCAGCGCTTCGCCGCCTTCGCCCGCCTGCTCGAGCGCCACCCCGTCCATCGCCGCAAGGTCAGTCTCCTGCAGGTCGCCGCGCGCTCACGCGAGGATGTCGAGCGCTACCAGGCATTGCGCCGCGAACTCGACCGTCTCGCCGGCGACACCAACGGCCAATACGCGGAGTTCGACTGGGCGCCGCTGCGCTACATCACCCGCCCGCTCAGCCGCCGCACGCTGGCCGGCTTCTTCCGCCTCGCCCGTGTCGGGCTCGTCACCCCCCTGCGCGACGGCATGAACCTGGTCGCCAAGGAATATGTCGCCGCCCAGAACCCGGCCGATCCCGGCGTCCTGGTGCTCTCGCGGTTCGCCGGCGCCGCCTGCGAACTCTCCGAGGCGCTGCTGGTCAACCCGTTCGATACCGACGAGCAGACGGAGGCGATCCACGCCGCCCTCGAGATGGACATCGAGGAGCGCCGCGCCCGCCACCACGCGCTGCGCGAGCGCGTCTTCACCAATACCGCCGCCCTGTGGTGCCAGCGCTTCCTCGCCGCACTCGCGGCTCGGCCCGCCGTCCGCATCGAGTGCCGCGCCCGCCCGGTCTGACCCCGCCATCCACCCATCCGCCCGAAATTGTTGCGTATTCCGGCGGTTCGCGGCCTGCGCTGGCAACGGCTGGTCCGCCACATTGGGCCGGCACGGCCGAGCCGGAAAGGGATCGATGCATGCCGCGACAGGCTCTCGCCTACCGCCCCACGGGTGGCTGCGTGCTCTGCGACCGGCCGAAGCGGCGCGCGCCCGCCCTGCACATCGGCGCCTCCGTCGGTCGCGGCGGCCACAACCACGCGCCCGACGTCGTTCGCATCCAGCGGGCGCTCAACCGGCTGCTCACGGCGGACGGCGGCCCGTCGGTCAAGCTCTCCGAGGACGGGATTTGCGGCCCGAAGACCATCGCCGCCATCCTCGGCTTCCAGTCCCGCCTCCAATTCCACGACGGGCGCATCGACCCCGGCGGCCCCACCCTGGCCGCGCTCGAGGCCAGCGTCGCGAGCGCCAGTGCCCCCGACCCGGCGCTGCCCAACCAATGGTTCGACCTCATCACCCGCCTCGCCCGGCTGCTGCCGATCGCCCAGCTCTGGGCCGGGCGCGCGCGCATGACGCTCGATCGTGCCATGCGCTTCGCTTCCACTCCCGCGCCCGGCACCCTGTTCACCGGCTTCGGCGAGCGGGATTTCGCCCTGGTGGACAAATATTTCCACATCACCGCTCTGCCCGCCCCGGCCCGGGTGCCGTACATGGCCGGGCTCTCGCGCATCTATCTCGACATGGAAACGGTCTTCTCCCAGTCGCTGCGCCTGGGGCCGAATTCCTCGGGCCTGGGGATCGGCTATTTCCACATCGACCCCAAGGCGGGCGAGGAGCAGAGCCACGGCCGCTACGTCGCCTTCACCTTCGCCGGCGGCTGGAAGGCGGTGGAAGCGTCGGGTCCACGCCAAGGGCAGCCGCGCCTCTCCCAGGATGATGGATACGCCACCAGGGACGATCTTCGCGAGGACACGATCTTCTTCGACACCAAATGGTTCCGGCGCTATCCCGACCAGCTGGTGGTCAACGTCATGATCCACGAGACGGCCCATTTCGTCGGACCGGACCGCCACCATCCCGACGCGATCGGCGATTACAGCTACGCCGGCCACGCCGATTTCCTGCGCCTGCCGCCCACAACCGCCAACCGCACCGCCGACATCTACGCCTATTTCGCCGCCGAATCCTTCCTTGGCCACCCGCCCGCGCGCTGAGCGCATCGCCGGCTCCTACCAGCGGCCGCCGGTATCACCCCCCGGCACCCACCATCGCCTCGGCCTCGATCTCGACCTCGTAGGAACCCACCAGCGCCGCCCCGCCGATCAGCGTATTGGCCGGGCGGATGGCGCCGAACACCCGCCCGTGCACCCGTGCCACCGCCTCCCACGCCGCGAGATCACGCAGGAACACCCGCGTGCGCACCACATCCGCCAGCGAGGAGCCGAGCGATTTCAAAGCGCC
>DAHWFB010000005.1 GCA_027326105.1 Acetobacteraceae bacterium
AACCGCGCCAGCCAGGCCGCCGACGGTGCCGGTGCAACGATCACACCGGACCATGTCGCCACCTTCGCCTGTAAGGCCCGCGAGCGCATCCGCCTGCCCGGCGGCGGCTACCGCCGCGACCACCTGCGCGCGCTCGCCCAGCGCGTCGAGGTCGCGGATCGCGAGGTGCGGATCATGGGATCAAAGGGCAAATTGCTGCGAACCCTGGCCGCCGCCGCAGGCGTAAAATCGGCGTCGCCCGGCGTGCCCAGTTCTGTTCCGAATTGGCGGAGGGAGTGGGATTCGAACCCACGGTACGCTTTCACGCACACACGCTTTCCAAGCGTGCGCCTTAAGCCGCTCGGCCATCCCTCCTTGCGGCGCTTCCTATAGCAGCCTCGCGGCCGGCGCCAAATCCCCGCGTTTGCGACCACGGCGCGGCCTCCTGGGGCGTCGGTCACAAGGGACGGCGGGCACGCAGGGCGGTGGCGAGGGTGCCGTCGTCGAGGATTTCCAGGCTGCCGCCGACCGGAACGCCATGGGCGAGACGGGTCACCGCCACCCCGAACGGCCTGAGCCGGTCGCTCAGCCAGTGGCCGGTGGCGGCACCATCGACGGTCGCCGCCAGTGCGACGATGACCTCCGCCACCCCCCCCTCCGCGATGCGCGCGAGCAAGGGAGCGAGCGAGAGATCCTCGGGGCGGAGACCACCGAGCGGCGACAACAGGCCGCCCAGCACATGGTAGCGGCCGCGATGCACCCCGGACCGCTCGAGCGCCCAAAGATCGGACACCGATTCCACCACGCAGAGTACGCTTCCGTCCCGCGCCGGGTCGGCGCAGATCGCGCACGGGTCACGGCTGTCGAGGTTGCCGCAGCGCGAACACGGATGCACGGCACGGCGGGCGGCCTCCAGCGCGGCGGCGAGCGCCACCATCCGCCCCTCCGGGTCCTGAAGCAGCCGCAGTGCGGCACGGCGGGCGCTGCGCGGGCCGAGGCCGGGCAGCTTGGCCAGCAGCGCGATCAGGGCTTCGACTTCGGGGCCGCCCATCGGTCAGAAATCAACCGAAAAGAGGACCGGAAGGGCAGAGCCTGAGGCGTCCGGAGCACGCCCCGGACAGACCCCCACGCGAGCGCTGGCCCGCCACCTCAAAAGGGCAGTTTCATGCCGCCGGGGAGTTGCAGACCCCCGGTGACCTTCGCCATCTCCTCGGCGGCCGCCGCCTCCAGCTTGCGCCGCGCCGCAGCATGGGCGGCAACAATCAGATCTTGCAACATTTCTATCTCTGCGGGATCGGCGAGCTTGGGGTCGATCGCGAGGCCGAGCAGCTCCCCCTTGCCGTTCAGGCGGACGCTGACCAAGCCGGCGCCGGAGACGCCCTCGAGCTCCATCGCGGCGAGGCGGGTCTGCATCTCCTCCATCTTCCTCTGCATCTCCGAGGCCTGCTTCATCAGGCCGGCGAGATTCTTCATGCGTCCTCCTCGGGATCGGCTTCGGCGGGTTCAGGGGGTTCGGGCGGCAGGCCGTAGGCGTCTGCGCGCTCGTCGTGCACCGCTTGGATACGCGCGCCGGGGAAGGCTTCGAGCACGGCAGCGACGAGGGGGTGGGCGTGGGCGCGCTGGCGGCGCTCGGACTCCGCCGCCTCGCCCTGGTCGGCGAGCGTGGGCGCTCCCGGGGCGGCGGAGAGCGCCACCGTCCAGCGCCGGCCGGTGGCCTCCTGGAGCAGCGCCGCGAGGCGGGCGGCGAGATCGCGCGGGGCGGCGGGTTGGGGGCGGATCTCGATCACCGGGGGGGCGAAGCGCACGAGATGGACAGAGTTCAGAAGATGCGCATGCAGCAGCGCCTCCCGCCGCTCGGCGGCGAGTGCGACCACCTCGCGGAAGCTGCGCGGGCCGGCGGGAGCGGGTGGAGCGTCGCCGCCGTTGGCCGCACGCGCCCCGCCACCCGGGTCGGGACCGTGGGGCGCTGGCGCGGGAACGCGGGAGGGTTCGGCCGGCAGTTCGGCGAGGCGGCGGAGGATCTCGCCCGGGGTCGGACCCTCCGCCAGATAGCAAAGCCGGATGAGCACCATTTCGGCGGCGGCACGGCGATCCGGCGCCTGCTCGACTTCGCCGATGCCTTTGAGCAGCATCTGCCAGGCGCGTCCGAGCGCGGGGATGGAAAGCGCGTCGGCGAGTTCGGCGCCGCGCGTGCGCTCGGCCTCCGGCAGGTCGGGGGCGTGGCGGAGATCGGGCAGCAGCTTGAGGCGGGTGAGCACGTTGACGAGATCGAGCAGGTCGGCGAGCACCAGGCCGAGATCGGCGCCGTGCTGGTGCAGCGTATCGGTGATGGCGAGCGCCTCGGCGGCGCGGCCGCGCAGCACGGCGGCGGCGAGGTCGAACAGGCGGGTACGATCGGCGAGCCCGAGCATGCCGCCGACCAGCGGCCCGTCGATGGGGCCGTCGGCGGCGAGCGCCATCGCCTGGTCGAGCAGCGAGAGACCGTCGCGCACCGAACCGTCCGCGGCGCGGGAGAGCAGGCTGAGCGCCTCGGTGTCGATCACGAAGCCCTCGGCGGCGCAGATGCGGGCGAAATGGGCGGCAAGCTCGGCCACCGTGAGGCGGCGGAGGTCGAAGCGCTGGCAGCGCGAGAGGACGGTGACCGGAACCTTGCGGATTTCGGTGGTGGCGAACAGGAAGCAGACGTGCGGCGGGGGCTCCTCCAGCGTCTTGAGGATGGCATTGAAGGCGTTGCGGGAGAGCATGTGGACTTCGTCGATGATGAAGATCTTCTTGCGCGCTTCCAGCGGGCGGTAGCGGGTCGCCTCGATGATTTCGCGCACGTCATCGACGCCGGTGCGCGAGGCGGCGTCCATCTCGGTCACGTCCGGGTGACGGTCGGCGAGGATGGCGCGGCAGTTGGGGCAGACGCCGCACGGGTCGGCGGTGGGACCGCCCTGCCCGTCCGGCCCGACGCAGTTGAGCGCGCGGGCGATGATCCGCGCCGTGGTGGTCTTGCCGACGCCGCGCACGCCGGTGAGCATGAAGCCGTGGGCGATGCGGCCGGCGGCAAAGCCGTTGCGCAGGGTGCGCACCATCGCCTCCTGGCCGATCAGGTCGGCAAAGCTGAGCGGGCGGTATTTGCGGGCGAGCACCCGATAGGGCTCGGCCACCAGCGCGGGCGCGGCGGCTGCGGCGGGCGGGGGATGGGCGGGGAGATCATCGAAGAGACCGGACATGTGCGCGGCTGCGGCGGGCCGCGCGGGCGGCCGACTTCCTGTGCTGGGGTTGCGACGGTGGGAGGCCGGACCTGCGACCCGTGCGAGAACCCGTTACGGCTGCTTCCTTCCGGACCTGACCGGGTTAGCGAGGAGCACGTCCGCCGCCGACCTCCCGCGCACGATGTAGCACCCCGACGCGGTGCAGCGCCACCCCCTCCGTCGGATCGGAGCAAGCCGGCGGCAGCAGGCGGCGCACTGCGCCAAGCTCATAACGCCAAGTTCATAGCGCTACGCTCATAGCGGCAAGCTTATAGTGGCAGACTAACCAGCGCCCGCACCCCACCCGTTGGCCGGTTGGCCAGCGCCACGTCACCGCCATGGGCGCGCAGGATGTTGCGCGCGATCGGCAGGCCGAGCCCGGTGCCGCCGGTCTCGCGGTTGCGGCTCGCCTCGCCGCGCTGGAAGGGCTGGAAGACGCGGTCGAGATCGGCGGGCGGAATTCCCGGCCCCTCGTCCTCGATGGTGATGCGCACCGTCTGCCTTTCCGCCGGCGCCAGCCCGACCCGCGCGCCGCCGCCGTATTTGATGGCGTTGGCGACCAGATTGGCCAGCGCCCGCTTGAGCGCGATCGGCCGGGCGCGCAGCGCCAGCCGCTGCGGCCCTTCGTAGAGGATCTTCTCGGCCAGTTCCGGCCGCGCGTCGGAGGCCTCATCGACGATGGTACGCAAGAGCGCCGCGAGATCGATCGGCACCAAGGGCTCGCTCGTGGTCACGTCCCGCCCGAAGGCCAGCGTCGCCGCCACCATCGCCTCGAGTTCGTCGAGATCGGCGAGCATCTTCCGCCGCTGCTCGTCATCCTCCATGAACTCCGCGCGCAGCTTCAGCCGGGTGATCGGCGTGCGCAGATCGTGCCCGATGGCGGTGAGCATGAAGGTGCGGTCCTCGACGAAGCGGCGGATGCGCGAGGCCATGGTGTTGAACGCGGCCGCCGCCAGGGCGACCTCGGTCGGGCCGGTCTCGGACAGCGGGTCGGCGTTCACGTCCCGTCCCAGCCGTTCCGCGGCTTCCGCCAGGGTTGCCACCGGCGCCACCAGCCGCCGTACCGCCCACCAGGAAAGCCCGCCCGCAAGCGCTGTCATCAGCAGGAGCGAGAGCAGGAAGTCGGGCGAGTGCCAGGGCCGGATCGGCGGCAAGTGGGCGCGGACCGCGAGCCAGGTGCCGTCCGGCAGTTCGAGCCCGATGAACACGACATGGCGGGCGAAACTGCCGCGCAGTTCCGCCCCCTGCGGATGTAGCCGCGGCGGCAGCGGCACCGCGAACAGGCCGGCACGCAGGATCTGGCGCATCTGCAACGGCAGGAAGGCCATGTTCGGCGCCGGCTTGGTCCGGGAAAGGCTGGCCCGCAGCGGCCCCTTCCGCCACGGCGCGAGCAGCGCGTCCCGCCGCTCGGGGGTGGCGCGGGCGAGCGAGCGGTAGAGGAACATCACCCGTGTGGTCACCCCGCGCAGCTGCGCGATCCGCTCGAGACCGATGCGGTCCAGCGAATAGACCACGAGACCCGCGCCCTGCACCGCCGCAAGGCCGAGCAGCAGCACCAGCCCGGTGCGGGCGGCCAGGCTCCGCGGCCAGAACGGAACCCTCACCCGCGCTCGACCGCGCTGGTCAGCACGTAGCCACCGCCGCGCACCGTCTTGATGAGTTGGGCGTTGCGCCCGTCGTCCTCCAGCTTGCGGCGCAGCCGGCTGATGGCGACGTCGATCGCGCGGTCGAACGGTCCGGCCTGGCGGCCGCGGAGGAGGTCGAGCAGCATGTCGCGTGTCAGAACACGGTTCGGCCGCTCGAGCAAGGCGAGTAGGAGATCGTATTCCCCACCGGTGAGGGCGACCTCAGCCCCCTGGGGGTCGAGCAGCCGCCGGCGCGCGGTTTCCAGCTGCCAGCCGGAAAAGCGGTAGCTGCGCGCGCTGACCTCCCCGCGCCGCTCACCCGGCCCCTCCCCGCTGCGCCGCAGCACCGCGCGGATGCGGGCGAGCAGTTCGCGCGGATTGAAGGGCTTGGGTACATAGTCGTCCGCGCCGAGTTCGAGGCCGATGATGCGGTCGGTCTCCTCGCCCATCGCTGTCAACATGACGATCGGCACGTCCGACTGGCTGCGCAGCCAGCGCGCGACATCGAGCCCGCTCTCGCCGGGCAACATCAGGTCGAGCACGACGAGGTTGAAATGGCCTTGCGGCCAGACCCGCCGCGCCTCCCGCCCGTCCCGCGCGGTGCTGACCCGCAACCGGTTGCGCTCGAGAAATTTGGCCAGCAGCTCGCGGATTTCGCGGTCGTCGTCCACCACCAGGATGTGCGGAGTCGTTTCCATGGGAGAAGTCTAGTATCGCCCGCCGGGCCGGTGCAGGGGGCGTTGCACTCCGTTGCAATTCGAAGCCCGCGCGAGACGCAGCCGCGCCGCCGCCGGGCCATATCAGGGGTGATGACCACTGCCGGTCACCGCAGCAGGGAGTTTCGATCGATGCACCGTCCCACCGCAGCCGTTCTTGGCCTGGTCGCCGTCGGCGCTGCCTCCGCCTATGTGCTGCCCCGCCTCGCCGAGGCCGGGCAGACCATCCCGCCTGCCGCCGCCACCATGCCGGCCCCGCCGCGGCCCGCCGGACCCGGAATGCCCGGAATGCCGATGCAGCACGGCCCGTGGATGAAGCACGGTCCGTGGATGCACGAAGGCCACCGCGGCCCGATGCCGCCGCAGATGATGATGATGCATCGCATGATGCAGCGGTTCCACCAGCGCATGGCGACCTGGGGCCTGTTCTACCACACACCCGACAAGCACCTCACCGCCGCCGACGTCTCCACCATCGCCAAGGCGATTCTCGCCATGCACGGCAACCATACCTGGCAGGTGGGGGACGTGACCGCCCCGGCGAGCGGGCCCGGCGGCTTCGCCTTCACCGCCAAGGACGGAACCGTGATCGCCCGCTTCACCATCGACCTCCGCACCGGCCGTCTCCACCGCGCCGGCTGACGCGGCTGCACCGCCGGCCCCGGAGCGGAAGCACCCCGCTCCCCGGGGCCGGCGGCTTCACCCGCGCACGCGGCTCGCCAGGAGTTCGCCACCGGCCTCCAACACCGGATAGGCGGCGGCGGCGACGAGATGGGCGTTGACCCGTTTCATGTCCCGCACCGCGTCCAGATGGAGCGAGCTGGTCTCCGCGCTCTCCACCCGCCCGGCGCGCAGGCGGGCGAAATGCCCCGAAGTCGCCTCCGCCTCGAGCGCGCGGAACGCCTCCTTCTCGGCCGCGAGAGCGCGCGCCGCCCGCCCGTCCGCGGTCATGAACACCGCGACCGCGGCGCGCAGGTTGGCGGCGAGCCGCTCGACCATGCGGGCGATCTCGCCCTGCCCCTCCTCCGAGAACGCCACCCCGCGCTTGAGCCGCTTGGCAGCCAGCGCCATCAGGTTGCGCTCGATCACGTCGCCGGCGTGTTCGAGATTGGTGCAGAAGGTGAGGATCTGGGTCAGCCGTGCCTGGTCCGCCTCTTCGAGCCCGCCCTGGTCGAGCCCGGTGAGATAGGCCTTGATGGCGCCGTTCAGCCGGTCGAGCACGTCGTCGAGCCGCTTGGTCTCGCCCACCCGGTTGCGGTCGCCTTCGAGCAGCGCCGCTTCCAATCCGGCCAGCATGGCGGCCAGCGTATCGGCCATGCGCAGCGCCTCGCGCGCGGCGGCGGCGAGCGCGAGCGGCGGGCTGGCGCGTGCCGCGGCTTCGAGATAGCGCGGCCGGCCGGGTTCCGCCATTTCGGCCCGTTCCGGCATCCACCGCGCGAGCAGGCGGGCGTAGGGGCCGAGGAACGGCATCGCGGCGAGCGCAAGCGCCAGGTTGAAGCCGGTGTGGAAATCGGCGACCGCCCGCGCCGGCCCCGCCGACCAGCCGGCCAGCGCGCGCGCGAGCGGCCCGAGGGCGGCCAGCGCCGCCACCGTGCCCAGAATCCGCAGGCCGAGAAACCCCAGCGCCGCCCGCCGCCCCGCACTCTCGCCGCCGGCCGCCCCCTCGATCACCGGGTTGATCGCGGTGCCGAGATTGGCCCCCAGCACCAGCGCCAGCGCCACCTCCGCCGGCACCACGCCCTGGGCAGCGAAGGACATCACGGTGAGCACCACCGCGACCGAGGAATGGGCCGCCCAGGTCAGCGCCGCGGCGAGCAGCACGGCGAGCAGCGGCACCGCTTGCAGCGCCCCGAGCAGCACCCCGAGGCCGGGAGCGTGGGCGAGCGGAGCCACCAGCCCGAGCAGTAGGTGGAGCGCGAGCAGCATCAGCCCGAGCCCGATGGCGATGCGGCCGACATCACGCCCCCGGCTCGCCTTGCCGCGGCGAAACAGCACCACCCCGAGCAGGATCAGCGCGCTGGCCAGTGCGGACACGTCGAAGGAGAGCAACTGCACGATCAGCGTGGTGCCCACCCCCGCACCGAGCATCACCGCCAGCGCCGGCACCGCTTCGACCAGCCCGGACCCGGCGAAGGAGGCGACCATCAGCCCGGTCGCGGTGCTGCTCTGCAACAGCGCGGTGACCCCGAGCCCGCCCAGGAAGCCGCGCAGCCGGTCACCGAGGGCGGCGGCGAGGGCGCGCCGCAATTCCGGCCCGAACGCGCGCGCCACCCCGGTCTGCACCATGTGCACGCCCCAGAGCAGCAGCGCCACGCTCCCCGCGAGATCCAGCAGTGTCAGCGAACCACCCATCCCCGCCCTCCGAACCCCCTCCCGCGGACCGTTCTCCTATGGGCCATTCACCCTCGCCTGTCATCGCCGGCTATGGTGGTGTACCGGGTTACGATCGCAGCGAGCCAGCCATGGCATACCAACCCGCCTCCCTGTTCCTCCGCGCCCTCGGCTTCGGCCTCGCGGTCGCCGCCCCGGTGGGGCCGATGGCGCTCTTGTGCATGCGCCGCACGCTCGATCAGGGCTGGCGGGCGGGACTCGCGACCGGGGCCGGCATCGCCAGCGCCGATGCGCTCTACGCCGCGCTGGCCGCGTTCGGGCTCGCTGGCGCATCCCGCCTGCTGCTCGCCCACGCCACCGCATTCCGCCTCGGCGCCGGGGCAGTGCTGCTGTGGCTCGGCCTCTCCACCCTGCGCGGCCTGGCCCGCCCCGCGCCGGCGGCGGCCGCGCCGCGGGGCTCGCTCTATCTCGGCGCGCTGGCGCTGACGCTCGCCAATCCGCCCACCATCCTGACCTTCGCCGCGCTGTTCACCGCGCTCGCCCCGGCGGGCGGCTTTCCCCCGGCGGCGGCGCTCGCCACCACCGCCGGGGTGCTCCTGGGCTCCGCGCTGTGGTGGCTGTTCCTGGTCGGGCTGCTCGCCGCCCTCGGCCACGCGCTGGGCCGGCGGCTGCGCGCGGCCATCACGCTCGCCGCCGGCACCGCGCTCGCCCTGTTCGGCCTCGCGACCCTCGCCGGCCTCGGCTGATCATCCCGCTACAGCGCCCAGGCCCGCTACAGCCCCCGGGCGAAGCGCAGCCCGTCGTAGATGGCGGCGTGGATGTTGCGGCTGGCCACCGCGTCGCCGAGGCGGAAGAGCCGGAACCCGCCTTCGGGGTTGCGGGTCAGGCTCTGCGCGCTTCCGGCGGCGAGCGCCTGGTAGTCCACCTCGCCGAGATTGCGGGAATGGGGCTTGAGCGATTCGTAGAGGCTGGCATCGGGCAGCGTGCCATGTTCGACCACCACCTGCTCGACGCGGCGTTCCACCCGCTCGGGCCCATGGTCGGAGCCGAGCGTCGCGACCAGCCCGTTGCCCTCGCGGCGGACCGCGAGCAGGCGGGTGTTGATGGTGAGGCGCACGCCGAGACGGTGGAAGGCGGCCGCGTAGAGATGGTGGTTCATGCCCCCCATATCGGCCGCGAAGAAGCGCTCGGGTGTCGCGATCTCGACCTCCGCGCCCGCCTCGGCCGCGAGTTCGGCGGCCTCGAGGCCGGGGTGGCCGGCGTGATCGTCGAACACCAGGACACGCCCGGCCGGCGCCACCTGGCCGGAGAGGATGTCCCAGCCCGAGACCACGAGATCGTTGCCCGCCTCCAGCACCTCGGTGTCGGGCAGGCCGCCGGTCGCCAGCAACACCACGTCCGGGGCTTCGGCCAGGACGTCGCCGGCTTCCAGATAGCGGTCGCAGGCGACTTCGATGCCGTGGGCGGCGAGGCGTTCAAGGCGCCAGTCGATGATGCCGGCGAGTTCGCGCCGCCGCGGCAGCCGGGCGGCGAGCAGAACCTGCCCGCCGGGGCGGGCGGAGGCCTCGAAGATACGCACGTCGTGGCCGCGTTCGGCCGCGACCCGGGCCGCTTCCAGCCCCCCCGGTCCGGCACCGGCGACGAGCACGCGCAGCCGCGGCCCCTCGCGGGCGGGAAGGATGTGCGGGATGCTGGCCTCGCGCCCGGTCGCGGCATTGTGGATGCAGAGCGCGTCGCGGCCTTCGTAGATGCGGTCGAGGCAGTAGGTGGCGCCGACGCAGGGGCGGATTTCCTGTTCGCGGCCTGCGATGATCTTGCGCACGATGTGGGGGTCGGCGAGATGGGCGCGGGTCATGCCCACCATGTCGAGCTTGCCGGTAGCGACCGCGTGGCGCGCGGTCGCGACATCAGGAATGCGGGCGGCGTGGAAGACCGGAAATTTCGTGCGCTCCCGCACCTCGCCGGCGAAATCGAGATGCGGCGCGGAGCGCATGCCCTGGATGGGGATGACCTGGGTCAGCGCCGCGTCGGTCTCGATATGGCCGCGGATGACGTTGAGGAAATCGAGCTTTCCGGTAGCCACCAGCCGGTGCGCGATCTCGAGCCCCTCCGCGCGCGAGAGGCCGCGCTCCCAATCCTCGTCGGCGACGAGGCGGGTGCCGACGATGAACTCCGTGCCCACCGCATCGCGCACCGCATCGAGCACGCGCAGGAAAAGGCGCAGGCGATTGTCGAGGCCGCCGCCGTATTCGTCCGTGCGGTGGTTGGTGGCGGGCGACCAGAAACTGTCGAGCAGATGGCCGTAGGCCTCGATCTCGATGCCATCGAGCCCGGCCGCCTGCATGCGGGCGGCGGCGGCGGCGAAATCGGCCACCACGCGGTCGAGGTCCCAGAGTTCCGCCTCCTTGGGGAAGGAACGGTGTGCCGGCTCGCGCACCGCGGAGGCGGAGAGGATGGGAAACCAGGGCTCCTGGGCGAAGCCGGTACGCCGGCCGAGATGGGTCAACTGGATCATCACCGCCGCGCCATGCTCGTGGCATTCGTCCGCGAGCCGCTTCATCCAGGGCACGATCTCGTCCCTGTAGGCGAGAAGATTGCCGAAGGAGGCGGGCGAATCCTCCGACACCACGGCCGAGCCCGCGGTCATGGTGAGGGCGATGCCGCCCTTGGCCCTTTCGACGTGATAGAGCCGGTAGCGGTCCTTCGGCATCCCCTCCTCGGCGTAGGCGGGCTCGTGCGCCGTGCTCATGATGCGGTTGCGCAGGGTGAGATGGCGCAGCCGGTAGGGCTGCAACAGCGGATCACGGCTGTCGGTCATGGGTGCGTTCATGGATGCATTCCTGGGCGTATTCCTGGGTGCGGCTCCAAGTGGCGGGAAAGCGCGAGGCGGGCACTCATCAGATCGAGATGCCCGCCGCCGCCGTTCTTGAAGAGAGTGATCTCGTCCGCCCCGCGCCGGCCCTCCGCGCGGCCCTGGGCGAGATCGAAGAGATCGGCGATGTCGGCTTCAGCGAGCAGGCCCGCCCGCACCGGCGCGTCGATGTCCCCGCATACGCCGATCGTGAAGCGGCGGGTGTCGGCGAAGACCCGCGCCCGGCGGATCGCCTCATCATCGGCCTCGCGCATTTCCGTGGTGAAGCCGCCGACGAGATCGACATGGGTGCCCGGACGCAGCCATTCCCCGCGCAGCACCGGCGCGCGCGTGGCGGTGACGCAGGTGATGAGATCGGCCTCGGCGGCGGCGGCGGCGAGATCGTCCACGGCGCGCGCTTCGAGCCCCGTCGCCGCGATTTCCGCGGCCAGAGCGGACGCTTTCGCCGGCGTGCGGTTCCAGACCAGCACACGGGCGAGCCCGGGGCGCACGGCCCGCATCGCGCCGACCTGCCAGGGCGCCTGGTTGCCGGCGCCGACGACGAGCAGCGTGCGGCAATCCGGCCGCGCCAGATAGTCCGCGCCGAGCGCCGAGTCGGCCGCGGTCTTGCGCAGCGTCAGCGCGGTGCCGTCGAGCACGGCCACCGGCGCGCCGGTCGCGCCGTCGAAGAGCACATAGACGGCAGCGATGGGCGGGTGCCCGCTGCCCGCATTGGCGGGAAAGACGGTGATCAGCTTCGCCCCCACCGCGACACCCTCGATCCAGGCCGCCCAGATCAGGAAATGGTCGGCCCCGGCGGGAGTCTTCTGCTCCAGGAGCAGGCGGCCGATCTCCTTCACGGAGCTTGCGTGGCCCTCGCGAAGGGCTTCGACCAGGGTGGGAAACGGCAATGCCGCATGGACGGCCGCGGCGTCGAGGAAGCGCATGCAGGTCAGGCGGTGAGCGCGTCGTGGAACGGGCTCGCCGAAAGCACCTCGGGGCCGGCGGCGGTGATGAGCACTTGCTGCTCGAGCTTCACACCCTCGCCGCCGCCCGCCGCGCCGATGTAGCTCTCCACCGAGACCACCATGTTCTCCTCGAACTGTCCGTCGTAGCCGCCGTGGGTGAAATCCTGCGCGTAGGGAATGTGGGGATATTCGTCCACCAGGCCGACGCCGTGGACGATCGCCATGTAGCGGTTGGCGAGGTATTCCTCTGGAACTTTCCAGGATTTCTCAACGTATTCGCGAAACGCGACACCCGGGCGGAGCAGTGCCGCATTGTGCATCACCTGCGCCTCGGCGAGCGCATAGAGCCGCTTCTGCGGGTCGGTGGGCGCGCGGCCAGGGCAGATGAAGCTGCGCGAGATGTCGGCGAGATAGCCGCAGGGGCCGACCATGTCGGTATCGAAGGCGACGATGTCTCCGGCCTCGATCACCCGGTTGCCGCACTCCTGGAACCACGGGTTGGTCCGCTCGCCGGAGGCGAGCAGCCGGCACTCGATCCATTCCCCGTCGTGGGCGATGTTGGTTTCGTGCAGGACGGCCCATAGCTGGTTCTCGGTGATGCCGGGCTCGAGCGCCTCGCGCATGCGCCCGACCGCGAGATCGCAGACCGCCATGGAAAGCCGCAGGGCCGCGATCTCCTCGGGGGACTTGCGCGCGCGCGCCATCTCGATCGGTGCCTGCGCATCGTGCAGGCTGAGGCCCCGACGCTCCAGTTCCGCCGCCCCCCAGGGCTCGCAACGATCGATGGCGAGCCGGCGGTTGCCGCCGCCATGCGCATGGACGAGATCGGCGACCTCGCTGGCCCAGTGCGCCGCCTTCTCGGCAACCCGCGTCCCCGCCTGGAAGAAGAACCAGGAGGTGGAGTTGCGCAGTTGGTCGATCGATTCGAAGCCGCTCGCCAGATGGCGGGTGGTGGCGAATTCGAACATCACCACCGGGCCCTCGGTCGCGACGAACACGTAGCGGCCGGGGGCGTGCAGCGTCCACACCTGCATGTTGCGGGTGCCGGTGGCGTAGCGGATGTTGATCGGGTCGGCGAGCAGAGCGCCGGCATAGTCGCGCCGGGCGAGTTCCGCGCGCAGCCGGTCGAGCCGCCAGGCGCGCAAGGCGGGGGTCTCGATGGCGCCGACGCGTGGCGCCATGTCGAAACCCAGTGGTGCCACGCGCCGCCCGGTAGCGGCGATGCGGCTGGTCCCGACCAGCCCTTGCGCTTCGCGATCCATGCTCCCCTCTCCCCGCCTATGGCTCCACCATCTCAGGCGCGAACACCGGCGTCACCGCGCGCAGGCGCTCGAGCGGGATGTGGCAGAAGATCAGATGCCCGTCCGCCGTTTCGCGCAAGGGGGGCGGCGTCAACTCGCAGACGGTGCCGAGCTTGCGCGGGCAGCGGCTGGCGAAGCGGCACCCCGCGGGGGGATTGAGCGGGCTCGGGATCTCGCCCTCGAGGCGGATGCGCCGCGGCTTGTGGGTGGGATCGGGCAGTGGTGCGGCCGACAGCAGCGCCTCGGTGTAGGGATGATAGGGAGGCGCGAAGATCGCCGCCGAGGGCCCCGCCTCCATCACCCGGCCGAGATACATCACCACCACATGATCGGCGAGATAGCGCACCAGCCCGAGATCGTGGCTGATCAGCACCATCGTCGAGCCCCGCTCGGCCTGGATGGCGAGCAGGAGATTGACCACCGCCGCCTGCACCGAGACATCGAGCGCGGAGACCGGCTCGTCGGCGACCAGGATTTCGGGCTGCCCGGCGAAGGCCCGTGCGATCGCGATGCGCTGCTTCTGCCCACCGGAAAGCTGGCGCGGGCGGGAGTGGCGCGCACTCGCGGGCAGCCGCACCAGGGCGAGGAGTTCCTCGACGCGCGCCGCGATTTTCGCGCGGTCCCGCAAGCCGCCGAGCTTGCGCACGGCGCGCCCGAGCGCCCAGCCGACGGCGTGGGAGGGGTTGAGCGTACCGTCGGGGTTCTGGAACACCATCTGGATCGCTGCCACCTCGCCGGCGCTGCGCCGGTGCACGGTGCGGTTGGCGATTTCGGCACCGGCGAAGCGCAGGCTGCCCGAGGTCGCGGTCTCCAGGCCGGTGAGGATGCGGGCGAACGTCGATTTGCCCGAGCCCGATTCGCCGACGATCGCCAGCACCTCGCCCTTCAGCGCGGCGAAGTCGAGCCCGTCGTTGGCCTTGAGCGCGCCGGCGGGCAGCCGATAGATCTTGCAGAGGTCGCGCGATTCGAGCAGCGCCGCGGTCGGCGGCGCGGCGCGGTGAAAGCTCGGCGGGGCCGGAGCGGCGGTGACCTCGGCCCAGCGCAGGCAGCGCACGCGGTGGCCCTCCGTCCCCGCCATCGCGACCGGGCCGGCGTCGCACAATCCCGGTGAGAAATGGGCGCAGCGCGGAGCGAAGCCGCAGCCCGGCGGGCGATGGGCGAGGCTCGGCACGGTGCCGGGGATGGGCAGCAGCGCCGCGGTCTCCTTGCTCGCGCCGGGACGCGGGATGGCCGCGAGCAGCCCACGTGTGTAGGGGTGGCGGGGTGCTGCGAAAATCTCCACCGCCGTCGCCTCTTCCACCAGCTCGCCGGCATACATGACACCGACGCGGTCTGCGACCCGGGCGATAAGGCCGAGATTGTGCGAGATATAGAGCAGCGCGGTGCGGTATTTCGCGCGCAGCTCGCCGATCAGGTCGATCACCGCCGCTTCCACCGTCACGTCGAGCCCGGTGGTGGGCTCGTCGAGCAGCAGCAGCGCGGGGTTGGCGAGCAACGCCATGGCGATCACCACCCGCTGCTTCTGCCCGCCGGAAAGCTGGTGCGGATAGCGGGAGAGAGCCGCGCGCGGGTCGGGCATGTGCACATCGGCGAGTACCTCCGCCGCGCGGGCGAGTGCCGCGGCACGGGGCAGGCGCTGGTGCTGCATCGGCACCTCGGCGAGTTGGGCGCCGATCGTCATCGTCGGGTTCAGCGCGCTCGCCGGCTCCTGATAGACGATGGCGATGCGCGAGCCGCGTACTTTCGCGAGATCGGCCTCGCTCGCATGGGCGAGATCGCGGCCCTCGAAGCGGATGGCGCCGCCGGTGATGACGCCGGCAGGCCCGAGATGGCGCAGCATCGCCATCAGGAGGGTGGTCTTGCCGCAGCCCGATTCGCCGACCAGCCCGACACTCTCGCCCTCGCCGATGGTGAGGGAGAAGCCGGGAAGCGCGGTCACCGCGCCGCGCAGGGTGCGGTATTCGACGCGTAGATCCTCGATCTCGAGCAGCGCCATCGCCTCAGTCCTTCTGCGCCAGTTCGTTCAGACCGTCGGCGAGCAGATTGAAGCCGAGCACGAGGGAGATCAGCGCCAGCGCGGGAAACAGCGCCATCAGCGGAAAGACGATCAGCATCGGCGTCGCCTCCTGCACCATGCCGCCCCAGTCGGGCGCCGGCGGGGGAATGCCGAGGCCGAGAAAGCCGAGCGTGCCGATCATGATGGTGGTGTAGCCGAGGCGCAGGCAGAAGTCGGTGATGAGCGGGCCGCGGCAGTTGGGCAGGATCTCGATCAGCATGATATGCAGCGCGCTCTCGCGGCGCAGGTGGGCGGCGGCGACGAAATCCTTGCGCACAATCCCGAGCGTGATGCCGCGCACGATGCGCGAGATCGCCGGCGCCGAGGAGAGAATGACGGCGACGACGATGTTGAGTGCCGAGGCGCCCACCGAGGCGATGAGAATGACGTAGAGCACGACGACGGGAAAGGCGAGGATGATGTCGGCGAGCCGGCTGATCAGCAGATCGACCCAGCCGCCGCAGTAGCCGGCGAGCAGCCCCATCGCGCAGCCCACCGCATAGGCGGCGACGACCGATACCGGCGCCACCAGGAGGACGATGCGCGCGCCCCACACGATGCGCGCGAGCGTGTCGCGCCCGAGCGTATCGACGCCGAGAAGATGGGCCGCCGAAGGACCCGGGTGGCCCATGGCGAGATAGTCCTGCGCGGTGGGCGAGGGCAGCGGCAGCACCGGGGCGAGCAGGGCCACCAGCACCCAGAACAGGATCAGGCAAAGCCCTGCCATGGCGATGCGCGAGGAGGGCAGGCGCGCGAGCAGCGAGGGCGACGGACGGTCGATCTGTTCGGCGGCGCGCGCAACCGCGCCGGCGGCGGCGTCGGCTGCAGACCGCGCCGGAAAGGGAGGCTTCATCCCCGTGCCTCGGGATCGAGCAGCCAGTAGCCGACGTCGCTCAGCAGTTGCGTGACCACGGCGACGAACAGGGCGACCAGCGTCGCCGCCTCGATCAGCGCGATATCGCCGAACAGCGAGGCCTGGAGCAGCATCCGCCCGAACCCCGGGTAGGCGAACACGGTCTCGGTAACGACGACACCGCCGATCAGCCAGTTGATCTGCAGCAAGATCACGGTGAAGGGCGTGATCATGGCATTGCGCAGCGCGTGGCGAAGAATGACCCGTCGGCGCGGCAGCCCCTTGAGCAGGGCGGTGCGGATGTAGGGCTTGCCCAGTACCTCGATCATGGAAGCGCGCACCATGCGCGCGACATAGCCGGAGTCATACAGCGCGAGCACGGCGACCGGGAGCAGGAACTGGCTCGCCAGCGGCCAGCCGGTGCCCTTGGCGAGCGGCGAGGTGCCGGGAAGCACCTTGAGCCAAACTGCGAAGATCGCGGCGAGGATCACCCCGAGCGCGTATTCCGGCATCGAGGTCATGGTGATCGAGAGGATGGAGAGCACGCGGTCGAGCCGGCTACCCGGGCGCATCCCGGCCAGGATGCCGAGCAGCATCGAGAGCGGCACGATCACCGCGAAGGCGATGCCGGCGAGCACGGCGGTATTGGCGAGGCGGCTCCAGATGATGTCGTTCACCGGCTCGTGGAACAGGGTAGAATAGCCGAAATTGCCAAAATAGCGCGCCCCGCGCGGGTCGTGGATATGCAGCCCGAGGGCGGGATCATCCAGCGGATCAGCGCGCAGGCCGAGCAGCACCTCCGCCCACCGGACGTAGCGCACGACGAGCGGATCCTGGAGGTGGAGCTTTTCCGACAGGATGTGCACCTGCTCGGGAAGCGCATAGGCACCGAGCGTCTCGCGCGCGACATTGGCGGGCGAGAACTGGGTCAGGGCAAAGACGAGGAACGAGGCGGCAACGAGGGTGAGCAGCAGCGCTGCCCCGCGGCGCAGCAGCAGCCCGACCATCGCCGCCGCTCCGGTTCAGGCCTTGGCCAGGGCGAGCATGTTGCCGAATACGTAGTTGGTCGGGTGCATCTCGAAGCCCTGCACCTTCTTGTCCATGAAGGTGAAGACCTTGGCCCACAGCGGCTGGGCGATCGGCCCGTCCGCCTGCATGATCTCCTCCACCTGCTGCATCACCACCGCGCGCTTGGCGGATTCGAGGATGCCGCCGGCCTGGTTGAGCAGCGCGTCGAGCTTGGGGTTGGAATAGCCCGTCTCGTTCCACGGCACGCCGGTGCGATAGGCGAGGTTCATCGTCATCACCCCGAGCGGACGGTGATACCAGATGGTCGCGCCGAAGGGCACCTTGGTCCAGACGTTCCAGTATTCCGCGCCAGGCAGCACCTTCAGCTTCACCGTGACGCCGATCTCCTTCCACTGCTCGGCCGCCGCCTGGCACTGCGCGACGATCCAGGCGATGTCGGAAGGAACCGCGAGTTCGGTGGTGAAGCCCTTGGGGAATCCCGCCGCCGCGAGCAGCTTCTTGGCCCCCGCGATGTCGCGCTTCACGTCGGGCACCTTGCCATAGTCGGGCTGGACCGGAGCGACGTGGCAATCCTGCCCGACGGTGCCGAGACCGCGCAGCGCCACCTCCATCACCGCCTTGTTGTCGAGCCCGAGACGCATCGCCATGCGCACCCGCGGATCGCTCCACGGCTTGGTGGCGACATGGAAGCGCAGCACCGCGGTCTCCGCGCTGCCGACCTCGTAATAGGCGAGGAAGGGCATCTGCTTGAGCGCGGGATATTGCGCCGGGTCGGTGAAGATCAGACCGTCCACCTGGTGGGAGGCCATGGCGGAAATCGCGGTCGCCGGATTGTCCCCCATGTCGAGGAAGCTGACGGCGTCGAGATGGGGCCCGCCGCCCCAATAGTTCTTCACCGCCGTCACGGTCGCTACCTTGCCGATCTGGTACTCGGTCATGGTGAAGGCGCCGGTGCCCTGGGCGCCAACCCCGAACACGCCCTTGTCCCCCGGGTAGAGCATCAGCGCGGGATAGTGGAAGAGATATTCGGGGATCGCCACCTGCGCGGAACGACCGTTGAGGCGGATGGTATGGGAATCGATCTTTTCGATCGCGTTCGCGTCCCACCAGACCAGCTTGGTCTTGGGCTTGCCCTTCGCATCCTTGCCGTCCGGCACCTCCTTGAGCAGGAAGTCCTTGACCAGCCCGAGGAAGGAGGAACCCACCGCCGGGTCGGTCAGGCGCTTGAGGTTCCACAGCGCGTCATCGGCGGTGAAGTCCTGGCCGTTGTGCCACTTCACCCCCTTGCGCACCGACAGCGTCCAGGTCTTGAGGTCGGGGCTCGCCTGCCACTTCTCGAGCAGATAGGGGTGGGTGACGTTGTTGCGGTCGGTGAACGTGAGATATTCGCAGACTTGGCGGGTGACATTGGAATCATAGCCGCCCCAGGAGTAGGTGGCGGGGTCCTTGAGCGACTTCACCCGGGTGCCGAGTCGCAGCGTGCCGCCCTGGGGCATGGCCGCGGCGCGCGCCGGCGTGGGCATCGCGCTGCCGGCCAGCGCGTAGGCCGCGGGTGCCGCCATGCCGAGCAGGGTGGCGAGACGCACGAATTCCCGCCGCCCGATCCTGCCTTCCACGAATTCGCGCCCGATCAGCGCGATGTTGGCGTCGTCTCGATCCACGGTCATGCCTTGTTCCCCCTATTGCCACCGCGGCCCGCCGTCTTGTGCGCGCTCTCGCCCGGCACTATGAACCGCGCCGAGCAGGAGGGCGGACCGGCGAACCCCGTTTCCCGCGATCCAACTTTGCGCTGGACGCATAGCTAAGGCTTGACGATACCGGACTTGTTCGTTGAACCAAAGCGACGCAAGCCCGCTCCCCGCTGCATCGAGCGCCCCGCCTGCCGTCCCGCCCGCCGTCGCGCCTTGTCCTGTCGCCGCGCATCATCATCTACCTTACGGATCTTCGGGAGTTTCCGCCATGGACCTGTCACTCGGCCAGCATCCCGCCCCAGCTCCCGGCCCGACCGCGGGCGCTGGCGCCATGATCATCGACGGCGACCAGAAAACCTTCATGCAGGACGTGGTGGAAGCCTCACGCACGGTCCCCGTGCTGGTCGATTTCTGGGCCACCTGGTGCGGCCCCTGCAAGCAGCTCACCCCGACGCTCGAGAAGGTGGTCCGCGCCGCCGGCGGGCGGGTGAAGCTGGTCAAGATCGACATCGACCGCAACCGAACCCTGGTCCAGCAACTCGCCCAGCTCGGCCTGCCGCTGCAGTCCGTCCCCACCGTGGCCGGCTTCTGGAACGGGCAGATCGTCGATCTCTTTCAGGCGGCGCTGCCCGAATCCGAGGTCAAGCGTTTCGTCGAGGGGCTGCTCAAGCTCGCCGGTGGTGCCATGCCGGTCGCCGACCTGCTCGCCGAGGCCAAGGCTGCGCTCGAACGCGGCGAGACCGAGGAGGCGGGCGCGATCTTCAGCGCCGCCCTGCAGCAGGAGCCGGAGAATGCGGAGGCCTGGGGCGGGGCCATGCGCGCCCTGATCGGCCTCGGCCGCGAGGCGGAAGCGAAGGAGATGCTGGCCGAGGTCCCCGCCAAGATCGCCGAGCACGCCGAGATCGCCGGCGTGCGCAGCGCGCTCGCCCTGGCCGAGGAGGGCCGGAAGGCCACCGCCGGGGTCGCGGGGTTGGCTGCCCGTCTCGCCGCCAACCCCGCCGACCATGCCGCCCGGTACGAAATGGCCACCGCGCTCAACGCCATGGGCCGGCGCGAAGAGGCGGCGGACGCGCTGCTCGAGATCCTCCGCCGCGAGCGGGGGTGGAACGAGGACGCGGCCCGGCTGCAGCTGCTCAAATTCTTCGAGGCCTGGGGCATGGAGGACGCGGCCACGGTAGCGGCGCGGCGCAAGCTCTCGGCGCTGCTGTTCTCCTGAACCCGGCCACACCCGAGCCCCGCCGAACGATGGCGCACTTCGCCCCCCGGCCCGAGGATCTGCCCGGCGAGATCGGCGTCTTTCCGCTCGAAGGCGCGCTGCTGTTGCCCGGAGGGCGGCTGCCGCTCAACATCTTCGAGCCGCGCTATCTCGCCCTCACCGAGAGCGCGCTGGCCGCCGGGCGCCTGTTCGGCATGATCCAGCCCGACCCCCACGCGCCGGCGGGTCCGGCCGGGCCGGGCCTGTACCGCGTCGGCTGCCTCGGGCGCATCGTCTCCTTCAGCGAAACCGAGGACGGGCGCTACCTCCTCACGCTGGCCGGCGTAACCCGCTTCGCGGTCGCCGAGGAGCTCGCCGGGGTGCGCGGCTTCCGCCGGGTGCGCGCCCGCTACGATGGATTCGCCGCCGACCTCGCCCCCGCCGCCGCCCCGGCCTTCGACCGCGACGGCCTGCTCGAAGCGCTGCGGCTCTATTTCCGCACCCGCGCGATCGAGACCAACTGGGAAGCGATCCGCCAGATGCCCGACGCGCAACTGATCACCACCCTGGCGATGGGATGCCCGTTCGAGCCCTCCGAACAGCAGGCGCTGCTCGAGGCTCCCGCGGCGACCGACCGTGCCGCCGCCCTCGCCGCCTTGCTGCGCATGGGCGGCCACGGGCGGGGCGAGGGCAGCGGCAGCACCCCGAGTTGAACCTTCCGGCCGAGGAGCTTCCGATGAGCGACACCACCTCCACCGATTCGCCGCCGGCCACCGGCGCTCGGCTCGATCCGCGCCTGCTCGAGATCCTGGTCTGTCCGCTGACCAAAGGGCCGCTCGAATACGATCGTGCACGGGGCGAACTGATCAGCCGCCGCGCCGGCCTCGCCTATCCGGTGCGCGATGGCATTCCCATCATGCTCCCCGAGGAGGCGCGGCCGATCGAGCCCTGAACGCAACCGGCCCCCCCACCTTGGAACCGCCCCGCGAAATCCGCCTGGTGCGCGCCGAGAAGCGTCTCGCCGTCACCTTCGCCGACGGCACCGAAGCCGTGCTGCCGGCGGAGTATTTGCGCGTCGAAAGCCCCTCCGCCGAGGTGCAGGGTCACTCCCCGGAGCAGAAGGTCACGGTCGCGGGCAAGCGGGCGGTCGGCATCTCGGGCATCGAGCCGGTCGGGCACTACGCGATCCGCATCCTCTTCGACGACGGGCACGATAGCGGCATCTATTCCTGGGACTATCTGGCCCGGCTCGCCGCCGAGCGGGAGGAGCGCTGGGCCGGCTATCTCGCCGCGCTGGCCGCGGGCGGGCTGAGCCGGGAGCCGCCGCGCAGACATTGAGTCCCACCGGAAAGGATAGGTTCATGACCCCAGCCCCCTACCGTGCCGCCGAAGCCCGCTACGACGGGGCGGCGTTCCGTCGCAGCGGGCGGAGCGGGCTTGATCTGCCCGCGATCTCGCTCGGCCTGTGGCAGAATTTCGGCGACGCGGATGTGTTCGAGACCGGTCGCGCCGTGCTGCGCCGTGCCTTCGACCGCGGCGTGACCCACTTCGATCTCGCCAACAACTACGGCCCGCCCTACGGTTCGGCCGAGGAGAATTTCGGCCGCATCCTCGCTGCCGACTTCCGCCCCTACCGCGACGAACTCGTGATTTCCACCAAGGCGGGCTACGACATGTGGCCGGGGCCCTACGGCGATCGCGGCTCGCGCAAATACCTCCTGGCCAGTCTCGACCAGAGCCTCCGCCGCATGGGGCTTGCGTATGTGGACATCTTCTATTCCCACCGCGTCGATCCCGCGACGCCGCTCGAAGAGACCGCAGGTGCGCTCGCCCAGGCGGTGCGGTCGGGCAAGGCGCTCTATGTCGGCATCTCCTCCTATTCGGCGGAACTCACCCGGCGGATGCACGCGATTCTGGCCGCCGAAGGGGTGCGGCTCCTGATCCACCAGCCCAGCTATTCGATGCTGAACCGCTGGATCGAGCGCGACCTGCTCGCGGCGCTGGGCGAACTCGGCGTCGGCTGCATCGCCTTCTCTCCGCTCGCGCAGGGGCTGCTTACCGGCAAATACCTCGCCGGCGTGCCGGAAGGCGCGCGCGCCGGCAAGGGTGGCTCGCTGGCGCCGGCGATGCTGAACGACACGGTGCTCGGGCGCGTGCGCGCTCTCGACGCCATCGCGCGCCGGCGCGGGCAGAGCCTCGCACAGATGGCGCTCGCCTGGGCGCTACGCGATCCGCGCGTCACCTCGGTGCTGGTCGGCGCGCGCAACGTCGTCCAGCTCGAGGATTCGCTCGGCGCGCTGGGTTGTCTCTCGTTCACGGCGGAGGAGCTCGGCGAGATCGACCGCCAGGCGGTCGAGTCCGATATCGACCTCTGGCGCGCTTCCTCGACCGCGACCGCGCCTCAACCGGCGGCGAACGGATCCTCCGCATAGCGCACCGCTTCGAGCGTGAGCCCGGCCGCCGGGGCGGTGGGGCCGGCGGCAGAGCGGTCGCGGGCGGCAAGCGCTTCGGCGGCGCGTTCGGGCGGCCAGCGGCCACAGCCGACGAGGGCAAGCGTGCCGACCAGATTGCGCACCTGGTGATGGAGGAAGCTCCGCGCCACCGCCTCGATGGTCACGATCTCCCCCGCCCGGGTCACCGCCAGCCGGTCGAGGGTGCGGATCGGCGAGGCGGCCTGGCAGGCGGCGGCGCGGAAGCTGGTGAAATCGTGCCGCCCGAGCAGCGGCAGCGCGGCTTGCGCCATCAGGATCGTGTCGAGCGCCGCCGGGTGGTGCCAGACCCGCCCGGCGAGCAGGGCGGGGCGGGCGCGGCGGTCGAGGATGCGGTAGCGATAGCGCCGCTCGAGCGCAGAAAACCGCGGATGCCAGCCCGCCGGCACCGGGGCGGCGGCGAGCACCACCACCGGATGGGGCTTCATGTGGTAGTTCAGCGCGTCCCGCACCTGGCGCGCGGGCAGGTGCGCGGGCAGCTCCACCGCCGCCACCTGTCCTGCCGCATGCACCCCGGCGTCCGTCCGCCCGGCGACGGCGACGCCGACCGGGGCGCCGGCCAGGCGCGCCGCCGCCTCCTCCAGAACCTGCTGCACGGAAAGCCCCTGCGCCTGGCGCTGCCAGCCGACGAAGGGGGTGCCGTCGTATTCCAGGAGCAGCGCCCAGAGCGCCATGCGCGCCGTCATGCACACGCGCTCAGGTGCCGAGGCGCATCCCGCGCCGCAGCGGATGGCCGCGCAGGAACTCGGCCGCCGCCAGCGCCGCCCGCCCCGGGCGCTGCAGCCGTTCGAGCCGCAGCGCGCCCTCCCCGCAGGCGATCAGCCCGGCCTCGTCCAGCACCTCCCCCGGGGCACCGCTGCCGGTGCCGGCCGGCGGGGCGGCGGCGGGCGCGGCGGCGAGCAGCTTGAGGGTCTGCCCCCCGGCCTCGGTGAAGGTTCCCGGCCAGGGGTTGAGCGCGCGGATGCGCCGGGCGATTTCGGCGGCCGGACGGGTCCAGTCGATGCGCCCGTCGGCGCGGGTGAGTTTCGGCGCGTAGAGTGCGCCCTCGGCGGGCTGGGGACGCGCGGGGCGCGGATGGGCAAGCACGTCGACGACCAGCCCCGCACCGAGGACGGCGAGCCGGTCGTGCAGCGCCGCGGCGGTCGTGGTCTCGTCGATCGCGACCCGCGCCTCGGCAAGCACCGGGCCGGTGTCCAGCCCCTTGTCCATGCGCATGATCGAGACACCGGTCTCGGCGTCCCCGGCGAGAATGGCGGCCTGGATCGGCGCCGCGCCGCGCCAGCGCGGCAACAGGCTCGCGTGGATATTGAGGCAGCCCTCCCGGGGGGATGCGAGAAAGGCGGGCGGCAGCAGGAGACCGTAGGCCACCACCACCGCCGCATCGAGCCCGAGGGAGGCGAACTGCGCCGCCTCGTCGGCATTGCCGCGCAGCCGCTCGGGGGTGCGGACCGGATAGCCGGCGGCCAGCGCCGCCCGGTGCACCGGGCACGGCCGCGGCTGTTGCCCCCGCCCGGCGGGCCGCGGCTTCTGGCAATAGACCGCGGCGATCTCATGGCCGGCGGCGGCGAGGGCTCCGAGCGCGGGCAGCGCGAAGGCGGGGGTTCCCAGGAAGGCGAGGCGCATCAGGCCCGCGCCCTGGCGTCCGCCCCATCCTTCTGCCGCCCGCCCTGCGATCGCGCGTCCTTCGGCGGCCCCTCCTGCTGCCGGCGCTCCTTGACGAGGCGGCGGAGGATCATGTTGCGCTTGAGCGCGGAGAGATGATCGACGAACAACACGCCGTCGAGATGGTCGATCTCGTGCTGGAGGCACGCGCCGAGCAGTCCCTCCGCCTCGATCTCCCGCCGCGCCCCCTCCTGGTCGAAAAACCGCACCTTGACGCGCGCGGGGCGGGTGATTTCGGCATAGTGCCCGGGCAGCGACAGGCAGCCCTCCTCGCGGGTAGCGGTTTCCTTGCTCGCGGCGACGATTTCGGGGTTCACCAGCAGCAGCGGCGCGCGGATGTCCCCGGGCTGGAGATCGACCACGGCGACCCGCAGCCCGACGCCGACCTGCGGTGCCGCAAGCCCGATGCCGGGGGCCGCGTACATGGTGGCGAAGAGGCGGGGGACGAGATCGCGCACCCGCGCCTCGTCGGCCGGCCCGACCGCGCGGGCGCGCGCCTTCAGCCGCACATCGGGGGCGATCAGGATGGGAAGCAGTGCCGGAGCCGTGGTCGCGGAAACGTCCATCGCCGCGATGTAGCGAGGCGACGGGCGCGGATCAATCCGCCGCGCCCGCCCCCTTGCAAGCCGCCCGAACCATGCCAAAATTTGGTCGACCGGGATGCCGCTTCGGGTCCCGGCGGATGCTTCGCTCGAAAGGAGGAGGCCGGATGAGCACGCGAGTCTTCGCATCCCCGTTGTTTCTCGGGTTCGACCATCTCGAGCAGATGCTCGAGCGGGCGGCCAAGACCTCGTCGGACGGTTATCCGCCCTACAATATCGAGCAGACCGGACCAGACGGGCTGCGCATCACCCTCGCGGTCGCCGGCTTCGCCATGGACGATCTGCAGATCACCATCGAGGACAACCAGCTCGTGATCCGCGGCCGCCAGGCCGAGGACAGCGAACACCGGGTGTTCCTCCACCGCGGCATCGCGGCGCGCCAGTTCCAGCGCGCCTTCGTGCTCGCGGAGGGGATCGAGGTGAAGGGTGCCTGGCTCGACAACGGGCTCCTCCATGTCGAGTTGGTGCGACCGCAGCCGGAGGTGAAGGTGCGCACCATCCGCATCCACGGCAACAACCAGTCCGAAACCGCCGTCGTCAACGGGGTTCCGGCCAGGAGAGACGAGTCATGAACGCGAACAGCCCCGGCACGCCCGCCGGTCCCGAGGGACGGCAGGTCATGGTCGATATCCGCCACCTCACCCAGAGCCAGCTCGGCCAGCTCGGCGTGTCCCACGTCGCCTACGTCAAGCCGGTGCTGACCCAGAACGGCCCCGCCTTCGCCATCCACGGTGCCGACGGCGCGCCGCTCGCGCTGGCGCCGGACTGGGACCTCGCCGTCGCCGCCATTCTCCAGCAGGAGATGGTACCGGTGATGGTGCACTGATGATGGTGCACTGAGCGGGAAACGCCGCCCTCAGGCGCGCGGGTGCGCCCGCCGCCACGTCGCCAGCAGTTGCGCGGTATCGAGCGCGGTATAGCGCTGCGTCGTCGACAGGCTGGCGTGGCCCAGGAGTTCCTGGATCGCGCGCAGATCCGCCCCGTTGGCGAGCAGATGGGTGGCGAAAGAGTGGCGCAGCGCGTGCGGCGTCGCGTGATCGGGCAAGCCGGCGAGGCGGCGGTAGGTGCGCAGCGACCGTTGCGCCACCGCCGCGTCGAGCCGCCCCCCGCGCGCGCCGAGAAAGAGCGGCGCGTCGGGCCGCGCGTCCGGGTGGTGGCACAGCCACCGGGCCATCGCCTGCCGGACCACCGGCAGCACCGGCACCAGCCGCTCCTTGTCGCCCTTGCCGCGCACCCGCAGCGGCGCCTCCGAACCCGGCAGCGGCGCCGACCGGCGGTCGAGCGCGAGCGCCTCCGCGATCCGCAGACCGCTGCCATAGAGCAGCAAGAACAGTGCGGTATCACGTGCGGCAAGCGATGCGCCGCGCTCCACGCTCCCGGTCGCTTCGGCCACTTCCCGCGCCGCCTCCAGGGACAGCGCGCGCGGCAGCGGGCGGCGGGCGCGCGGGGTCGCGATCAGCCGCACCGCGGGGTTGGCGACGCCGAGGCGGCGTTCGAGAAAGCGGAAATACGCCCGGATGGCGGCGAGCTTGCGTCCCCGCGTCGCCGCCCCCTGCCCCGCCGCGGCCTCGCGGGCGAGAAAGGCACGGAAGTCACCGATCCCGAGCCGCCCGAGCGCGGCCAGATCCGGCTCGCCCCCGCAATGGAGCGCGAGAAACCCGAGGAACGCCGCCGTATCCCGCCCGTAGGCGGCGACGGTGAGCGGGGAGGCCTTGCGTTCGCCGGCGAGCCAGGCGAGGAACGCTTCCCGCGCCGCGGCCGCCGAGCCATTCATCGTGCGCGCGCCGCACTCATCCCGCGATGGTCTGGCCGGTCTTGGCCCAGTCGGCGAGGAAGCCGGCGAGCCCCTTCTCGGTCAGCGGATGGGCGAACAACTGGTGCAGCACCGCGGGCGGCACGGTGGCGACGTGCGCGCCGAGCCGCGCCGCTTCCACCACGTGCGCCGGGCCGCGCACCGAGGCCACCAGCACCTCGGTCTTGAAGCCCGGGTAGTTGCGGTAGATTTCAAGGATAGTGGCGATCAGCCCCATGCCGTCCTCGCCGATGTCGTCGAGCCGGCCGACGAAGGGGCTCACGAACGCCGCCCCCGCCTTCGCCGCCAGGATCGCCTGCGCGGCCGAGAAGCAGAGGGTGACGTTGACCATCACCCCGTCGTCCGTCAGCGCCCGGCAGGTGCGCAGCCCGTCCGGCGTCAGCGGCACCTTGATCGCGACATTGTGGGCGATGGCGCGCAGCACCGCGGCCTCGCGCATCATCCCGGCGTGATCGGTCGCGGTCACCTCCGCGCTCACCGGACCGTGCACGAGCTTGCAGATCTCGGCGATCACGGCGCCCATCGGCCGGCCGGATTTGGCGATCAGCGTCGGGTTCGTGGTCACCCCGTCGAGCAGCCCGGAGGCGGCGAGGGCCGCGATTTCCGCCGTATCCGCCGTATCGACAAAGAACTTCATCCCGCCCCTCCATTGGGCCGGCGGGCCGCCTTGCCCGCGCCCCCGGCTTGCGCCACTGCATAGAGCATGGACGCAGCGGGAGCAAAAGCGGGCGGGCGGATCGGGGTGCTGCTGCCCTACCCGTTCCCGGGCCCGTTGGACTATGCGCTGCCCGCCGGCCTCGCCGCCCCGCCGGGCATGCTGGTGCGGGTGCGCCTGCGCGGGCGGGAGGTGACCGGCGCGGTCTGGGAAGGCGCGCCCGACGCGCACCTGCCGCCCGCCCGCCTGCTGCCCGTGCTCGCCGCGCTCGATCTGCCGCCGCTGCCAGCGGCCTTGCGCCGCTTCATCGACTGGGTGGCCGCCTATACGCTCACCCCGCCCGGCGAAGTGCTGGCGATGGCGATCCGCGCCGCCGGTCCGGTCCGGCGCGAGGCCGGCTTCGCCGTGCCGCCGCCCGACCATCCCGGCCCGACGCTGTCGGCCGACCAGGAAGCCGCGGCGGCGGCCTTGCGCGCCCGCGCCGCCACCCGCCGCTTCTCCACCACGCTGCTCGAAGGGGTCACCGGCTCGGGCAAGACGGAGGTCTATTTCGAGGCCATCGCCGCCTGCCTGCGCGCCGGCCGCCAGGCGCTGGTGCTGCTGCCCGAAATCGCCCTCTCGGCACAGTTCCTCGCCCGCTTCCAGGCCCGCTTCGGGGTCGCTCCCGCGCTCTGGCACTCCGACCTGCCAGGGGGATTGCGCCGGCGCACCTGGCGGGCGGTCGCGCGCGGGGCGGCGCCGGTGGTGGTCGGCGCCCGCTCGGCGCTGTTCCTGCCGCTGCCCGACCCCGGGCTGATCGTCGTCGACGAGGAGCACGAGCAGAGCTACAAGCAGGAGGAGGGAGTAATCTACCACGCCCGCGACATGGCGGTGGTGCGCGCCCGCCTCGCGGACGCCGCCTGCGTCCTGGTCTCCGGCACCCCGAGCCTGGAGAGCGTGGTCAACGCCCAGTCCGGCCGCTACGCGCGGCTGCATCTGCCCGCCCGCCATGGCGGGGCGAGCCTGCCCGCGGTCGCCGCCATCGATCTGCGCGAGGATCCGCCGCCGCGTGGGCGTTTCCTCAGCCCGCCGCTCGTCGCGGCGGTGGCACAGACGCTGGCCGGCGGGGAGCAGGCGATGCTGTTCCTCAATCGCCGTGGCTATGCCCCGCTGACCCTGTGCCGGCGCTGCGGCCACCGGTTCCAGTGCCCCAACTGCATCGCCTGGCTGGTCGAACACCGTGCCCGCGCCGTTCTGCTGTGCCACCACTGCGGCCACACCATCGCGCGCCCCGAAACCTGCCCCGCGTGCGGCGGCGCCGACACGCTCGCCGCGGTCGGCCCCGGTGTCGAGCGCATCACCGAGGAGGCGGCCGCGCTGTTCCCCGAGGCCCGGCGGCTGGTGATGGCGAGCGACACGCTGGCCGCGCGTGGTGCCGCGGAGGCGGCGGTCACCGCCATCCTCGAACGCCGGATCGATCTCGTCATCGGCACCCAGATCGTCGCCAAGGGCTGGCACTTCCCCCACCTCACCCTGGTCGGCGTGGTGGACGCGGACCTCGGGCTCGCCGGCGGCGACCTGCGCGCCGGCGAGCGCAGCCTGCAGCTTCTGCACCAGGTCGGCGGGCGGGCCGGCCGCGCCGCGGCCGCCGGCCGCGTGCTGCTGCAGAGCTACGCGCCCGAACATCCGGTGATCGCGGCGCTGATCGGAGGCGACCTCGCCGGCTTCCTCGCCGCCGAAGCCGCCCAGCGCCGCCCCGGCCACTGGCCGCCGTTCGGCCGGCTCGCCGCCCTCATCGTCTCGGCGAACACGACCGAGGCCGCCGACCGCGCCGCCACCGCCCTCGGCCGCAGCGCCCCCCGCGGCCCCGGCGTCACCACCCTCGGCCCCGCGCCGGCGCCGTTCGCGCTGCTGCGCGGGCGCCATCGCCGCCGGCTGCTGCTCAAGACCCGCCGCGACATCGCCCCCCAGCCGCTGGTGCGGGCCTGGCTCGCGGCCACGGCCCTGCCGCGCGGGGTCAGGGTCGATGTCGATATCGACCCGGTGTCGTTCCTGTAGCGGGCCGCCGCCCAGACGGCGCGGACCCGGCACGACGCCGGATCCGCGGGGAGCGCGCCAAGGGACGGGCGCAGCGCAGGCTCAGCCGCGCACGGCGGCCACGGTGGCGGGCTGGGGCGGGGGCGGAGGCGGGGGGCTGAACCAGCCGGCCCGCGCCGGGGCGGGGGCGGCGACGGCGAGCGCCGCCAGCAGCAGAAGGGCCGCGAAGAAGCCATGAACCGTGCGGGTGAGCATCGTTGTCTCCTTTTCCAGGGCGGCATCGGCGCCGCCTGTCTGCTCAGACGGACGCGACGCGGATTTTGCCCCGGGTCGTCGCCCCGCCCGCGGTGCGGGAGCGGTGGCTGGATCGCTCGTCGGTTTTTCGCAGCGGGGTCTTGCGCTTGGCGAAGACCTGCTCGATCGGGTTCAGGTCCGGGCTGTAGGGTGGCAGGAAGATCAAATGGGCACCGGCCTGGCGTATGGCGCGCCGGACGGCCTGCCCTTTGTGGCTGCCGAGATTGTCGAGCACGACGATGTCGCCCCGGCGCAGCGTTGGGGCGGGGAACTGCTCGACCCAGGCGCGGAAGAGGGCGCCGTTGATCGGGCCGTCGAACACGCAGGGCGCGACGATGCGTGCGCGTCATGTTGGTCTTGGCCCAGGTCTCGTCGATGAAGACCAGGCGGGCAGGGTCAGCGTGCTGCTGGTAGCGCTTGCCAGCGGGCGCGCTTGCGGGCCACGTCGGGACGGTCCTGCCCGGCGGCGCGCAGGCTTTTTTTGAACGTGCGCCGTTCGTCCCGCAGGAACCGCCAGACCGCGTCGTAGCTGAGCTTGCTGCCGCGCGCGGCCAATTCGGGCTGCAAGCCCCGCACCTTGCCGTGCCCCGCCCCGGGCTCTAAGAGCGGACAAGTGGGGAAAGCTGGGGAGGGCGTGAGCATGGCCTCGCTCGTGGATATTTCGGCCGACAATCCGGCGCTCGCGGCGCAGGCCGCTATCCTTGCCCGGCCGGCTACCCCCGAGCGCGCGCTCGCCAACGCCCTCCGCGCGCTGGCGATCGACGCGGTGGAGGCGGCAAAGTGCGGCCATCCCGGCATGCCGATGGGCATGGCCGATGCCGCCACCGCGCTGTGGAGCCGCTTCCTCAAGTTCGATGCCGCCGATCCGCGCTGGCCGGACCGCGACCGTTTCGTGCTTTCCGCCGGCCACGGCTCGATGCTGCTCTACGCGCTGCTGCATCTGACCGGGCAGGCCGGCATGGGAATCGCGGAACTCCGCCGTTTCCGCCAGCTGCACTCGCCGGCGGCCGGCCATCCCGAATATGGCGAGCACCCGGGGATCGAGACCACCACCGGACCCCTGGGCCAGGGCATCGCGACCGCCGTCGGCATGGCACTCGCCGAACGCATGCTCGCCGCCCGGTTCGGCCGCTCCCTGGTCGATCACCGCACCTGGGTGCTCGCCTCGGACGGCGATCTGATGGAAGGGATCAGCCACGAGGCGGCCGCTCTTGCCGGTCATCTCCGCCTTTCGCGGCTGGCCGTGCTCTATGACGACAATTCCATCTCCATCGATGGCGCCACCTCGCTCTCCTATTCCGACGACGTGCCCCGGCGCTTCTCCGCCTACGGCTGGGCGGTCAAGCGGGTGGACGGGCACGACCCGGCGGCGCTGGCCGCCGCGCTCTCCTTCGCGGTGCGCTCCAGGAAGCCCACCCTGATCGCCTGCCGCACCATCATCGGCCTCGGCGCGCCGACCAGGGCCGGCACCGCCGCCGCCCACGGCGCGGCGCTCGGCGCGGCGGAAGCCGCGGCCGCCAAGGCGGCGCTGGGCTGGGACGCACCGCCCTTCACCATCCCCGAGCCGATCGGCGAGCGCTGGCGCGCCATCGGCGCCCGCGGTGCGCCCGCCCGCCGCGCCTGGCTCAAGCGCCTCGCCCACCACCCCCAACGCGCCGAGTTCGAGCGGGTGACAGCGGGACGGCTCCCCGACAGCTGGCACGAGGCGATGGCGGCACTGAAGGCGAACCTCGCCGAGACCAGGCCCAAGCTCGCCACCCGCCAGTCCAGCCAGAAGGCGCTCGAAGCGCTGGTCCCCGCCATCCCCGAGCTCATCGGCGGCTCGGCCGATCTCACCGGCTCCAACCTCACCCATGTCAAGGGCATGGCGGATGTTTCCGCCGGCAGCTACAGCGGGCGCTATCTGCGCTTCGGCGTGCGCGAGCACGGCATGGCGGCGGCGCTGAACGGCATCGCTTTGCATGGCGGCTTCATCCCGTACGGCGGCACCTTCTTCGTCTTCACCGACTATTCCCGCCCCGCCATCCGCCTCGCCGCCCTGATGCGCATCCGGGTGATCCATGTCCTCACCCACGATTCCATCGGGCTCGGCGAGGACGGGCCGACGCATCAGCCGGTCGAGCATCTCGCCAGCCTGCGCGCCATGCCCAACCTGCTGGTGCTGCGGCCCGGCGATGCGTTGGAGACCGCCGAGGCCTGGGAACTCGCCATCCGCCATGCCGAGGGGCCGAGCCTTCTGGTGCTCAGCCGCCAGGCCCTGCCCGCCCAGCGGACGGACTTCGCGGAGAACCGCACCGCGCGCGGCTTCTATGTCCTCGCCGAGGCACCGAGGGCGCGGGAGGCGACGCTGATCGCCTCCGGCTCGGAGGTGCCCATCGCCATGGCCGCGCGCGAGATGCTCGCCGCCGAAGGCATCGCCGCCGCCGTGGTCTCCGCCCCCTCGTGGGAGCTCTTCGCCCGCCAGGACGAGGCCTACCGCGCCGGCGTGCTCGGTTCCGCGCCACGCTTCGCCATCGAGGCCGCCGGCGGCTTCGGCTGGGAGCGCTGGCTGGGCGAAGGCGGCGTCTTCCTCGGGATGAGCGGCTTCGGCGCCTCGGCACCGTTCGAGGATCTCTATCGGCACTTCGGCCTCACCGCCGATGCGCTGGCGGAGGCGGTGCGCCGCCGCCTCGGCCGGGCGAGTGCCGCCGCCTGAAGGGACCGTGCCGGCGGCGGGGATCGGCCAGCAATCGAGCAAAGGGCAGGAGAAAGCCACATGACTGTGAAGGTTGCCATCAACGGGTTCGGGCGCATCGGCCGCCTCGTGCTGCGGGCGCTGATCGAGAGCGGGCGCAGCGACGTGGTGCCGGTGCTGATCAACGATCTCGGCAGCGTCGAGGCCAACGCGCATCTGTTCCGCTACGACACCGTCCACGGCCGCTTCCCCGGCGAGGTCACGGTCGAGGGCGAACAGATCACCATCCGCCACGCCGGCCGCAGCATCGGCCCCATCCGCGTCACTGCCATCTCCGACCCCGCCAGGCTGCCGCTCGCCGGGGTCGATGTCGCGATGGAGTGCACCGGCCGGTTCACCAAACGGGCGGAGGCGCAGCATCTGATCGATGCCGGAGCGCGCAAGGTGCTGGTGTCCGCGCCGGCGGACGGGGTGGACGCCACCATCGTCCACGGGGTCAACCACCAGGTGCTCACCGCGGCGATGACCATCGTCTCCAACGCCTCCTGCACCACCAACTGCCTGGCGCCGATGGTGAAGGTGCTGCACGAGAGTTTCGGCGTGCTGCGTGGCTACATGGTCACCATCCACTCCTACACCGGCGACCAGCGCACGGTGGATACGCTGCACAAGGATCTGCGCCGCGCCCGCGCCGCGGCGGCCAACATCATCCCGACCTCGACCGGCGCCGCGCGCGCGGTGGGCCTGGTGCTGCCCGACCTCAAGGGCAAGCTCGACGGCACCGCGGTGCGCGTGCCCACCCCCAACGTCTCCATGGTCTCGCTCGACGCCAACCTCGCCAGGCCCGCCACCAAGGAGGAGATCAACGCGGCGATGAAGGCCGCCTCCGAGGGCGCGCTCCGGGGCATCCTCGACTATTCCACGGCGCCGCTGGTGAGTTCGGACTTCAACCACTGCCCGGCCTCGTGCAGCTTCGACGCCTCGGAGACCACCGTGGTCGATGGCCAGCTCGCCCGCATCATGGGCTGGTACGACAATGAGTGGGGCTTCTCCAACCGCATGGCGGACACCGCCGCCCTGCTCGGGAGCCTCTGAGATGGGCTTCCGCACGCTCGATGCGGCGGCGGTCGCGGGCAGGCGGGTGCTGGTGCGCGCCGACCTCAACGTGCCGGTGCGGGAGGGACGCATCACCGACCTCTCCCGCATCGAACGGCTCTCCCCCACCATCCGCGAACTCGCCGGCAAGGGAGCGCGGGTGATCGTCGCGAGCCACTTCGACCGGCCCAAGGGCAAGCGGGTGCCCGAGATGTCGCTCCGCCCGATGGCCGCGGCACTCGCCGAGGTGCTCGGCAAGCCCGTCGCCTTCGCCGAGGATTGCGTCGGGCCCGCCGCGGAAGCGGCGGTCGCGGCGCTCGCGGATGGCGAGGTGCTGGTGCTGGAGAACACCCGCTACCACGCCGGCGAGGAGAAGAACGACCCGGCTCTCGCCAAGGGTCTCGCTGCGCTGGCCGATCTCTACGTCAACGACGCCTTCTCCGCCGCCCACCGCGCCCACGCCTCCACCGAGGGGGTTGCGCATCTCCTGCCCGCCTATGCCGGGCGGCTGATGCAGGCGGAACTGGAGGCGCTCGACGCCGCACTCGGCAACCCCAGGCGTCCGGCAGCGGCGGTCGTCGGCGGGGCCAAGGTCTCGACCAAGCTCGATCTGCTCGGCAATCTCCTCGCCCGCGTCGATCTGCTCGTCATCGGCGGCGCCATGGCCAACACCTTTCTCGCCGCCCAGGGGTTCGGGGTCGGCGCCTCGCTCCAGGAGCCCGATCTGCACGAGACCGCGCGCGCGATCCTGGCCCAGGCGCAAGCCGCGGGCTGCACCATCCTGTTGCCGGTCGATGCGGTGATCGCCGCCGAATTCCGCCCCGATCCGCCGACCGAGACGGTGCCGGTCGCGCGCGTGCCCGAAGGCACGCTGATCCTCGACGTCGGGCCGGAAACGGTCGCCGCCATCACCGCGCGGCTGGCCGGTCTTCGCACCCTGGTCTGGAACGGCCCGCTCGGCGCCTTCGAGACGCCACCGTTCGATGCCGCGACGGTCGCGGTCGCGCGGGCGGTGGCGGAAGCGACGGCGGCGGGGCGCCTCACCAGCGTCGCCGGCGGGGGCGATACCGTCTCCGCGCTGCGCCATGCCGGGGTGGCGGCGCAATTCACCTATGTCTCGTCTGCCGGCGGCGCTTTCCTGGAATGGATGGAGGGCAAGGCGCTGCCCGGTGTCGCGGCACTCGATCCCGGCCCCTGATCGGGGCGCCGGAGTCGACGGCGGAACCATCACGGGCGGGGACATCACGCGGCGGTGACATCGGCCACCTCCGGCCCCGCGCCGGGGTGGAAATGGGCGTAGAGGCGCCGCGCCACCGCCCGTGAAATCCCCGGAACGGCCTCGAGGTCGACGATCCCCGCCGCCTTCACCCCCCGCGCGGAGCCGAAATGGTTGAGCAGCGCCCGCTTGCGCGCCGGCCCGATGCCGGCCACCTCGTCGATCTCGCTTTGCGCGATACTGCGGCTGCGCCCGGCCCGGTGGGTGGTGATGGCGAAGCGGTGCGCCTCGTCGCGCAGGCGCTGCAGATGGTAGAGCACCGGGTCACGCGGCGGCAGTTGGAAGGGTTCGCGCCCGGCGAGATGGAACCACTCCCTTCCTGCGTCGCGGTCGGGCCCTTTGGCGATGGCGGCGAGCGGCACATCGGCAAGGCCGAGTTCCGCCATCACCGCCCGCGCCGCCGATAGCTGCCCGGCACCGCCGTCGATCAGCACCAGCTCGGGCCAGCGCGGGTCGGCCCGGTCGGGGTACTCGGCCAGCGCACGGGCGAAGCGCCGGGTCAGCACCTCGCGCATCATGGCGAAATCATCGCCCGGCGCGAGCGGCCCCTTGATCGCGAACTTGCGATACTCCGCCTTCGCCGGACCCTCCGGGCCCGCCACCACCATCACCCCGTAGGGATGGGCGCCGCGCAGGTGGGAATTGTCATAGATCTCGATCCGCCGCGGCGGCGCGGCCAGGGCAAACAGCGCCGCGACGCCCTCGCGCAGCTTCTCCTGCCCGGCGCTCTCGGCGAGCTTTCGCTCCAGCGCCTCGCGCGCGTTGGTTTCGGCGTGGGCCATCACCGCCCGCCGCTCGCCGCGTTCGGGGCGGGACAGCGCGACCCGCCGCCCGGCCTTGAGCGAGAGCGCCTCGGCGAGCAGCGCCGCCTCGGGCGGCTGATGGCTGACCAGAACCACCGGCGGCGGCGGCTTGTCGTCATAGAACTGGGCGAGGAAGGCGCCGATCACCTCGGAGCCTTCCGCACCGGCGGCGTGGGCGGGGAAGAAGGCGCGGTTGCCGTTGTTGTGGCCGCCGCGGATGAAAAACACCTGGATCGCGCTCTGCCCCGCCGCCTGGTGGAGCGCGACCACGTCGGCCTCGCCGAGATGGGTGAGGTTGATCACGTCCGAACCCTGCACGTGGGTCAGCGCGCGGATGCGGTCGCGCAGCGCGGCGGCGCGTTCGAACGCGAGCGCGGCGGCGGCCTGCTCCATTTCGCCGGCCAGCCGCTTCTGCACCATCGCCCCCTTGCCGGAGAGGAACTCCCGCGCCTCGGCCACCAGCCGCGCATACTCCTCCGCCCCGATCCGCCCCACGCAAGGCGCCGAGCAGCGCCGGATCTGATAGAGCAGGCAGGGGCGGGTGCGGGCGGCGAATACCGTATCGGCACAGGAACGCAGGCGGAACACCCGCTCGATCGCGGTGATGGTCTGGTTCACCGCCCAGGCCGAGGCGAAGGGGCCGAAATAGCTCCCCCGCCTCGTCCGCGCGCCACGGTGCTTGGCGATCTGCGGATAGGGATGGTCCTCGGTGAGCAACAGCCAGGGGTAGGATTTGTCGTCGCGCAGCACGATGTTGAAGCGCGGTTCGAGGCGCTTGATGAGGTTGGCTTCGAGCAGCAGCGCCTCGGCCTCGGATGGCGTCGTCACCACCTCGATCGCGGCGGTCTCGGAAACCATCCGCCGCAGCCGCTCCGGCAGGCGCGCCGGCTGGGTGTAGGCGGCGACGCGCTTCCTGAGGCTCTTCGCCTTGCCGACGTAGAGCGCGCCCCCCTTGGCGTCGAGCATGCGGTAGACGCCGGGGCTTTCCGGCAGGGTGGCGAGCGCCGCGGCGATCACGCCGGCCCCGATCGTCCCTGCCTCCCCGCCCGTTCGTTCCCCGTTCATGCCTCGCCTGCCCCGACTGCCCGGAGGTAGGGCGCGCGCGGCGCGCAGGCAAGCCGGCCGGC
>DAHWFB010000070.1 GCA_027326105.1 Acetobacteraceae bacterium
CGCCGGAATGGAGACCAGCAGGCTGACCCCGGCGAGCGCGGGGGCGGCACCCGCGATGAGGTTCTGCACGACGAGCGTGGTGTAGGCGCCGACCATCACCATCTCCCCGTGGGCCATGTTGATGACGCCCATCACGCCGAAGGTGATGGCGAGGCCGGAGGCGGCGAGCAGCAGGATGGAGCCGAGGCTGATGCCGTAATAGACGGTCTCGATCACGTTCCAGAGGGCGAGGGAACGGTCGATCTGGTGCACCGCGGCGCGCGCGGCGGCGGCGACCGGCGGCGGTTCCGCGCCGAGCGAATCGAGCAGGCTGCGGGCGGCGAGATCATCCCGCGCCGCGATGCGGCGGATGGCGGCGAGCTTGACGGCGACCGGGACGGCCGGGGATTTCAGCGCGGACGCGGCCTGCGCCTCGGCGAGAACCGCGCGCACGGCGGGCGATTTTTCCCCGGCCAGCGCGCGGGTGAGCAGCGCGAGCGCCGACGGATCGGCGGCGCGCAGCATGGCGCGGGCGGCGGCGAGCCGCCTGGCGGTGACGGGAGAGAAGAGATCGAGCATGCCGAGCGCGTTCGCGATCGCGCTGCGCACGGTGTCGTTCACGATCACCGGGCGGAGGGCGGGAAACGGCGGGGCGGCGACCGGTTCGCCGGTGCGCGCGTCCTGGAAGCCGCCCGCGGTCCTGATGAAGAGCCCGTGGTCGGGGCGGGGATAGCGCCAGGTGTAGAGACGATGATCGCGCAGCGCCTCGAGCACCGGGCGGGCGCGCGGCGAACCCGAGGCGGCGAGCGTGCCCACGCCATCGACGATGTGGGGGAAGTCGGGAGAGGTGAGATCGGTGAAGGCGCCGGCGGCGCGGGCCGCCGCCGGCGGGAGGAGAAGGGCCACCAAGAGGGCTACGGGGCAGAGCCAGCGCCGCCACCCCGCCATGCCGGGCATGCCCCGACCCCGGCTCAGCTTTTCGTGGTCTTGCCGAGGCACTTGCCCTTGACGACGTCGAAGTTGCCGCAGGACATCGGGGGCAGCCAGTCGCCGATGAGGTTCTTCGATTCCGGGAGGTACGGCGACCAGGGCTGGGCGACGACGGTGCCGCCGGTCTGGTAGACGACGTTGAACTGGCCGTTGGCCTGGACCTCGCCGACCAGGACCGGCTTGGTGAGATGATGGTTCGGCATCATCGCCGCATAGTCGCCGGTGAGGTTGGGATGCACGACGCCGATCATCGCCTCGATCACCGCGTTGGGCTCGGTGGTCGCGGCCTTCTCGACCGCTTTCACCCACATGTTGAAGCCGATGTAGTGCGCTTCCATCGGGTCGTTGGTGACGCGCTTGTCGTTCTTCGTGAAAGCCTTGAAGTCGGCGATGAATTTCGTGTTGGCGGGGGTATCGACGCTCTCGAAATAGTTCCAGGCGGCGAGATGGCCGACCAGCGGCCGGGTGTCGATGCCGGCGAGTTCCTGCTCGCCCACGCTGAAGGCGACCACCGGAATGTCGGTCGCCCGGATGCCCTGGTTGCCGAGCTCCTTGTAGAAGGGGACGTTGGCGTCTCCGTTGATGGTGGAGACCACCGCGGTCTTCTTGCCGGCCGAGCCGAAGCGCTTGATCCCGGCCACGATGCTCTGCCAGTTGGAATAGCCGAAGGGGGTGTAGTTGATCATGATGTCGGCCGGCGCGACACCCTTCTGCTTCAGATAGGCTTCGAGAATCTTGTTGGTGGTGCGGGGATAGACGTAATCCGTGCCGGCGAGGATCCAGCGCTTCACGCCGACCTGGTTCATCAGATAGTCGACCGCCGGGATCGCCTGCTGGTTGGGGGCGGCGCCGGTGTAGAAGATGTTGCGGCTGCACTCCTGGCCTTCGTACTGGACCGGATAGAAGAGGATGCCGTTGAGCTGCTCGAACACCGGCAGCACCGATTTGCGCGAGACGCTGGTCCAGCAGCCGAACACCGCCGCGACCTTGTCCACCGAAAGCAACTGGCGCGCCTTCTCGGCGAAGAGCGGCCAGTTGGAGGCGGGATCGACGACGACGGGCACGAGCTTCTTGCCGAGCAGCCCGCCCATGGTCTTGTTCTGCTGCTCGATCAGCATCAGCGTGACGTCCTTCAGCGGGGACTCGCTGATCGCCATGGTGCCGGAGAGCGAATGCAGGATGCCGACCTTGATCACGTCCGCGGCCGCCGCGGCGGCCGTGCCGGCGGTGCCGATGGCGGCGGCGAGGCCGAGACCGACGCCGAGCGCTGCGAGATCGCGCCGACCGAGTTCCAGGCCATCCGAATCTGTCTCCGAGGTCATGCCCACTCCCCTGTTTCTGGATCCGCCCTCGCCGAACCGCCCGCAGGGGGTCGGGAGTCGCCCGGAGCAGTTTCGGCAACCGGCGTGCCAGAGAAAAATCGGGCAGAACCGATGGCCGGGAGCGACGAGCGCTGCCGGTTCGTTCATGAATATGGATACTAATAATGCAAATGATGAAAAAATAGGCATATGATCTGGCTTGCGGAGGCGTTCTGCCTCTCCGTGGGCGGGCTGGCCGGCAACGCCAGGGGGTATCGTTTCCGGGGGTATCGTTTCCGGCGGCGGGATGGGCGGTTCTGGACAGCGGCCGCGGGCTCGGCCAGCATCGACTTGGTGCGGGAGGGCGCGGGATGGGGTGGCGGTTCTGGATCGATCGCGGCGGCACCTTCACCGATGTCGTCGCCATCGACCCGGCCGGCGGGCTGCATGTGCGCAAGCCGCTCTCGCGCGAGCCCGGCCGGGCAGGGGATGCCGCGCTGCGCGCGATCCGCGATCTGCTCGGGCTCGAGGAGGGAGCGCCGATCCCGGCGGGCCTGATCGAGGGGGTGAAGATGGGGACCACCGTCGCCACCAACGCGCTGCTCGAGCGCGCGGGGGCGGCGGTGCTGCTCGTCGTCAACCGCGGGTTCGAGGATCTCCTGCGCATCGGCAACCAGGCGCGGCCGCGGCTGTTCGATCTCGACGTGCGGCTGCCGCCGCCGCTGGCGGCCCGGGTGGGTGCGGTCGGGGCGCGGACGGGGGCGGACGGGCGGGAATGCGCGCCGCTCGACGAGGCGGAGGCGACCGCGATCTTCGCCGAGGCGCGGGCGGAGGGGATCGGCTCGTGCGCGATCGCCCTGGTGCACGCCTGGCGCTTTCCCGCCCATGAGCTGCGGCTGGGCGAGCTGGCGCGGGCGGCGGGCTTCACCCAGGTCTCGCTGAGCCACCAGACCAGCGCGCTGCCGCGCCTGGTGCCGCGCGCCGACACCACCGTGGCGGACGCCTATCTTTCGCCGGTGCTCGACGCCCACGTGGCCCGGGTGACGGCGGAACTTCCCGGCGTTTCGCTGCACTTCATGCAATCCCACGGCGGGTTGGCCCGGGCCGGGGCGTTCCGCGGCAAGGACGCGGTGCTGTCGGGGCCGGCGGGCGGCATCGTCGGCGCCGTGCGCACCGCGGCGCGCGCGGGCTACGACCGGCTGATCAGCTTCGACATGGGCGGCACTTCGACCGACGTCGCGCTCTACGACGGCGCCTTCGCGCGGGTGAGCGAGACCGAGATCGCCGGCGTGCGGCTGGCGGCGCCGATGATGGCGATCCATACGGTGGCGGCGGGCGGCGGCTCGATCCTGCATTTCGACGGCGCGCGGCTGCGCGTCGGGCCGGATTCGGCGGGTGCGGATCCCGGGCCCGCGTGCTACCGGCGGGGCGGCCCGCTGACGGTGACCGACGCCAACCTGATGCTCGGGCGCATCGTGGCCGGGCAGTTTCCCGCCCTCTTCGGCCCGCACGGGAACGAACCGCTCGACGCTGCGGTGGTCGCGCAGAAGTTCGCCGCGCTGGCCGGGGAACTGGCGGCGGCGGGGATGGCGCGCAGCCCGGCCGAGATCGCCGCCGGGTTCGTCGACATCGCGGTCGCCAACATGGCGCACGCGATCAAGCAGGTTTCGCTGCGCCGGGGGATCGACCCCGCCGGGTTCGCGCTGGTCTCCTTCGGCGGGGCGGGCGGGCAGCACGCCTGCGCGGTGGCGGATGCGCTCGGGATGCGCCGCGTGCTGCTGCATCCGCTCGCCGGCGTGCTCTCGGCCTACGGCATCGGCCTCGCCGCGGCTTCGGTGCTGCGCGAACGGGCGGTGGAGCGGCCGCTCGCCCCGGCGGAGATGGCGGAAATCACCGCCGTGGCGGAGCTCTGCCGGGCGGAGGCGGAAGCGGCGCTGGCCGCGCAAGGGGTGGCGCGGGAGGAGATCGGCTCCGTGCTCACCGCCGCGCTGTGCTACGCGGGCACCGAATCGACGCTCCCCGTCGGTTTCGCGACGGCGGCGGAGATGGCCGCGCGGTTCGCCGAGGCACATCGCGCGCGCTTCGGATTCGTGAGCCCGGGCCGGGAGATCCGGGTGGCGTCCGTGGCGGCGGAGGCGCGGGCGGAGGGCGCGCTGGTGGGCGAGCCTGCGGTCGCGGAGCGCGGGCAGGGGGCGCCGGTCGCGATCGATCAGGTGCGTGGCGCCGATGGCGCCGCGATGGCCGTGTTCGCGCGCGGAGCGCTCATGGCCGGCGACAGCATCCTCGGGCCGGCGCTGATCACCGAGGCGCACGCGACGAATTTCATCGCGCCGGGCTGGCGCGGGCGGATGCTGGCGGAGGGAACGCTGGTGCTGGAGCGCGAGGGCGGGCCGGCGAGGGCGGTGCGCGCGGGCGCGGACGAGCGGCCCGACCCGGTGCGGCTCGAACTCTTCAACGCGCTGTTCGCGAGTGTCGCGGCGGAGGCGGGCGAGGTGCTGCGCAAGACCGCGCAATCCGTCAACATCCGCGAGCGGCTGGATTTTTCCTGCGCGCTGTTCGACGGGCAGGGCCGGCTGGTGGCGAACGCGCCCCATGTTCCGGTCCATCTCGGCGCGATGGGCGAGAGCGTGCGCCATGTGCTGGCGCGCCGTGGCGGGGGGCTGCGGCCGGGTGACGTGATCGCGCTCAACGATCCCTATCGCGGGGGTACGCATCTGCCCGACATCACCGTGATCACGCCGGTGTTCGACGAGACGGGGCGGGCGCTGCGCTTCTTTCTCGCCGCCCGCGGGCACCATGCCGACATCGGCGGCACCACCCCGGGCTCGACCCCGCCCGACTCCCGCACGCTGGCCGAGGAGGGGGTGGTGATCGATGATTTCCTGCTGGTCTCGGGCGGGGAATTCCGCGAGGCGGCGCTGCGGGAGGTGCTGGCGGGGGCGGCCTGGCCGGCGCGCAACCCGGCGATGAACATCGCCGATCTGCGCGCCGCGATCGCCGCCAACGAGACCGGGGTGCGGGAACTGGCCAAGGCGGTGGCCGCGCACGGCTGGGCGCAGGTCGCGCGCTACATGGACTTCGTGCGCGAGAACGCGGAGGCCTCGGTGCGGCGCGCGATCGGGCGGTTGCAGGACGGGAGCTTCGACTATGCCATGGACGACGGCCGGCCGCTGCGCGTCGCCGTGCGTATCGAGCGGACGGAGCGGCGGGCGGTGATCGATTTTTCCGGCACCGGACCGGCGGGGGCGGACAATTTCAATGCCCCGCCGGCGGTGACGCGGGCGGCGATCCTCTATGTGTTCCGCTGCCTGATCGCCGAGGACATCCCGCTCAACGAAGGCTGCCTGGCGCCGATCGAGATCCGCATCCCCCCTGGCAGCTTCCTGTCGCCGCCCGCCGGGCACGCGGTGGTGGCGGGAAATACCGAGGTCTCGCAGGCGGTCTGCTGCGCCCTGCTCGGCGCGCTCGGGGCCTGCGCGTCCGCCCAGGCGAGCATGAACAATCTTCTGTTCGGCAATGCAGAGGTGCAGTACTACGAAACGATTGCGGGCGGGATGGGGGCGGGTCCCGGCTTCGACGGGGCCTCGGCGGTGCAGACCCACATGACCAATACCCGCATGACCGACCCCGAGACGATCGAGACCCGCTTTCCGGTGCGGGTGGAGCGGTTCGCGGTCCGCGCGGGATCGGGCGGGGCGGGGCGCTGGCGCGGGGGCGACGGGGTGATCCGCCGGCTGCGCTTCCTGGCGCCGATGACCGCGGTGGTGGTGGCCTCGCGCCGGCGGGTGGCGCCCTTCGGGCTCGCCGGCGGGGCGCCGGGGCGGGTGGGAGCGCAATGGATCGAGCGGGCGGACGGGCGGGTGGAACCGCTCGCCGGCGCCGCGCGGGCCGAGCTTGCGGCGGGCGACGCGCTGGTGGTGGCGACCCCCGGCGGGGGCGGCTACGGGGCCGCCTGAGTCAGGCCGCCACCGCCCGCGCCGAGGCGATGGCGACGCGGCGGGCGAGCACCGCGCCGACCAGCAGCAGGGCGGGGCCGGAGCAGGCGCCGAGCGCGCCCGCGAGCGTGCCGAGGGTGGCCTCGATGCGGCGCTCCCCGGGCAGGGTCGCGTTCTCGACGGCGACGGCGGGCGTTGCCGGCGACAGACCGGCGGCGAGCATGCGCGCGGCGAGCGCGGGCAGGGCGCGGGCGCCCATGTAGATCGCGAGCGTGCCGCCGCGGGCGGCGAGTTCCGCCCAGTCCTCACCCTCCGCCGGACCGGATTCGCCATGGCCGGTGAGGAAGTGCAGGCGATGGGCCAGCGCACGATCGGTCAACGGCAGGGCGAGCCGGGCGGCGGCGGCGCAGGCGGCGGTGATGCCGGGGACGACGGTGAAGGGCACGCCGGCGGCTTCGAGCGCCGCGATCTCCTCCCCGGCGCGGGCGAAGATGGAGGGATCGCCGCCCTTGAGGCGCACGACATGGGCGCCGCGGGAGGCATGCCCGACCATCAGGCGGGTGATCGCGGCCTGGCTCATGGCGTGGCGCCCGCAGCGCTTGCCGACGTCGATCCGCCGCGCGCCGCGGCGGGCGAGCTCGAGCACGCGCGGGCCGGGCAGGCAATCATGCAGCACGAGGTCCGCGGTCTGTAGCGCGCGCAGACCCTGCAGCGTGAGCAGATCGGGATCGCCCGGGCCGGCGCCGACCAGGCTGACCCGCCCGCGCGCCGGGGCGGCCTGGTGGGTGGCGAGTGCCGCGGCGAGTTCGCTGCCGGCGGCCGCGCTCCGGCCGGCCAGCGCCAGCGCCGCCGGGCGGCCGGCGAGGGCCCCGTCCCAGAAGCGGCGGCGGCGGTCGGGGTCGGGGAGGGCGGCGGCGACACGGGCGCGCCAGTCCCGGCAGAAGGCGGCGAGCGCACCGTAGGCGGCGGGAACCGCGGCCTCGATGCGGGCGCGCAGATCCCGCGAGAGCGCGGGCGCGGACCCGCCCGAGCCGATGGCGATGCGCAGCGGCGCGCGATCGACGATGGCGGGGACGAGAAAATCGCAGAATTCGGGGCGGTCGACGGCGTTGACCAGGGCGCCCGCGGCGTGGGCGGCGCGCGCGGCGGCGGCGGGCTCGGGCTCGTCCTGGCCGATGAAGACGAGGCGGGCGGCGGCGAAATCCCCCGCCGCCCAGGCCCGCGCGTGGTGGCGGGCGGAGGATGCCGTGATGGCGGCGGCGAGGCCCGCGCACGGGCTGCGTGCGAAGACCTCGATGGTGGCGCCGCTGCCGGCGAGCAGGCGGAGTTTGGCCGCGATCTCCTCCCCGCCGCCGAGCAGGACGAGCCGGACGCCGGCCAGGGGCAGGAAGATCGGGAAGGGCAGCGGGGCGGATTGAGGTGGTGTGGATTCAGGCGCAGTGGATTCAGGCGGGGTGGATTCAGGCGGGGCGGATTGAGGCGGGGTGGATTCAGGCGGCGCAGGCGGGAGCATCGCGCAGGATCCTTTCGAGTTCGGGAATGCAGGAGCCGCAGTTCGTGCCGGCGCGGAGCGCGGCGCCGATGGCGCCGACCGAGGCCAGGCCCTGCTCAGCGATGGCGGCGCGCAGCGTCGCCAGCCCCACCGCGAAGCAGGAACAGACCATGGCACCCGCGGGCGGGGCCGCGAGAGCGCGGCCGGCGAGCAGGGCGAGCGGATCGGCCGCGGGGAAGCGGGCGGCGAGTGCCGCGCGCTCGGGCAGCGCCGCCGGACCGGTCGCGAGGAAGAGGCAGGCGACCAGGCGGCCCCCGCGCAGCAGGGCGAGGCGATGAAGACCGCGCGCGGGGTCGCTCACCTCGATGCGGCCGTCTTCGGCGCGGGCGCGAAGCAGGGCGGCGGGATCGGGCGGGTCGTCCCACCCGGCGAGGGTGAAGCCGTGGCCATGTTCGAGCGGAACGCGGGCCCAGAAGTGCGCGCCGGGCGGGGGCGCCGGATCGACGGCGAGGATCAGGGCGCGCCAGCGGGTCGCGACCCGCTCCAGCGCCGCCGGCTCGGCCTTGAGTTCGGGCTGGCCGGAGTGGGGGTCGAGCCGGGTCGTGATCAGCCTTCCGACCGGGCCGGAGGAGGCGAAGGCGTCGGTCCAGTGCATGGGAAGGAAGCATTCTCCCGCCGCCTGGGCCGGGTCCGGCGCGGCGGGCACCACGGCGCTGCCGGTCGCGGTGGTGATGCGCACCAGATCCTCCGCGGCGAGGCCGAGGCGGGCGGCGTCCTCGGGGGCGAGCGCCAGGCGCGGGGCGTCGGCGTGGGCCATCAGCCGGGGTGCGCGGCCGGTGCGGGTCATGGTGTGCCACTGGTCGCGCACGCGCCCGGTGTTGAGCAGGAAGGGACCGGCGGCGGGCAGGCGGGTGCGCACCGCGACCAGGCGCGCGCGCCCGTCTGCCGTGGGGAAGCCGCCCTCGGCGAACAGGCGCTCGGACCCCGGGCCGGAGGCGGGGGCGGGCCAGCGGGTGGGCGGCAGGGCGGCGTACTCCTGGTCCGAGAGGGCGGCGAGCGCGCCGATGTCGAAGCGGCGGGCGCCGTCGTTCTCGAAGGCGGAGAGCGCGGCGTGCTCGCGGAAGATCGCCGCCGGATCGCGCCAGGCGAAGGCTTGGCCGAAGCCCAGCCGGGCGGCGAGATCGGCGAGCGTCCGCCAGTCCGCCCGCGCCTCGCCCGGCGGGCGGCGGAAGGCGCGCTGGCGGGAGATCATGCGCTCGGAATTGGTCACCGTGCCCTCCTTCTCGCCCCAGCCGGCGGCGGGGAGGACGAGGGTGGCGCGCGCGGTGGTCTCGGTCGGCCAGCAGTCGGAGACCGCGACGAACGGGCAGCGGGCGAGCGCGGCGCGGACCAGATCGGTCTCGGGCAGGCTGGCCGCCGGGTTGGTCGCCATGATCCAGAGCGCCTTCAGCTTTCCCGCGGCGGCGGCGGCGAAGA
>DAHWFB010000072.1 GCA_027326105.1 Acetobacteraceae bacterium
GGCAGCTTCATCCCCGAGGCGTGGAGCGAAACCTACGCCACCGCCGACGTCATCGCCTACGACGGCGAGCCGCGGGTGAAACTCGGCCGCGAGTTCCTGCTCCGCGCCAACCGCGGGACATGAAGGCGGCCGCCGTCAGAACAGTTGCGCGACCGTGCTGACGCCGGCGTTGTTCTCCTGGGCGCAGATCTGCCCGCCGGCGCCGCCGCGCACGCCGAACACGTTGTAGCGCCCCCGCGACCGCCCCCGCCCCCGTTTGCCAACACCGCGCGCCGGCGGCTGCGCGGAGCAGAGGGCGGCGATCGCCGCGATCACCTCCGCGCACTCGCCGGAAGCATCGAGGCCGCCGATGACAAAGTCAGGATGATGGGATCAAGGGGCAACCTGCTCCGCGCGTTGGCCGCCGCAGGCGGCGTAAAACCGGCGGCAGGCGGCCTGCCCCGCTTTGTTCCGGGTTGGCGGAGAGGGTGGGATTCGAACCCACGGTACGCACAAACGTACAACGGTTTTCGAGACCGCCCCGATCGACCGCTCTGGCACCTCTCCGTCGCGGCGCTTTTAGGACGCCGCGGTGGTTTCGCCAAGATGGCGATGCTCCTGCCCGCCAAGGCAGCCTTCGGCCAGGGCGCAGCCGACCCCGTCCTCCACCTGCAAGGTCGCGTGGACAATCCCGAAGCGCTCGCAGAGCCCTTCCGCGGCGTCGGTCAGCAGCGCGTCGTCGGGCCCGGCCCCGGGGCGAACGAGGTGGGCGGTGAGCGCGGTTTCGGTGGTGGATAGCGCCCAGATGTGCAGATCGTGCACTCCGCGCACGCCGGGCAGCGCGGCGAGCCACGCCTCCACCGCGTCGCGATCGACCGTCTCGGGCACCGCGTCGAGCGCGAGATCGAGGCTCGATCGCATCACCCCCCAAGTTCCCCATAGGATCACCCCCGCCACCGCGAGCCCGGCCAGAGGGTCGACCACCTGCCACCCGCTTGCCAGTACCACCAGGCCGGAGGCGACCACCCCGAGCGAAACGACCGCGTCCGCCGCAAGGTGGGTGAAGGCCGCCCGCACGTTGAGGTCGTGGGCGCGGGCACCGAAGAACAGCAGCGCCGAGCCGCCGTTGACCAGAATGCCCGCCGCCGCCACCGCCATCACGGTGATCTCGCCCACCGGTTCGGGCGCAAGCAGCCGCCGCACCGCCTCCGCTGCGATCACGCCGACACCGATCAGCAATACGCTCGCGTTGATCAGCGCGGCGAGGATGGAGAATCGGCGGAAGCCGTAGGTACGCCGGGGCGTCGGTATCCGCCCGGCCAGCGTCTGCGCCCACCAGGCCAGCAGAAGGCCGAGCACGTCGCCGAAATTGTGCGCGGCATCGGCGAGCAGCGCCATCGAGTTAGCGGCCAGACCGAACCCGACCTCGCCGAGGACGAAGGCGAGATTGACCGCGGCGCCGATGGCGAAGGCGCGACCCAGCGCTGCCGTCCCGTGGCCCGACTGCCCATGCCCGTGGTGGCCGCGTGCCTGGCCAGCCCCATGTTCGTGCGAATGTGACATTCGCCCCCTCTATCGGCTTCCCGTCGTCCTGCGCAACGTGCACCTGCGCCCGCCGCCTCGCGGCTGCTTGCAGATCCTTCCTTCCCGGCGTCCGCGCCGGCGCTCCCGCGCCGCAACCGGCACGCTCAGCCGAGATGGCCCTCCACCCCGTCCACCAGTGTCTGCAGGCCCGAAAGTGCGGCGTCGCTCATCACCTCGCCAGCGGGCACGAAGACCTTGCCCTGCTGGTTGGTCAGCGGTCCCACGAAGATGCGGTTGCGGTGGGCCCCGATGGCCGCCACCGTCTTCACCGCGAGCGCCTCGGTCGACGCCGGCATGTTGCGGAAAGGTGCCATCTCGAGCATTCCGGAGTGCACGCCGCCCCAGGTGTCGGTGCTGTGCCACTTGCCGGCGAGCGCCAAGCCGATGCGCTGGATGTAGTAGCCGCCCCAGTTGTTGACGATGGCGGTAAGCTGGTCCTTGGGCGCGAACTTGATCATGTCGGTTGCTTCCCCGAATGCCTTGATCCCGTGCGAGGCTGCGGTCTGCAGCGGCGCCGGGCTGTCGGTATGCTGGGTGATGATGTCGCAGCCCTGGTCGATCAGCGCCTTCGCCGCGTCGCCTTCCTTGCCCGGGTCGTACCAACTGTCGATCATCACGAACTTCAGCTGCGCCTTGGGGTTGACACTGCGCATGCCGAGCAGGAACGCATCCATCCCCTGCACCACCTCGGGCACCGGCACCGAGGCGACATAGCCCGCCACCCCGGTCTTGGAGAGGCTGCCCGCGATCACCCCCTGGACGTAGCGGCCCTGGTAGAAGCGGATGTTGTAGGTGGCGAGGTTGGCGGCGCGCTTGTAGCCGGTGCAGTGCTCGAACATCACGTGCGGATAGCGCTTGGCCACCCGCACCATGTAGTTCATATAGCCGAAGGAGGTGCCGAAGATCAGCTGGTTGCCCTTGGCGGCGAGATCCTCGAACACCGCCTGGCAGCTGGGTGACTCGGGCACGTTCTCGACAAAGGTGGTGACGATCTTGCCGCCGTAGTGCGCGACCGCCTGCTTGCGACCCACGTCGTGCTGGTAGGTCCAGCCGAAATCCCCGACCGGGCCGAGATAGACGAACCCGACCTTGAGCGGCGCCGCCGCCGAGGCCGGCTCCGCCCCGCCGGCCGCGAGCGCCGCGGCGGAGCCGGCGAGCAGGGTGGCGAATTCGCGGCGTCCGATCTGCGACATCTGTTTCTCCCCTTCATCCCCGAAGCGACCAGGCCCGCCGGCCGGCGGCGGTGGCCCGCGGCCTTGGCCGCACACCATCCGACAGCATAGGTTTCGTGCCGAAACCTGCAAGCAAAGGTTTGCCCGGCATCGCTACCAGGCACCCGCGTGCAGTGCCGCCGCCTCGGCTTCAAGCAGCGGCCCGGCCACGGCGACCGGCCGCTGCCCGGCGTCGAAGACCACCCGGCAGGGAAGATCGAGCGTCGAATTGTCGGGGTGCGCGCCGGTGATCGCGCGCAGCCCGCGCTCCCCGAGCCCATAGACCACCCGCCCGACGCCGACCCAGTAGATCGCCCCCGCGCACATCGCACAGGGCTCGGCGGAGCTGTAGAGCGTGGCGCCGCGCAGGCGCTCGGGCGGGAAGGCGACGCCGGCGCGGCGCATCGCCACCAGTTCGGCGTGGCCGGTCCTGTCGCGGGCGGGAAGAAAGCCGTTCTCCTGCTCCAGCAGCACGGTCCCGTCGGGTTCGGCGAGCACGCAGCCGAACGGGTGGTTGCCCTGCTCGCGCGCGCGCCGCGCCACCGCGAAGGCGCGGCGCAGCAGCGCGAGATCGGCGTCCGTGACCTCCCCCGCCGGGTCAGGCGGCGGCATGGAACGGCTGGCCGAGGCAGGCGGGCTGGTTGAGTCGGATGCGGCGGCGATCGCGCGAGATCAGCACCAGCACCGCCACCGTGCCGACGTAGGGCAGCATGGAGATGAACGGCGAGGGGATGGCGACGCCGAACCCCTGCAGGTAGAGCGAAAGAAAGGTGATGCCGCCGAAGAGATAGGCGCCCACCAGCAGCCACAGCGGCCGCCAGGCCGAGAACACCACCAGCGCGAGCGCGATCCAGCCCCGCCCGGCGGTCAAATCCTGCGACCAGAGCGGCGAATAGAACAGCGAAAGATAGGCTCCGCCCATGCCCGCCATGGCGCCGCCGAAGCCGATCGCGCCGTAGCGGATGGCGCGCACCGGGTGGCCGATGGCGTGGGCCGCGTCGTGGTTGTCTCCCACCGCGCGCAGCGTCAGCCCCGCGTGGGTGCGGGCGAGGAACCAGGCGATCGCACCGAGAATGGCGAACGAAGCGTAGCCGAGCGCGGTCTGGTCGAACAGGACCGGACCGAGATAGGGAATGTCTGCGAGCAACGGGAGGGGCAGCCGCTGCAGGGTGGGGGCGGCGATGCCCACGAAGCGGGCGCCGAGCAGGGCGGCGAAGCCGTGGCCGAAGATGGTGAGCGCGAGACCGGTCGCGATCTGGTTGGTGAGCAGCGCCAGCGTCAGCACCGCGAAGATCATCGAGATCGCAGCCCCGGCCGCCGCCGCCGCGAGCACCCCGAGCGGCGCGCTTGCGGTCACATGGGCGGTCGCGAACCCGGCGATTGCCCCGATCAGCATCATCCCCTCCACGCCGAGATTGAGCACGCCGGACTTCTCGGCCACCAGTTCGCCCGAGGCGGCGAGCAGGAGCGGCGTCGAGGCGCTGACGATGCTGACCAGGATGCCGCCGCCTGCCACGCTCACGACGCTCGCTCCGTCGCCGCCACCGGGGCCAGCCGCGCCCGCCGGCGCAGCCGGACGCGGTAGAGGATGAGCACGTCGGCGCCGAGCAGGCAGAACAGCAGAATGCCCTGGAAGATGCCGGTCACCGCGTTGGGCATGCCGAGGCTGATCTGCGCCGCGTCGCCGCCGCGGTAGGACAGCGCGAGCAGCAGACCGGCGAAAATCACCCCCACCGGATGCAGCCTGCCGAGGAAGGCGACGATGACGGCGGTGAAGCCGTAGCCCGGGGTGATGCTGGTGGTGAGCTGTCCGATCGGCCCCGTCACCTCGATGATGCCGGCGAGTCCGGAGAGCCCGCCGCTGACCAGAAGCGCGATCCAGGTCAGCCGCGCCTGGCTGAACCCGCCATAGCGCGCCGCCCGCGGTGCCGCTCCCAGCACGCGCAGCTGGAACCCGAGGGTGGAGCGGGTCATCAGCAGCCAGACCAGAAGCGCGAGCAGCGGCGCGAGCAGGCAGCCGAGATGGATGCCGGTGCCGGGAAACACGTCGGGCGTGGTGGCCGCGTCCGGGAACATCGCCGACTGGGGAAAGCCGAACCCATGCGGATCCCGCCAGGGGCCGGTCACCAGCCAGACCAGCAGCAGTTGCGCGATATAGGTCAGCATCAGGCTGGTGAGGATCTCGCTCGCGTTGAACCGCAGCTTCAGCAGTGCGACGATCGCGGCATAGGCCATCCCCCCCGCGATACCGGCGACGAGCACGGCGGGATACAGCAGCGCGAAGGGCGCATGGGGGAAGTTGAGCGCGATGCCGCCGCCGGTGATGGCGCCGACCGTGAACTGCCCATCGGCGCCGATGTTCCAGACGCTGGCGCGATAGCAGAGCGCGAGCCCGATCCCGATCAGGATCAGCGGCGCCGAGCGCACCAGCACCGAGGCGACGCCCGCGAGCGTATCGAGCGGCGAGAGCAGGAACGTTTCGATGGCCTTGACCGGAGGCGCGCCGAGGATGGCAAAGATCGCCCCGGTGATCAGCACGGTGCAGACGAGAGCGAGCGCTGGCGCGCCATAGACCCAGAGCGCGGCCCGTTCGCCGCGCGGCTCGAGCCGCAGCATCATCGCGCGGTGCCTCCCTGCGCCGCTTGCGCATCGCGCGCCGGCGACGGTGCCGCGGAACCGCCCATCAGGAGGCCGATGTGCTCGATGGTCGCCTCGCCGACCGGCATCGGCGCAGACAATCGCCCGGCCGCGAGCACGGCGATGCGGTCGCATAGCATCAGGATCTCGTCGAGGTCCTGGGAGATGACGAGAACCGCCGCCCCGGCGCGGGCGAGGGCGGCGATCGCCGTGTAGATCGCCGCCGCGGCCCCGGCGTCGACCCCCCAGGTGGGCTGATTGAGCACCAGAATCCCCGGATTCTGCAGCACTTCGCGCCCGACCAGGAACTTTTGCAGATTACCGCCCGAAAGCGCGCGCGCCTCGGCGTCCGGCCCGGTGGTACGGACGTCGAAGCCGGCGATGATCTCGAGCGCGAATTCCCGCGTGCGCCCGCGATCGACGAAGCCGAGCCGCTGCAACCCCTTGCGGACCGCACCCGAGAGATAGGCGTTCTCGGCCAGCGACATCGTCCCCACCGCGCCGTGCCCGTTGCGCTCCTCGGGCAGGAAGGCGCCGCCGCGCCGCCGCCGCTCCCGCGGCCCGAGCCTGCCCACGGCCGCCCCGTCGAGGCGGATGGTCTCGGCTTGCGGGCTCAATTGCTCGCCGGTGAGCGTCTCCATCAGTTCCGCCTGGCCGTTGCCGGCGATGCCGGCGATGCCGACGATTTCTCCGCCCGCGACGCGCAGGGAAATGTCGGTGAGGGTGGTGCCGAAGGTGTGGGCGGAGCGCTGGCTCAATCCCGCGATCTCCAGCCTCGCCGGCTGCTCCCGCGCGGCCCGGTGGGCGAAGTTCTGCGGCTGCAACCGCGCATTGATCATCATCTCGGCGAGTTCGCGCGCGCTCTTCTCGGCCGGCGCACAGCGCCCGACCACCCGCCCGAGGCGCAGGATGGTGGCCCGCGAGCAGAGCGCGCGCACCTCCTCGAGTTTGTGGCTGATGTAGAGGATGGCGCAGCCTTCGGCGGCGAGCCGGCGCAGCGTGGCAAAGAGCCGCTCCACCTCCTGCGGGGTGAGCACGGAGGTCGGCTCGTCCATGATGAGGAGTTTCGGATTCTGCAGCAGGCAGCGCATGATTTCGATGCGCTGGCGTTCGCCCACCGATAGATCATGGACCACGCGATGGGGATCGAGCGGCAGCCCGTAGCGGGCGGATATCTCGGCGATCCGGTTGCCCAGTCCACGCCGGCTTTCCGGCTGGTCGAGCCCGAGGGCGATGTTCTCGGCGACGGTCAGCGAATCGAACAGCGAGAAGTGCTGGAACACCATCCCGATGCCGCGTTCCCGCGCCGCCGCCGGGCTCGAGAAGGCAACCGGCCGCCCCCGCCAGCGGATTTCACCTTCGTCGGCGCGCAGCACGCCATAGAGGATCTTGACCAGCGTGCTCTTGCCGGCGCCGTTCTCGCCGAGCAGGGCGTGGATCTCGTGCTCGGCGATTTCGAGATCGATGCCGTCGTTGGCGCGGCAGCCGGGAAACTGCTTGACGATGCCAGCGAGCGAAAGCAGCGGCCCGGTCCCCGGTTCGCGCCCCGCCGGCGCCTCGGCCTCGAAGGCAACTTCGCGATCGCCTGCCATGCCGCGGCCCCCCAACCAGGCCACGTTATCGGCGCCGCCGGCCGCCCGCAACCGGAAACGCCCGGCTCAGCGCAGTTCCACCCCGGCCGCCCGCATCGCCCCGCGCGCGCGGGCGAGAGAGCCGTCGAGATCGATCGCCCGGCAGGCCTCCTCGATCACCGTGACCGCGAGCCCGCAGCGGCGGGCGTCGATCGCCGAGGCGGCGACGCAATAGTCGGTGGCCAGACCACAGAGCACGACGGCGCCGATGCCGCGGGCGGCGAGCCAGCCGTCGAGCCCGGTGCGGCTCTCGCGGTCGGCCTCGAGGAAGGCGGAGTAGCTGTCCACGTCGCGCCGGCGGCCCTTGCGCAGGATCAGCCCGGCGTGGGGAATGTCGAGCCCGGCCGCGAGCGCGGCGCCGGCGGTGCCCATGACGCAATGGTCCGGCCACAGGGTCTGTGGTCCGTAGGGGGCGGCGATGGTCTCGAACGGCGCATGGCCGGGGTGGCGACTGGCGAAGGAGAAATGGTCCGCCGGGTGCCAGTCCTGGGTGAGCACGACCTCGGTGAAGCCGGCGGCGAGGCGGTTCACGAGCGGGACGATCGCATCGCCGGCGGGCACCGCGAGCGCCCCGCCGGGCAGGAAGTCGTTCTGCACGTCGATCACCAGCAGGGCTTCAGTTCCGGCCATGGTGTGCTCCCGGCAAGGTCCGGGCGCAGAGTGCGGACCTCCCGCCGCCCTGTCCAGCCCGACCCCGACCGCCGGGCTCCAGCGGGGCAGCGCCTCCGGCCGGCGGTGCCCAAGGCGAGCGTCTCGCCGCCCCGCGCCCGGTTTGCTTGCGACCGGGGTGCATCTTCATCGACGAGAAATTTTGTAATGTGTGCAAGAACAAGGGTTGTTCTTTCTTGGAAGAAAGAACCAAAGAACTTTCGCTTTTGATCCTGGCGCGCCGGCCCGCCGCCCTCGCCGGACGCCAGCACCCGACCCCGCGGGATCGGCCGCCGCGATCCGCTCCGCCCGCAGTCAGCGCGGGAGCGGGTCGGCGAGGCTGCGGTTCAGCCGGACATGCGCAGTACCGGGTCGGGCATGCGGCGGGTGCTGCCCCGCCGGGCCTCGGGCTCGCTCAGGATCTCGCGGGCGCTGCCCCACATCCCTCCGGTCTCGGCGACCGGGCGGCCGTTCAGCCGGAAGCGGCGGCGGGCACCTCCGGCGCTGCTCGGCAGGGTCAGTGCCAGATCGAGATCGGCGATCGCCTCGCGCTTGACCAGCGCATTGCGCAGCACCGCCGCCCGGCCGTCCCCCTCGGCCATGGCGAGGAAGTCCGCTCCCACCGCGGCCACCAGCGATTCGGGCGCGTTGCCGGCCACGCCCACGAGCAGCCCGCGCTGGTCGATCTCCCAGATCCACTCCACGTCGAGTTCGGGTGCCAGCGCAGGGGTTCCCCCGCCGAGCGCCGCGGACGCTTCCCGCCGCGGTGCCGGCAGCCGGATGAGGAAGGCGAGAATGACGGCGCCGAGCGCCAGCAGGCCACTATGCCACAGCAGGTCGTTGCGCTCCTGCGCGGTCATGCCGGAGACGAAGTCGAGCCGGGCTTGCCACATCAGCCCGCCCGCCAGCGGCAGCGAGACCTGCACGACCGGGGACCAGCCGACGATATGCAGCAGCCGGTGGATGGCGTGCTCGAACAGTTTTTGCCGCGGCGAGGCCGGGCCTGCCGGCCGGACGACACGGAAGACGGGGCTCACCCCGTCGGCGCGGGTCAGCAGGATAGTGCCGGGGCGGGTGAGGATGGTGGGCACCAGCAGCGCACGCATCGCCTGCGGGCGGAGCAGCGTTCCGACCACGCCCGCCGCCCTGCCGGCGGTGTCGGCGATCGCGCGGGTGAGCAGGAAGCCGCGCGCGTCGGTCACCGGATCGGTGGTCGGCGGTGAGACCAGGGGGGTGCGCAGCCCGGGCTGGGCGAGCGTGTTCTGGAACCAGAACCGGTCGGCGACCTCGCCGCCCGCGGGCGAGAGCGGTTCGGTCGCGGCCAGAAAACGGCCCGCGGCATCGTAGAGGAAGAGCCCGCGTGCCGGGCTCACCAGCGGATCGAGGCGCAGCAGATGGGCGGTCAGCGCGATGCGGTCCGGGGTGGCGAGATCGGCGGCGTCGATCGCGCCGCCGACGCGGCCGACATGGGCGAGCAGCGTATCGATGGCGCCGCGGGCAACGGTGCCCGCATTGGAGAAATCCGCGACGGTGCGCTGGCGCACCGCCCGCAGCTCGAGCGCTGTCCAGGCTCCGACCAGCGCCAGAACCACGGCCAGGCGGCAGATCCACACGACCAGGGCGCCGAAGGCCAACCACCCCCGGCGAACGCTTGCGCTTGCCACTGCCTTCCCCACGCCCGATGTCGCGGCCGGTTGCCCGGCCGCTTTCGGACCGTGGCAGCCGAACGGTTGAAAATTCGTTAACGCAAGTCGCATCTGCTTGCCAATGGCGCCGCTTGGCCAATGGCGCCGCTTGCCCGGTGGGCGCGAGGCGGGCCATGATCCGTCCCGAACCGGCAGTGCCGCACCGCCGGGCCCGACCGAGGAACCGCGATGCGCCCGTATGTCCTTGCCCTGCTCGTCGCCACCGGCCTTTTCATCGCCCCGGCCGCCCGCGCCGCCACGCTCCTGCGCCTCGACGCCTCGGCTTCGGTCGCGGTCGCCGCGGACCGCCTCCGCGCCAGCCTGCGCGCCGATCACCGCGGGGCCGACGCGGCGTCCACCCAGGCCGCGGTCAACCGCATGATCGCCCAGGCCATCCTCCGCGCCCGCGCGGTCAAGGGCGTGCGGGTGAGCACCGGCGGCTACAGCGTCTGGCATCTTGCCGCGCCGGACGGCCGCTGGCAGGCGAGCCAGACCCTGATGCTCGCCGGTGCGGACTCCCAGGCCCTGCTCGCGCTGGTGGGCAGCCTCCAGGCCAAGGGGCTGGTGGTCGAAACCCTCGCCTGGGGTCTCGCCCGCCGGACCGTGGCGGCGGCCGAACAGCGGGCGATGGCGCTCGCCATCACCCGGCTGCGGGCGCGCGCCCGGCAGGCGGCGAAACTCCTTGGCCTGCGCTTCGATCATTTCCGGGAGATCACGCTCGGCGGCGCCGGCCCGCCGCCCCCGCGCCCGATGCTGTTTTCCGCCGCTCGCGCCGTCCCCGCTCCGAGCGCGCTCGCCGGACCGCAGCGGGTGCGGGCGAGCGTTTCCGCCGTCGCCGTCCTGGGCGAGGATTGAGCCGATGGGCAGCCCGCTCACCCTCGACCCCGACCGGCTCTTTCCCCCCGATCCGGCGACGCGGGGGATCGCGCGCGAACTCTTCGCCGGCATCGAACGGCTGCCGATCGTCAGCCCCCACGGCCATGTCGATCCCGCCTGGTTCGCCGGGAACCACCCCTTCGAGGATGCGGTCTCGCTCTTCCTCTGGCCCGACCACTACCTGCTCCGCATGCTCTACAGCCAGGGCGTCTCCTTCGGGGAACTGGGCATCCCCGGCGGCGAGGGCGCGGTCGAGCCCGACCGGCGCACCATCTGGCGCCGCTTCGCCGCCCGCTATGCGCTGTTCCGCGCCACCCCCTCCCGGCTCTGGCTCGACCATGTCTTCGCCACCATCTTCGGGATCGCGGTGCGCCTCGAGGCCGAGACGGCGGATTTCTATTTCGACACCATCAACGCAGCACTCGCCCGGCCCGAATTCCGCCCCCGCGCCCTGTTCGAGCGTTTCGACATCGCGGCGATCGCCACCACCGAGGGTGCGCTCGACCAGCTCCCCCACCACCGCGCGATCCGCGCCTCGGGCTGGGGCGGGCGCGTGCTCTCCACCTTCCGCCCCGACGACGTGACCGACCCCGAGCGGGCGGAGTTCGCCGCCAACCTCGATCGGCTGGAGGCGCTCACCGGCCACGGAACCGGCAGCTGGGAGGGCTATCTCGCCGCCCTGGCCGCCCGGCGCGCCTACTTCCGCGCCGAGGCCGGAGCGACCGCGACCGATCACGGCCACCCCAGCGCGCGTACCGCCGACCTCTCCCTCGCCGACTGCCGGGCGCTCTTCGCCCGCGTCCGCGCCGGCGGCGCCTCGGGGGCGGACGCGGAGCTGTTCCGCGCCCAGATGCTGACCGAGATGGCGGCGATGTCCTGCGCGGACGGAATGGTGATGCAGCTTCACCCCGGCGCCTGGCGCAACCACAACCCGGCGCTGTTCGCCGCCTACGGGCGCGACCGCGGCGCCGACCTCCCGACCCGCACCGGCTATGTCGGCGAACTCAAGCCGCTACTCGACCGCTTCGGCAACCGGGCCGATTTCACGCTCATCCTCTTCACCCTCGATGAGTCGAGCTACGCGCGCGAACTCGCCCCGCTCGCCGGCCACTACCCCTGTCTGCGGCTCGGCCCGCCCTGGTGGTTCCACGACAGCCCGGAGGGAATGCTGCGCTTCCGCCGCCAGGCGACCGAGACGGCGGGCTTCTACAACACGGTGGGCTTCAACGACGACACCCGCGCCTTCCTCTCGATTCCCGCCCGCCACGACGTCGCCCGCCGGATCGACTGCGCCTTCCTCGCCGAACTGGTGGCGAGCGGCAGGCTGGGGCTGGACGAGGCGGCGGCGGTCGCGTTCGATCTCACCGCGCGCCTGCCGAGAGAGGCCTACCGGCTATAGCCGGCGGATCCCTGCCCGAGCAGCTTGCGCCCGAGGAGCGTGCGGCCGAGCCGGCGCACCCCGGCCCATTGTTGCGCCGGATAGGAGCCGCTCGCCATCGCCTCCTCCGCGGTGGGATCGCCGGTCGGCGCGTAGCGGGAGCTGAAGTCCGCAGTGCCGAAGATCATGTCCCACCACGGCAGCACCCCGCCGTAGTTGCAGCTTTGCCGGCCGGCGGCGGGAACGCCGTGGTGCGCCCGGTGGAAGCGCGGCGAGACGACCAGCCGTTCCCCGAGCCAGCCGAAGGAGACCCGCGCATTGGCGTGCGAGAGGCTTTCGACGAAGCGCAGCAGCAGCACCAGCAGCGGGAACTGGAAGGGCGGAATGCCGATCGCCAGCGCGATCGCGCCGAACCACAGGGCGGAGAGGAAATCGTCGAGCAGGTGGTTGCGGTCGTCCGACCAGAAGGTCATCTGCCGCTGCGCGTGATGGACGGCGTGCAGCGCGTACCACCAGTCGAACCGGTGGGAGAGCCGATGGCGCCAATAATCCGCGAAGTCGAGGATGACGGCGTAGAGGAAGAACGTCGCCACCGGGTGGCCGAGCAGGCCGGGCAGCAGGGTCTCGAGCGTGGGCGGAATCCAGCCGCGATCGACGAAGAATCCGGTCACCGTCACCTGCACCTGGTAGAACAGCACGAAGGTGACGATGGGCAGCAGCCCGACCCGCGAGAGCAGGGTGTAGAACACGTCGGTCAGTACTTCCCGCCCGAGCGGGCGCCGCTCTACCGGGGCGAGTTGTTCGAGCGGCAGGCAGACCGCGAAGGTGACCAGCACCTGGGCGAGGCCATAGACCGCGAACAGCGACCAGCCGAAGCCGATGTCCTCCCAGCGCATCCCGCCGGTGGCGTAGAGGATCGGCAGCACGAGATGGCTCTGCAGCCAGCCCGCGAGCGCGTTGAAAGGGTCCTGGAAGAAATAGCGCAGCATCGTGGCCGCCTCAGGCGCTGTTGAGCATCTGCCCTTGGCGCGAGGCCAGGGTGGGGGAGTTGGAGAGAAACAGCCCGTGCGGCGACCGCCCGACCGGGAAGGTGGTGGAGCGTCCACTCGCCGGGTCGAGGATGGCGACGTGGGCGGCCCAGCGCAGGGTCATCCAGATCCGCCCGTCGGGGGCAAAGCCCATGCAATCGGCCCCGCCCGGCCGGTCGTAGGTGCGGACGCGTGCGAGGCTCGCCGCGTCGTATGCGGTGATGGTCCCGGCGATGCGGTTGCCGACGTAGATGCGCCGCTCCTCGGGGTCGAGGAACAGCGCGTGCGCTCCCTTGCCCGCCGGCAGCCGCTCGCGCACCCGCCCGTCCGCGGGATCGACCACCGAGACATAGTCCGAACCCATGATGCCGACGAGCAATTGTCCGCGGTGCCACATCACCCCCGCCGGCGCCGGGCCGACGGGCGCCACCCAGCGCAGCGCGAGTGCGCCAAGATCGATGGCGGCGAGCCGGTCGGTGCCCTGCAGCGAGAGATAGACCATGGAGGAATCGGGGGCAAAGGCGATGTGGCTGGGCATCGAGGCGATGTCGAACCGCTTGAGCAGGCGCAGGGTCCCGGGCTGCCAGACATAGACGCGGTTGAGGCGGAGCGCGGCGGTGACCAGGAAGCGCCCGTCGGGGCTGAACCAGAGCTGGTAGGGATCGGGGAAGGGGCGGTGGCCGAGCATGGTCCCCCGCGCCGGGTCGAGGAAGAAGAGCCCGTTGCCGGCGGCGTCACCGACCAGGAGCGTGCGCCCGTCGGGCGCCAGCGCCCAATGGTGGGGCTGGCGGAACACCGGCAGCCGCGCGATCTCGCGCTCGCGCGCCATGTCGATGACGCCGATGTTGGCCGCCGCCGAGTTCATCACGAAGGCGAGGCCACCGCCAACGATGGGAGCGGCGGCGGAGGCGGACGTGGCGAGCGAGGTCGCGGCGAGGGCGGCGGGAACGGTCGCGAGCAGGGTGCGGCGAGTGGGAAGCGGCGGGCGGCTCATGGCGACAGGTGGCGCTTTCTTGCCTGGGCGGACGTGCCTTGCCGGGGCCGAATATTACCGCCCCGTCTCAAAGACGTATTCTACACCCTTGCGCCAGGAATGAAAATGCCCCGCCGCGCTATCGGGCCCCGTGGCGACGCGGGGTCGGGCGATGACGCAGGGCGGCGAGTCCGAGCAGTGCGGTGAGCAGCAGCAGCGCCGAAGCGGGCTCCGGCACCGGCGTCCCCGGCGGGGTCGTTCCCGGCGGCGTGGTGCCGGGCGGAGTGGTTCCCGGCGGCGTGGTACCCGGAGGAATGGTGCCGGGCGGAGTGGAGCCGGGCGGGCCCAGGGTCGGGGTGAAGCTCGTCGGAACGAACCCGCCGCCGGGCAGGACCGGGGGGCTGAAGAAGCCGGAGTTGGCGAGCTGCTTCCACACCGTCGGCGAAACATAGACCGTCGGCGCCTGCCAGCTCACCTTGCAGCCGCAGGCGGGGTCGGGCTTGGGCGGGCGCGGCGCGTTCATCAGGCTCACCGCGACGGCATAGCTCGTGATCGCGATGGGAATGGTGGCGGCGACCGCGACAACTTTGTGGGGAAGGTGCGGAATGACCTTTCGCGCAACCACGCGGCACGCGTTCAGGCAATGCACAACCCACATGTGGGAGGATCCTTCGCCATGAAACCCTTGCGCGCCGGGAGCGATTCTACGAGCGCCGACGCGTTTCTTTTATGATATTCCATTCAGGGTTGCAAGCGAAATTTAGAACACGGTAAGACTTCGGCGGAAGCCCATCCGCACAGCCCGGACCTGGCTACACGATCTCCGATTGCACAGCGGGCGCCCTGGCCGATCCGGCGGCCGCGCCGTATAATCGGTGCGTCATGCCCGCGCAATTCCGTCCCGAGACTTCCTCCCGCCGCGGATGACGCCGGCCTCCGCGCGCGCCGATCTCATCCTCCTCGGCGCCGGCCATGCCCATGTCGAGGTGCTGCGGCGCTTCGCCATGAACCCGGTGCCCGGCCTGCGCACCACCCTGATCGCCCGCGAGCCCCACACCCCCTATTCCGGCGCACTCCCCGCGCTTCTGCGCGGCGAGTGCTCGTTCGACGAGGCCCATATCGACCTCGCCCCGCTCGCCGCCGCCGCCGGCGCGCGGCTGCTCCTGGCCGAGGCGGACGCGCTCGATCTCGCCGCCCGCGGCGTTCGGGTGGCGGGCAGGCCGCCGATCCCGTTCGATCTCCTCTCCCTCAATCTCGGCGGCACGCCGCTGATGCCTCCCGGCGCCGGCATTCCGGTCAAGCCGATCGGGCGCTTCCTCGAGCGCCTCGCCGCCCTCGAGGTCACCCTCGCCCCCGGCGCGGCGCTCGCCGTCGTCGGCGCCGGCCCGGCGGGGGTGGAACTCGCCCTCGCCCTCGCGGTGCGCCTGAAGGGGCGGGCGCGGCTGGTGCTGGTGGGGCAGGGGGCGGAGGTGCTTCCCGCGGCACCCCGGCGCGCGCGGCGCCTCGCCCGCCTCGCCCTCGAACGCGCCGGCGTCGTGTTGCGCCTCGGCGCCGGCGCCACCGGGTTCGACGGCGGCAGGCTGCTGCTCGCCGACGGCGGCACGGTCGCGGCCGCCGCCGCGCTGTGGGCGAGCGGGGTGGGCGGGGCCCCGTTCCTGGCCGCCGCCGGGCTCGCCTGCGACGCGCTCGGCTGCGTCCGCGTCGGGGCCGATCTGATGAGCCTTTCCCACCAGGGCGTCTTCGCCGCCGGAGACTGCGCCGCCTTCGCCGCCACGCCCCGCCCCAAGGCCGGGGTCTGGGCGGTGCGCGCCGGCCCGGTGCTCGCCGAGGGCTTGCGCGCCGCCGCGCTCGGCGCGCCGCTGCCGCGCTGGCGCCCGCAGCGCGCAGCACTCGCCATCCTCGGCCTCGGTGACGGCACCGCGCTCGCCTGGCGCGGCCGCTTCACCGCCTCCGGGCGGGCCGTCCAGGTCTGGAAGGAGCGCATCGACCGCCGCTGGATGGCCCAATACGCCAGCGCCCGCCCGACGGCGATGGCGGCAGGCGAGATGCGCTGCGGCGGATGTGGCGCCAAGATCGAGGCGGAAACGCTCTCCATCGCCCTCGCCGGCCTCGCCCCAGCCGCCCGCCCGGACATTCCGGTGGGGCTCGCCGAGGCCGATGACGCCGCCGTCACCCTGCCGCCGGCCGGCCGCGCGCTCGTCTCCTCGGTCGATTTCTTCCGCGCCTTCCTCGACGATCCCTTCGTCTTCGGGGAGATCGCCGCCGCCCACGCCCTCTCCGACCTCTACGCCATGGGTGCCGCGCCCTGGACCGCGCTCGCCATCGCCACCCTGCCCCCGCTGCCGCCGCGGGCGCGGGCGGCCGATCTCGCCGCCATGATGCAGGGCGCCGGCCGGGTGCTCGAGCAGGCGGGATGCGCCCTCGTCGGCGGCCATTCGGCCGAAGCGGCGGAGATGGCGCTCGGCTTCTCCGTCACCGGCCTCGCCGACCCCGGCGCCATTGCGCGCAAGGGCGGGCTGGCGCCGGGCGATCTTCTCGTGCTCACCAAGCCGCTCGGCACCGGCATCGTGCTCGCCGCCGCCATGCGCGGCCTCGCCCGCGGGGAATGGCTCGCCGCCGCTATCGCCTCCATGCGCCGCACCAACGCCGAGGCCGGGCGCATCTTCGCCGAAGCCGGCGCCCGCGCGATCACCGACGTCACCGGTTTCGGCCTCGCGCTTCACCTGCGCGAGATGCTGGTGGCCTCGGCCGTGGCGGCACGGCTCGACCGCGCGAGCCTTCCCGCCCTTCCCGGCGCCCGCGAACTCGCCGCCCGCGGGGTCGCCAGCAGCCTCGCGCCCGCCAACGAGGCGGCGGGCGATGCGCTGCTCGCCGATCCCCAGACCTCGGGCGGACTGCTCGCCGGGCTTCCTCCTGCGTGCGCCGCCGAAGCGCTCGCCCGCTTGGGCGCGAGCGGCCACCAGGCCGCGCTGATCGGCGAAGTGCTGGCCGGGCCGGCGGGTGCGCTCACCGTCGCGGGCTGAACGAACCGCGCGGGCTGAACGAACCGGCCGCTACCGCCCGCTGAGGCGCGCCCACACCGAGGAGAGCTTGCCGGCGAGTGCGCTGGCGGTGGATTTCAACGGCACCGGGGGCGCGGGCGGCGGCTGCGTCGGCGGCTTCGGCAGCACCGCCCGCATCACCGGCAGCCGCTCGGGCAATTCTCCGGGCGGGCCGTGCAGCGCGTCGCGGCCGAGGCGGAGGATGTCGGGCCAGGCGTCGAGCGTCCACCACAGCCGGTCCACCGCCCGCTTCAGGATCACCCGCTCCGCGTCCCAGCGGGTCACCGTGGTGCGCGGGTCGAGGATGGCGCGATCGATCAATCCGAGCACGGTTCCCGAAAGCCCGGTGGTCGCGCTCGCCGAGTGCGCCACCGCTTCGAGGTCGAGCACCACCTCGGAGGGGGCGGCGGCGGCGCGTTGCAGGATGTCGGCGGCGAAACCCTCGATGTCGAGATGCAGGCCGCGCAGCCAGCCCGGCGCCACCGGCCCGCTCTGGGCGGCAAAACCTACCGGCAGCAGGAGCTTCGCGAGCGCGCCGGTGCGGTCATACAGGTCCGGCCGCGGCAGGCCGAGCCTGCGGGCGGCGACGCTCACCACTTCGCGTGCCTCCGCGGCTTCCCGCAGCGCCGGGTCGCCGACCAGGGCGGTGATGTCCGCCCCCGTCGATTCCAGCAGATGGAACAGCAGCACGGCGTGCAGCTCCGCCTGGCGGTGGTTCTCCGCCCTGGCCCGCGCGGACTCGCGCGCCGCCGCCTCCTCGCCGAGCAGTCCCGAGGCCGCCACCTGATGCACCGCCGCGACGATCGCCTCCGGCGTCACCGCGACGTTCTCGGCGATCACCTGGTGCAGCGCGGAATCGCGCACCGACAGCGGCACCACCTTGGGCACGTCCGCCCACGGCACCACGTAGATCGCGCCGTTGTCGGCGAAGTCGCGCAGCAGCGCGATCAGCCCGTCGCGCTCGTCCTCGCACACCCGCGCGTTCAAAAGCGCCGGGTTCTCGAACGGGACGACGGCTCCGCGCCCATCGTCCACGCCGAGCCAGCGGCGTACCTTCGTCACCACTCCCGTGCCGTGCCACATGCGTCCAGCCACCTCCCGGTGCGACGCCCCCGGTGTAGCCGGCAAAGATGAACAAGAAGTGGCCGGGAGGGTTGCGGCGCGCCTTGGCGGTGGTCCGGCGCGGCGTTAGGCTCAGGGTTCAGCCGCCTGCAACCGAGACTTCCCGGGGGAGCCGCGCCATGCCGTACTATGTCATGCTGAACTTCGAGGACGCCGACCCCACGGCAGGGCCCGGCCTCGCCACCGCGATCAAGGGCCGCAACGTGCCCAACATCGGTACCATCGGCGGCGCTGCCGCCGGCACCACCAAGATCTACCACAACCGCGCGCTGGCGAAGTCGAAATGGCACAACAAGAAAGAGGTCGTCTACTACCCCTGCCAGGAGATCCTCCAGCGCGACATCGCCAAGACGCTCGACCGCAACGATCTCGCCAACATCCGTCGCGACTGCGAAGGCGCCAAGACCATCGCCTTCGTCATCCACGGCACGCCGACCGATACCGACCACGGATTTTCCACCGCCGGCGGGGCGCTCTGCACCTGGAAGGATCTCGGCCGGCTCGCGCTGCTGCTGCTGCCCGATACGCGCGATTACAGCATCGCGCTCGTCATGTGCTACGCCGCGCGCTCGCAGGAGGCCGATCTCGACCATACCGGCCAGATCCCGCCCAACCAGTTGCGCACCAGCTTCGCCTACAAATTCTACCGCTCCGTCTGCCAGTTGCGCCGCATCCGCATGACCGCGCGCACCGGCGCCGTTTCCAACGACGCGGGCATCAACCATACGGTGGAGACCGAGGAGCAGGTCTTCCTGCTGCTGGAAAAGCAGCAGGCGATGGGCAAGCGCACTCTGAACAAGGTGGCGATGGATCTGCAGAAAACCAACCTGCTGAACAGCAAGGGCCTCACCCCCCCGCAGTTCGACGCGGAATTGCAGAAATTCCTCAGCAACCCCAGCCGTATCCCGGTGGGCGAGGTGGAGACGTTTGCCAAGAACTACATCATCTACACACCCTACATGGCGGGCTACATCCAGGCCCAGTTCGACCAGGCCAAGCTCGGCAACCGCTCGAAATACGGCAAGCTGGTCTACACCTATACCAACGGCGTGCTGGACATCATCGCCCGCTACGCGACCGACACGCACGCCGAGAACTACTCCCTCTACCGTGGCCCGCTGCTCTGATTCGGTGGGGATTGCAGAGCAAGCGGCGGAGTGCGGCGCCCGGCGCACGAGCGCAGGGTGAGGCCCTCACCGCCCGCGGAGCGCGCCACCATGAACGCCATCTCCCCCGCCCCCTTTGCCACCGCGGCCGCCCGCCGCGCCGCCATCGCCGCGCGCGCGCCGGCGGCGGACGGGCATTTCGTCTATGCGGTGCGCACGACGGGGGTCTATTGCCGCCCCTCCTGCCCCTCGCGCGCCGCGCGGGCGGAGAATATCGTGCTGTTCGAAAGCCCCGCCGAGGCCCGGGCGGGCGGCTTCCACCCCTGCCGCCGCTGCCACCCCGACCGGGCCGGCCCACCCCACGCGGGCGTGATCGCGCGCGCCTGCCGCCGCCTCGAGAGCGCCGAAACCCCGCCGCCGCTCGCTGCCCTCGCCGGCGAGGCCGGGCTCAGCCCGTTTCATTTCCATCGTCTGTTCCGCGCCGCCACCGGCCTCACCCCGCGGGCCTACGGCGCCGCCTGCCGCGCCCGCCGCCTGCGCGCCGGCCTCGCCGCCGCCGCTTCGGTGACCGAGGCGCTCTACGAGGCCGGCTTCAACGCGTCGAGCCGCTTCTACGACCAGGCCGGCGCGCTGCTCGGCATGAGCCCGCGCCGCTGGCGGGCCGGCGGGGCAGGGGAGAAGCTGACCTTCGCCACCGGCCGCTGTGCGCTCGGTGCCGTTCTCGTCGCCGCGACCGAACGGGGCATCGCCGCGATCGATCTCGGCGATGACCCGGCCGCGCTCGAGGCCGCCCTCCGCCGCCGTTTCCCCCGCGCGCGCATCGAGCAGGGTGACGAAGCCTTCGCCGCCTGGGTCGGGACCGTCGTCGCCGCGCTCGAAACCCCCGCCGCGACGGCCCTGCCGCTCGACATCCGCGGCACCGCCTTCCAGGCCCGGGTGTGGGCAGCGCTGCGCGCCGTCCCACCCGGCCAGACGGTGGCCTACGCCGAACTCGCCGCCCGCATCGGCGCGCCGCGCGCGGTGCGCGCGGTGGCTGGCGCCTGCGCCGCCAACCCCGCCGCCATCGCCATCCCCTGCCACCGCGCCGTGCGCGCAGACGGCGCGCTCGCTGGCTATCGCTGGGGGATTGCGCGCAAGGCGGCGCTGCTCGCGCGGGAGGCAGAACCCGGCGCCGGCAAGCAGGCCAAGTGACGGCGATTCGCGTTCGCCGCTGGATGTCCGGGGCGGAGAAGGCTGCTGGAAGGCGCGCACGGGCGGGCCGGAACGGCCCATTCCTCGACCGCGGTCCGGGCCGGCGCGCCCCGAAGGCCGACGGTTCGCTGCCCCGATCGCCCGCCGCCGGCCAAAAGGGGCCGGCGGCCCACCCGCACCCTACTGCATCGTCTCCGGCCCCTTCATGTCGCGGGTGCCGGCTTCGGGGAGGATGCCCAGGCGTTTGGCGACTTCCTGGTAGGCCTCCTCCACCTTGCCGAGGTCGCGGCGGAAGCGGTCCTTGTCCATCTTCTCGTTGGTCTTGGAATCCCACAGCCGGCAATTGTCGGGGCTGATCTCGTCGGCGAGCACGATGCGCATGTCCTCGTTCTCCCACAGCCGCCCGAACTCGATCTTGAAATCCACCAGCGTGATCCCGACGCCGAGGAAAAGTCCGGTCAGGAAATCATTGATCCTCAAAGTAAGAGAGACGATGTCGTCCATGTCCTGCGGGTGCGCCCAGCCGAAGGCGGTGATGTGCTCCTCGGCCACCATGGGGTCGTTCAGCGCGTCGTTCTTGTAGTAGTATTCGATGATCGAGCGCGGCAGGCGGGTGCCTTCGGGGATGCCGAGCCGGGTCGCGAGGCTGCCCGCCGCGACGTTGCGCACCACCACCTCGACGGGGATGATCTCCACCTCGCGGATCAATTGTTCGCGCATGTTGAGCCGGCGGACGAAATGCGTCGGAATGCCGATTTCGGCGAGCCGCAGCATCAGATACTCGCTGATGCGGTTGTTCAGCACGCCCTTGCCGGTGATCACGCCCTTCTTCTGCGCGTTGAAGGCGGTGGCATCGTCCTTGAAATACTGCACGAGCGTGCCGGGCTCCGGCCCCTCGAACAGGATTTTGGCTTTGCCTTCGTAGAGCTGCCGCCGCCGGGCCATGATGCGATCCTCGTCCCCTGGGGCACCGCGCGGGCGGCGCCGCAAACGGTATAGCAACCCGTCCCGCCCCCGGCTACCGGGCGGGGGAAACCTGCCGGAACGGCGCCACATCCGCCGGCCCCGCGGCAAACAGCCACCGCGCCGGCCCCGCGGCGGGGAGCGCGAGCAGGCTCGCCGAGACGGTGGCGAACCCTGCCGTCTCGGGGATGGTGAGCCGGCTTTCGGCGGAGCCCGAACGGTCGCCAAGGATCGCCCGCCAGGCTTCCCACTCTCCCCGATCCGGGTCGGGCGGGGGGGCGGCACGAAAGCGCGGCAGGTGGCGGGCGATGCGCGGGGCGGAGAGATCGTTGGGGTCGTGCGCGCTCGCCATCCACAGGCCGGGCGCGAGCGGGCTCGGCGCGATCGGCCCGGAACCCGGGTTGGCGAGCCAGAACGTCTCTCGTGCATCGCTCACGAACATGTTGAAACTGCGATATTCACTGCCGGGAAGGGCGGCGATGTCGGCAGCCGCGGCGGCGGCGGTCGCGTGGCCCAGCGCGCGCAGCGGTAGGCCGCCCCGGCTCGCCTTGCCCGGCGCCGGGCCGAGACTGTCCGGGCGGTTGAGAATGGCGGCGACCACGCCCTCCGCGTTCACCCCCATCCAGGTGCCCCCCGCCAGCCGGTCGCGCCCCGCGATCACCCCGGGCAGCTCCGGCCAATAGGACCCCGGCGGATCCCACGGCCGGTCCACGCGCTCGTCCCGGTTCGCCGCCAGGACGAGCGGCCAGCGATGGCCGGGGCGGATCAGGAGGACGATCGAACACATCTGCGCATCGGTTTATGGGTCTAGGGATGGCCCGGCCTCGCCAAACACCCGGGTGAAGATGAGGTCGAGGGCGGCGAGGTGGGCGGTGGGGTCCATGGCGCGATCGATCGCATCGGGTGGAATGCGGCCGGCGACCTCGGGGTCGGCGAGGAGACGGTTGCGGAAATCCTGGCTTTCCGGGCGGTCGAGCCCCTCCCAGGTGGCCATGGCGTGGCGCTGGACGATACGATAGGCGTCCTCGCGCGAAAGCCCGGCGCGGGCCAGCGCCAGCAGCACCTCCCCGCTGTGCACCACGCCGCCGAGAGCGGCGAGGTTGGCCGCCATGCGCTCGGGGTGGACGACCAGCCGCTCAACCATGGACGCCAGCCGGTCTAGCGCGAAGTCGAGCGCGACGGCGGCATCCGGAGCGATCACCCGCTCGACCGAGGAGTGGCTGATGTCGCGCTCGTGCCACAGCGCCACGTTCTCGAGCGCCGGCGTCACTGTCGCGCGCACCAGCCGTGCCAGGCCGGTGAGGTTCTCGGAAAGGACCGGGTTGCGCTTGTGCGGCATGGCGGAAGAGCCCTTCTGCCCGGGCGCGAAAAACTCCTCCGCCTCGCGCACCTCGCTGCGCTGGAGGTGGCGCACCTCGGTCGCCAGCCGTTCGATGGCGGAGGCGGTGAGCGCGAGCGCGCAGAACCAGGCCGCGTGGCGGTCGCGCGGGATGACCTGGGTGGAGTGGCTCTCCACCGCGAGGCCGAGACGGGTCGCGATATGGGCCTCCACCCGGGGATCGAGATGGGCGTAGGTGCCGACCGCACCCGAGACGGCGGCCACCGCCACCTCCGCCCGCGCTGCTTTCATCCGCTCTCGGTTTCGCGCGAATTCCGCGTAATGGCCGGCGAGTTTGAGACCGAAGCTGAGCGGTTCGGCGTGAATGCCGTGGCTGCGGCCGATGGTGAGGGTGAATTTGTGCTCGAAGGCGCGGCGTTTCAGCGCGCCGAGCACGGCGTCGAGATCGGCGAGCAGCAGGTCGGTCGCCTGGACCATCTGCAGGGCGAGGGAGGTGTCGAGCACGTCGCTCGACGTCATGCCGAGGTGGACGAAGCGGGAGGCGGGGCCGACGCCCTCGGCGAGCCAGGTGAGGAAGGCGATGACATCGTGGCGGGTTTCCGCCTCGATCGCCTCGATGCGGGCGAGATCGGCCGGGCCGATCACGGCGACGGCTGTTTCGCCGCGCTCGCGGATCGTTACGGCTGCGGAGCGGGGAATCTGGCCCAGGGAGGCCATGGCCTCGGCGGCGAGCGCCTCGATCTCGAACCACAGGCGGTAGCGGTTCGCCGCCGACCAGATCGCTGCCATCTCGGGGCGGGTGTAGCGTGGGACCATCGCGGCGTTCTCCTCGCCGTCCTTCTGCGGACCGGGGAGGCGGTTGACAAGTCTGCGCGTGCGGGCGAGCCAGGGGCGTGGCCCCGTTGCTCGCGACCGATCTCGCCGTCCTCGCCCAGGTGTTGCTGATCGACCTCGCGCTCGCCGGGGACAATGCGGTGGTGATCGGGCTCGCGGTCGCGCCGCTGCGGGCGGAGTTGCGGCGGCGGGCGGTCTGGCTCGGCGTCGGGCTCGCGGCGGTGGTTCGGCTCGCGCTGGCGCTGGTGGCGCTGCGGCTGCTCGCCATCGTCGGGCTGACCCTCGCCGGCGGTATCCTGCTCCTGTGGGTGGCGTGGAAGATGTGGCGCGAGTTGCGCCGGCCGGCGGCGCACGCGGGGGGAGGGGGCGCGGGCCTCGGCGGGGCCTTGCTGCGGATCGCGCTCGCCGATCTTTCCATGAGTCTCGACAATGTGCTGGCGGTGGCGGGCGCGGCGCATGAGCACCCGTGGATCCTGGCCGGCGGGCTCGGGCTTTCGGTGGTGGCGATGGGGCTGGCGGCAGGCGCGATCGCGGCGCTGCTCGCGCGCTACCGCTGGATCGCCTGGGCGGGCCTCGCCATGGTGGTCTATGTCGCGCTGCACATGATCGTGCAGGGCTGGGGCGAGCTGGCGGGGCGGCTGGGCTGAACGGCGCCGGCCCGGGCGCCGGTCAGCGCTGCGCGAAGAGGGCGTGGAGGTCGATCGGGGCTTCCTCCGCGCCGCCGCCGATGTCGCGCGCCAGTGTGGCGAGGTGGGCGGACATCAGCGCTTGGGCGCGGGGCTCGTCGTGGGCGGCGAGTGCGGCGAGCAGGGCGGCGTGGTCCTCCTCGGCGCAGGGGGTGCGGCCGGGGGTCTCGTAGAGGGCGAGGATGAGCGAGGAACGGGCGGCGAGCTGGCCGACGAAGCCGGCGAGCGCGCGGTTGCCGCCGATCTCGGCGACCAGCAGGTGGAATTCGCCGGAGAGCCGGATGTGGGCGCGGCGGTCCCCGCGGGCGACCGCGGCGGCGCCGGCTTCGAGGTTGCGCTGCAGGCGGGCGAGGTCGGCGGGGCGGGCGGCGCGGGCGGCGGTGGCTACGGTCGCGCGCTCGACCACCTCGCGGGCGGCGAACACTTCGCGCGCCTCCTCGATCGAGGGGCGGGCGACGCAGGCGCCGCGGTTGGGCCGCTGGTCCACCAGATGGTCATGGGCGAGGCGCTGCAGCGCCTTGCGGATGACGGTGCGGCTGAAGCCGAAGGCCGCCGCCAGCGTATCCTCCGGCAGCGCGGTGCCGGGCGGCAGGCGGTGATCGACGATGGCGGCGTAGATCGCACCATAGACCCGACCGTCCGCCGCGCCACGGGTGGCACGGCCGCCATTGCCGGCCCCGGGCGGGGGGGTAGCAGGGGAGCGGGCGAGGGCGGGCTGCGTGCTCATCCCCCGCTTATATCGCCGGGTCGGGCTCCGATGAAGGGTGGGGCGCGAGGCGGATGGTCTCGCCCTGGCGGGTTTCCGAGGGCAGGCAGAGGGCGGCGATGGCGGGCGCGACGTCGGCCGCAGTGGCGAGTTCGCCCTTATCCTCGGCGGGATGGGAGAGCAGGCGCAGGCGGGTGGCGACCGGACCGGGATCGCAGAGATTGACGCGCAGCGGGGTGAGCCGGCTTTCCGCCGCCCAGGCGCGGACGAGATATTCCATCCCCGCCTTGGTGGCGCCGAACCCGCCCCAATAGGCGGTGGCCTCGCTGGCGATGGCGCAGGTGAGTGCCACCGCGCGGCCCGCGGGGGCGGCGCGGAGCAGCGGGTCGGTGCTGCGGATCAGCCGCTGGACCGCGGTGAGGTTGACCTCGACCAGCTCGGTCCAGGTGGCGGGGAGAAGCTGGGCGGCAGGCGTGAGGGCGCCGAGCGTCGCCGCCGCCAGGACCAGGATGTCCAGCCGGCCGAAGCGATTGAGCAGGCTGGGGCCGATGACATCGACCGCGTCCCCGGTGCGCAGATCGAGCGGCAGGAGGGTAGCGGCGCCGCCGGCGGCGCGGATCGCGTCGTCGGTCTCCATCAGCCCGCCCTCGGTCCGCGCGGTGAGCACGACGTGGGCGCCGAGGCGGGCGAGCGCGAGCGCGGTGGCGGCGCCGGTGCCCCGCGAGGCCCCGGTGACGAGGGCGACGCTGCCCGCGAGCGGCGCCCCGGCAGCGACGGACGCTTCAGCCATGGCCGAGCAACTGGCTCGCCAGGGCCGCCTCGTTCTCGGCGCTGTCGGTCAGCGGGATCGGATAGTCCCAGGTGAAACAGGCGTCGCAGAAGGCGGGAACCGAGGCGTCGCGGGCGTTGCGGCCGAGGGCGCGGTAGAGACCGTCGATGGAGATGAAGGCGAGGCTGTCGGCGCCGATCAGCGCCGCCATCTCGGCCACATCGTGGGTGGCGGCGAGCAGCTTGCCGCGCTCGGGCGTGTCGATGCCGTAGAAGCAGGAGTGGGTGGTGGGCGGCGAGGAGACGCGCATGTGCACTTCCGCCGCGCCGGCGGCGCGTACCATCTCGACGATCTTGCGCGAGGTGGTACCGCGCACGATCGAATCGTCGACGAGGACGACGCGGCGGCCTTCCAGCACGGCGCGGTTGGCGGAGTGCTTGAGGCGGACGCCGAGATGGCGGATCTGATCGGTGGGCTCGATGAAGGTCCGCCCGACATAGTGGTTGCGGATGATGCCGAGCTCGAAGGGGATGCGGGCGGCTTCGGCGAAGCCCATGGCGGCGGGAACCCCGGAATCGGGCACCGGCACCACGACATCGGCGGGGGCGGGGGATTCGGCGGCGAGTTCGGCGCCGATGCGCTTGCGCGCGGCATAGACACCCTCGCCCTCCACCACCGAATCGGGGCGGGCGAAATAGACGTATTCGAAGATGCAGAAGCGCGGCACGCGGCGGGCGAACGGGCGGATGGAATGGACGCCCGAATCGTCGATGGTGACGACCTCGCCCGGCTCGATGTCGCGCACGAAGCTCGCGCCCACGATGTCGAGCGCGCAGGTCTCGCTCGCCAGCACCCAGCCCGCGCCGCCGTCCGCGCCGGGGAGCCGCCCGAGGATGAGCGGGCGCACGCCCAGCGGGTCGCGCACGCCCATCAATGCCGAGTTGGAGAGCGCGACCAGGCTGTAGGCGCCGTTGACCTGGCGCAGCGCGTCGATCAGCCGGTCGGAGACGGTGGCGTAGAGGCTGATGGCGATGAGATGGATGAAGACTTCCGAATCGGTGGTGGACTGGAAGATGCAGCCGCGGCGGACCAGCATCCGGCGCAGGCTCAGCGCGTTGGTGAGGTTGCCGTTGTGGCCGACGGCGAAGCCGCCGAAGGCGAAATCCGCATAGAGCGGCTGGACGTTGCGCAGCGCCGTCTCGCCGGTCGTGGCGTAGCGGTTGTGGCCGATCGCCGAACGCCCGGGCAGGCCGGCGATGATCTTGGCCGAGCCGAAATTGTCGGCAACCAGCCCGAGCCCCTTGTGGGCGTGGAAATGGGCCCCGTCGAAGCTGACGATGCCCGAGGCCTCCTGGCCGCGGTGCTGGAGCGCGTGCAGCCCGAGCGCGGTGACGGCGGCGGCGTCGGTCACGTTCCAGACCCCGAACACGCCGCACTCCTCGTGCGGCTTGTCGTCCTCCCCGGGGGCGGGCGGCGGCAATTCGCGGAGTGGCTGGGACATCAGCGCGTCATCCTTGGTTCGCCGGCGCGGCAGGCGCAGCCGGGGTCGGCACGGCGGGCGTGGCCGGTGCGGGCGTGGCCGGGGCAGGCGTCGCCGGCGCAGCCGTGGCCGGCGCGGGTGTCGCGACCGGCGGCGCTGCGACCGGCGGGGGGCCGAAGCCGGGCGGAGCGAAGACCGCGGGCCGGTAGCGCGCCGGCACCGCCGCCGCGATCCATATCGCACCACGGTAGAGATAGGGCATCGAGCGCGCCTGCAAGACCGTTTGCGGCCATTCGTTCTGCGGTACCGCCATGCCTGCCAGAAGATAGGCGACCGAGAGCAGCAGCGCACCGCGGACGAGGCCGAAGAGGAGGCCGAGCAGCCGGTCGATCCCGCCCAGCGGGGAAAGCTGGATCAGCCCGCCGATCCAGCCCGCCACCAGGCTGAGCAGGATGAGCGAGACCAGGAACACGGCCCCGAAGGCGAGCGGCTGGGCGAGCCCGCTCGCCCCCGTCCAGCGCGAGAGCAGCGGCGCGAGCGCGGGCGAGAGGAAGAAGCCGGCAGCGATCGCGACCACCCAGGCGGCGATGCCCATCACTTCCCGCACGAAGCCGCGCAGGAAGGCGAGGAGCGCGGAGGCTCCGAGGATCAGGAGGACGAGCGCGTCGGGCCAGTGCATCTCTTCTCTGCCGCAAGCGGTTGCGTCCCTATAGCCAGGAAACCGGCGCGAACGGAAGCGAATCGGTGGGGGAGGATATCACGTTCTGCCGGCCGCGGGAGCCGCGAAGCGGGCGAGGAGGTCGGCGATGTGGCCGGCCTCGTGCAGGGCGAGACCCGCAGGCGGGCTGAGGGCGCGCCCGCCGCGGGCCAGCCGGCGTGGCAGGGAGGCCGCCGAAAAGCCGAGCTTCGCCGCCTCCTTCAGCCGCGCCTCGGCCTGCGCCACCTGGCGGATCTCCCCCGAAAGCCCGATTTCGCCGAAGAAGACCATGCCCGGGTCGGCGGGTTGGCCGGAGGCGGCGGAGGCGAGCGCGGCGGCCACCGCGAGATCGGCCGCGGGCTCGCCGATGCGCAGGCCCCCGGCGATGTTGAGATAGACATCCGTCCCCCCGAGGCGCAGCCCGCCGCGGGCTTCGAGCACCGCGAGCAGCATGCCGAGCCGCCCGCCGTCCCAGCCGATGACCGAGCGGCGCGGCGAGCCCTGGGGGTTGGGCGCAAGCAGGGCCTGAATTTCGACCAGCACCGGCCGCGTGCCCTCGATCCCGGCGAAGACCGCCGATCCGGCGATATTGCCGCGCCGTTCGGCGAGGAACAGGGCCGAGGGGTTGGCGACCTCGGCCAGCCCGTGCTCGGTCATTTCGAAGACGCCGATCTCGTCGGTGGCGCCGAAGCGGTTCTTGGCGGCGCGCAGGATGCGGAACTGGTGGCCCCGGTCGCCTTCGAAATAGAGCACGACATCGACCATGTGCTCGAGCACCCGCGGGCCGGCCAGCGCGCCGTCCTTGGTGACATGGCCGACGAGCACCACCGCGAGATCGCGCGTCTTGGCCAGCCGGATGAGTTCGAAGGCCGCGGCGCGGACCTGGGCGAGCGAGCCGGGCGAGGAATCGAGCGTATCGAGCCACATGGTCTGGATCGAATCGATGACCGCGAGCGTGACCTCGGGCTCGGCTTCCAGGCTGGCCACGATATCACGCAGATGGGTGGCGGCGGCGAGGGCGACCGGGGCCGGGCCGAGGCCCAGCCGGCGGGCGCGCAGGCGCACCTGCTCGGCCGATTCCTCGCCCGAGACATAGAGCACCCGCCGCCCCGCCCGCGCCAGCGCCGCCGCCGCCTGGAGCATGAGGGTGGATTTGCCGATGCCGGGATCGCCACCGACCAGGATGGCCGAGCCGCGCACCAGGCCGCCGCCGAGCACCCGGTCCAGTTCGGAAATCCCGATCACGGTGCGCGGGGCGGGTTCGGCCGCCGCATCGAGCGGGGCGAAGGCGATGCGGCTGCCGCCGGCGGGGCGGCCACCGGGGGCGGGTGCTGGCGGGATCGCCTCCTCGACCAGCGTGTTCCACTCCCCGCAGGCTTCGCAGCGCCCGGTCCATTTGGCGGCGATGGCGCCGCAGGACTGGCAGACGAAGCGCGAGGTGGGGCGGGCCATGGGCGGGGGATAGCGGCGCCGGGCGCGGCTGGCAACGCGCGGTTCAGGGTGGACCCTCGGGCCGACCCTCGGGCTCCGGCGGGAAGCCGGCGGCGGCGAGGGTTTCGGCGAGGGATTGGGCGAGGCGGGCGAGCGCGGCTTCGTCGCGCGCGGCGGCGAACAGTCCGCACCCGTCCACCGGAGGGGCGATCAGTGCGACGACCGGCGGGCGGAGCCGCCAGTCCTGCCAGTCGGCGCGGTCACGCAGGGCTGCGAGCGACGCCTCATCCACCGTCGCGCCGGGCTCCAGCAGCAGGCCGGCCGCGGACTGCGTGTCCCAGCCCTGTTCGAGGAAGGCGCGCACGCCGGCCTCGTCACGCGCGAGGGCGAGCGGCGGGGCCGTGCGGGAGGCGAGACGTGCGGCGAGGCGGGCGAAGGGGGAGTGGGGTGGGCCGGGCACCACCTCGAGGGTGGGAACGGGCGGCTCGGGCGGCCAGACCAGCGGGAAGGCGAGCGGGCCGAGAGCGGCGAGCGCGCGGGCGAGCGGTGCGAGCAGCGGCCCCGGAATGCCGCCCTCCACCGGCCAGGGGTCCGGGCTCCAGGCGAGCCGGAGGGCGGGGGTTCCGGCGGGGTGGAAGCGGCGCGTCTGTTCGCGCTCTTCGTTCCAGGAGCGGCCGAGCACGAGCCGGATCGGCATCGCCGGTCAGGGCACCGGCGCGGGTAGCGGGACTTCGGGCAGGCGGGTGAAGATCGTATCCGCCGCCCAGTAGAAGAGATCGCCCACCTGCTCGCCCGCCCAGTAGCCGATGATGCCGCCGACGATGCCGCCCCCCAGCCCGCCGATGGCGGTGCCGAGCCCGGGTTCGGCCAGCGTGCCCCCCTCCGCGCCGGCAGCACCCAGCGCTTCGGCGCCGGCGATCGCCCCACCCCAGCCGAAGGCGACCTCGCTGGTGCGCAGGAGCGGGTTGGAGGCGGTGACGATGGAGACGACGTCGAGCGCGACACCCACGACGACCAGGGTGCGGCCGAGATATTTGAAGGCACGGGCGCCGCGATAGAGCGCGGCGCCCCAATCGCCGGCCGGGGCATGGTCGGGGATATGGAAGTCCGCGAAGGTGCCCTTCTGGTTCCAGTGATAGTCCACCGCCTTGGTCCGCGGGTTCCAGCCATAGTCGAGGCGCAGCAGCCGCTTGCCGGCACCATCCTGGAGGAAGAGGGTGGAGGTGGATGGGCCGCGATAGTTGCGCGGGGAGAGTTCGATGGCCAGATTGTCGGTGCCGGGAATGGGGATGCGCACCACCGCGGCCACCCCGCCGGCCGGCACGGCGCCCACCATCGGCCCGAGGATGGGGTGGCTCTGGTCGGGATCGGGCATCGACGCACCTCCGCCGTTCGGCGCGAGGATAGACCCTGCGGCCCGCCCGGCAAGATCGATGCGGGGCAGCAATGCCGGGCCGGCGGGTGACGGAGGCCGGGGACGCGGGCATGATGGGCCCATCGCAACGTCGGAGGAGCGCGACCCATGAGCAGCAACGCCGAACTTCTGGCCCGGCGCGAGCGCGCGGTGCCGCGCGGCCTGGCTTCGGCCTACCCGGTCCACGCGGCGCGGGCGCGCAACGCCGAACTCTGGGACGTGGAGGGCAAGCGCTACATCGATTTCGCCGGCGGCATCGGCGTGCTGAACACCGGCCACCGCCACCCCAAGGTCATGGCCGCGGTCGCCGCCCAGCTGGAGCACTTCACCCACAGCTGCTTTCAGGTGGCGCCTTACGAATCCTACATCGCGCTCGCCGAGCGGCTGAACGCGCTGGCGCCCTTTCCCGGGCCGGCCAAGACCATCTTCCTGTCCACCGGGGCGGAGGCGCTGGAGAACGCGATCAAGATCGCCCGCGCCCACACCGGGCGGCCCGGCATCATCGCCTTTTCGGGCGGCTTCCACGGCCGGACGATGATGACCTTGGCGATGACCGGCAAGGTCGCGCCCTACAAGCGCAAGTTCGGGCCGATGCCGGGCGGCGTCTGGCACGTGCCCTATCCGCACGCGCCGCACGGGGTCGGGCTCGAGGATACGCTGCGCGCCATCGCCACCCTGTTCAAGGCCGATATCGAGCCCCGCGAGGTCGCCGCCTTCGTCATCGAGCCGGTGCAGGGCGAGGGCGGGTTCATCCCCGCGCCCGCCGAACTGTTCGTGGCTTTGCGCAGGCTCTGCGACGAGCACGGGATATTGTTGATCGACGACGAGGTGCAGGCGGGCTTCGCGCGCACCGGGAGGATGTGGGGGATCGAACATTCCGGTGTCGCGCCGGATCTGGTGACCAGCGCCAAATCGCTCGGCGGCGGCTTCCCGCTGTCCGCGGTGATCGGGCGGGCGGAGGTGATGGACGCGGCCGAACCGGGCGGCCTCGGCGGCACCTACGCCGGCAGCCCGGTGGCCTGCGCTGCGGCCCACGCCGTGCTCGACGTGATCGCCGAGGAGGGGCTGATCGCGCGGGCGAATCTCCTCGGCGCCCGCATCCGCGCCGCGGTGGAGCGTGCCGCGGCGCGCAACGACGTGGTGCCGCTCGCCGCGCTGCGCGGGCCCGGCGCGATGATCGGCTTCGATATCGTCAAGGCGCGCGGCGGCCACGAGCCCGACGCGGAGGCGGCGAAACGGGTGACCGTGGCGGCGATCCGCGAGGGGCTGATCCTGCTCACCTGCGGGATCTACGCCAACACCATCCGCGTTCTCGTGCCGCTGACGGTGGAGGATGGGGTGCTGGAGGAGGGGCTGGCCAAGCTGGAGACGGCGCTGGTGCGCGCTGCGGCCTGAACTGGGGCCGGTTTTCTTCAGATTTACAAAAAAAGCATGTTCTTTCTTGAAAGAAAGAACCAAAGAACTTTCTTTGTTTAAGAAAGTTACTCGCGGCCATGGGCGAACACCCATGGCCGCGAGTTGCGCTCAGACCGAGTAATACATTTCGAACTCGACCGGGTGCGGGGTGTGCTCGAAACGATACACCTCGGTCCACTTGAGCTCGATATAGCTTTCGATCTGGTCCTTGCCGAAGACATCGCCGGCGAGCAGGAAGTCATGGTCGGCTTCGAGCGCGCCGAGCGCCTCGCGCAAGGAGCCGCAGACGGTGGGAATGCCCTTGAGCTCCTCGGGCGGGAGATCGTAGAGGTCCTTGTCCATCGGATCGCCGGGGTGGATCTTGTTGCGGATCCCGTCGAGCCCGGCCATCAGCATGGCGGCGAAGGCGAGATAGGGGTTGGCACCGGGATCGGGGAAGCGCACCTCGACCCGCTTGGCCTTGGGGTTGGTGGCGTAGGGGATGCGGCAAGAGGCGGAGCGGTTGCGCGCCGAATAGGCGAGCAGCACCGGAGCCTCGAAACCGGGGATCAGCCGCTTGTAGCTGTTGGTCAGCGGGTTGGTGAAGGCGTTCAGCGCCTTGGCGTGCTTGATGATGCCGCCGATGTAGTAGAGCGCGCTCTCCGACAGGTCCGCATAGCCGTTGCCTGCGAACAGCGGCTTGCCCGCCTTCCAGATCGACTGATGGACGTGCATGCCCGAGCCATTGTCGCCGTAGATCGGCTTGGGCATGAAGGTCGCGGTCTTGCCGTAGCTATGGGCGACATTGTGGATGCAGTATTTGTAGACCTGCATATGGTCCGCCATGCGCACCAGCGGGCCGAACTTCATGCCGAGTTCGTGCTGGCTCTGCGCGACCTCGTGGTGGTGCTTTTCGACGACCACGCCCATCTCGCCCATGGTGGAGAGCATTTCGGCGCGCAGGTCGGACTCCGAATCCACCGGCGGAACCGGGAAATAGCCGCCCTTGACCACCGGGCGATGACCCATGTTGCCCTCGGGATAGTCCTTCAGCGAGGCCTCGGGGCCTTCGGCCGAATCGAGATGGACGGTGGCGTAGTTGCCACCGACGCCGAATTTCGCGGAGTCGAAGACGAAGAACTCGGCCTCGGGGCCGAAGAAGGCGGTGTCACCGATGCCGGTGGCCTTCAGATAGGCCTCGGCCTTCTTGGCGGTGGACCGCGGGTCGCGGTTGTAGGCCTGGCCGGTCGAGGGCTCGATGATGTCACAGAAGAGGATGAGGCTGGGCTTGGCGGAGAACGGGTCGAGGCAGGCGTTCTCGGTGTCGGGCATGAGGATCATGTCGGACTCGTTGATCGCCTTCCAGCCCGCGATCGAGGAGCCGTCGAACATGATGCCGTCCTTGAAGACCTCCTCGTCGATCGTGGAGACGTGCTGCGCGGTGTGCTGCCACTTGCCGCGCGGATCGGTGAACCGGAGATCGACATATTCGACGGAGTGCTCCTTGAGCATCTCCATGATCTTCTCGACGCCGTTGGCCTGAGAAGCAGGTTTCTTCGCCATCCTTCACCCTCGTTCGGAGTTTCTCGACTTCGGACCGCACAACGCGGCGCCGACCATTCGGCCCAGACGCACCCTCGCGCGGACCGCTCACCCACCTCGCCGGAGCCCGAGCCGTGCCCCGGCGCTAGCCCGGGACCCGGCGCCTCGCCGGCACCGTTCGTTCAGACCGCATCCTCCCCGCGCTCGCCGGTGCGGATGCGCACCACCTCCTCGATGTTGCTGATGAAGATCTTCCCGTCTCCGATGCGCCCGGTGCGGGCGGCCGCCATGATGGCTTCCACCGCACGTTCGGCGACGGCGTCCTCGCACACCACCTCCACCTTCACCTTGGGGAGGAAATCAACGACGTATTCGGCGCCGCGATAGAGCTCGGTATGGCCCTTCTGGCGGCCGAACCCCTTGGCCTCGACCACCGTGATCCCGCGCAGCCCGACCTCGTGGAGCGCCTCCTTCACCTCATCGAGCTTGAACGGCTTGATGACAGCTTCGATCTTCTTCATGCCTTCACCATTCCCGGCACTCCCTGTTGGCGCGTGGGCCGCACATTTCCAGCCGCCCAGCGCTTCCGGCTGCGCCGCTCTCATGCCCCGATCCGCGCCTTAGCGCAAACCGGAACCAACGAAAACCTTGCACGGCGCGTGCCAGCGCGGGAGCGACCCGCAGCCGCGCCGGCGTGCCGGCGCGGAGCGTGCGCGAGTGCCTTCCGATTAGGCAGCATGGCGCGGGTTCAGGCAGGAATCTTGCGCGCACAGGGCAGAACACGCAGCAGGAAATGCGGGGAATTGCCTGCCGCAGCGGGGCGCGGGATAACCAGGGCGCATTCTCGGGAGGAACGGGTGAAGGCGCCGAACCGGCTGCTCGCGGGGCAGGGCACGACGATTTTCACCGTGATGTCGGCGCTGGCCGAACGGCACGGGGCGATCAATCTCGGCCAGGGGTTCCCCGACACCGACGGGCCGGGCGCGGTGGTGGCCGCCGCCGCGGCCGCGCTCGGCGACACCGCCCTCGGCGAAACCCGCAACCAGTATGCGCCGATGACCGGTCTTCCCGTGCTGCGCGAGGCGGTGGCGGCGGCGAACCGGCGGTTCTGGGGGATCACGGTCGATCCCGCGACCGAAGTCGTGGTGACTTCGGGGGCGACCGAGGCGCTGGCGGCCTCGATGATGGCGCTGCTCGATCCCGCCGACGAGGTGGTCCTGCTCGAACCGCTCTATGACACCTATCTGCCGATGGTCCGCCTGCTCGGCGCGGTGCCCCGGTTGGTGCGGCTCACCCCGCCCGATTGGCGGCTCGACCCGGCCGCGCTGGCGGCGGCGTTCGGGCCGCGAACCAAGCTGCTCCTGCTCAACACGCCGATGAACCCGACCGGGAAGGTGTTCACCGCGGAGGAGCTCGCCACCATCGCCGATCTCCTGCACCGGCACGACGCCTATGCGGTCTGCGACGAGGTCTATGAGCATCTGGTCTTCCCCGGGGCGCGGCATCTGGCGCTGATGGGCCTGCCCGGGATGCGCGAGCGGTGCCTGCGCATTGGCAGCGCCGGCAAGACCTTCAGCCTCACCGGATGGAAGATCGGCTACGTCAGCGCGCCGGCCCCGCTCGCCGCGGTGGTGGCCCGCGCGCACCAGAACCTGGTGTTCGCGAGCGCGCCCCACCTCCAGCGCGCGGTGGCGTTCGGGCTGGGGCTGGAGGATGGGTATTTCGCCGCCCTCGGGGCGACGCTGGCCGCGAAGTGCGCGCGGCTCTCGCGCGGGCTGGAGGCGGCCGGGTTTTCGGTGCTGGCGCCGCGGGGCGGGTATTTCGTGGTCGCCGACGCGGCGCGGCTGGCCGGCGGCGAGGGGGACGCCGCCTTCTGCCGGCGGCTGACAGAGGAGGCCGGGGTGGCGGCGATCCCGGTTTCCGCCTTCCAGGACGGTGGGCCGGCGGGCTCGCTGGTGCGCTTCGCCTTCTGCAAGCGCGACGCGGTGCTGGACGAGGCCTGCGCGCGGCTGCGCCGCCATTTCGCCCGGGCCGGCGGAATTGACGCGGCCCGGGCGAGCGCGTAGACGGCGGGCCGCGGGTCTGGCCGATCCTGTGGCGGGCGTAGCTCAGTTGGTAGAGCGCCAGGTTGTGGTCTTGGATGCCGTGGGTTCGAATCCCATCGCTCGCCCCAAACCCGTGATGGCTGCGCCGCCGCCATGAGGATTTGTGCCGTGGTGCTTGCCGGCGGCGCGGGCCGGCGCATGGGTGGCGCCGACAAGACGCTGCTGGCGTTCCGTGGCGAGGCGCTGATCGCGCGCGTTCTGCGGACCATTGGCCCGCAGGTGACCGCGGCCGCAATCAGCGCCAACGGCGATCCCGCGCGCTACGCGGGCTTCGGCCTGCCGGTGCTGGCGGACCGGGCGTTCGCCGGCGCGGGCCCCTTGGCGGGCGTGCTGGCCGGGCTGGCGTGGGCGGACGGCGCCGGCGCGGAGGCGCTGCTGAGCGTGCCGGGGGACGTGCCGTTCCTGCCCGGCGATCTGGTGGCGCGGCTGCTGCCCGGGCCGTCCTGGGCAGAAGGTGGCGGGCGGGTGCATCCGCTGATCGCGCTCTGGCCGGTGGCGGCGGAGGAGCGTCTGCGGGCACATCTCGTGGCGGGTGGTTCGCGGGCGGTGCGGGTGTTCGGGGAAGCCCTCGGGATGCGCGTGGTTGCGTTCGCCGGGGAAAGCTTCGCCAATCTCAATACGCCCGGGGAATGGGCGGCGGCGGAAGCGGGCGGGAGGGTGTGATGCAGAGCAGCCCGTTGGTCGGGTTCTATGTCTATGCGCTGATCGCGCAGCTGGTGATCATCGACCCGATCGGGACGGCGGTGCTGTTCCTCGGGCTGACGCCGCGCTCGACCCCGGCGGAGCGCGGGTCACAGGCGCGGCGGGCGAGCGTGATCGCCTTCCTGGTGCTGGTGGTGTTCGGACTGGCCGGAGAGGCGCTCCTGCGCGCGCTCGGGATCAGCCTGCCGGCCTTGAAGGTGGCCGGCGGGATCCTGCTGTTTCTTTCGTCGGCCGACATGGTGACCGCGAAGGGCGCGCTGCGCGGGGCGGGCGAACGCGAGGCGGCGGTGGCTTCGGGGGAGGACATCAGCGTCTTTCCGCTGGCGATTCCGCTGATCGCGGGGCCGGGGGCGATGACGACGATGGTGGTACTCCATTCCCAGGCGGCAGGGAGCTGGGCGCGGGTCGCGATGATCCAGGCGGCGCTGGCGACCTCCATCGGGCTGACGTTCGTGGCCCTGTCGCTGGCGCGGCCATTGGCGAAGCTGCTCGGGGCGACCGGGGCGAACGTGATCGGGCGGGTGCTCGGCGTGCTGGTCGCCGCGCTCGCGGCGCAGATCGCGATCGAAGGGCTGCGCCAGATGCTGCATCTGGGCTGAGCTCCGCTGGCAACGCCCTGGCTCGCGAGCCGGCCGCGGAAGCGGGCGAGGGCGGCCGGTCATTCCGATAACCGATACGTCTGGCCCGTTCCATGCCGCAGGCCCATCCCATGCCGCAGGATGGTCCCCGGAAAATCCACCCGATGCACCCCATCCTTGTGGTGGGGGGTTGTTCTAGCGGCGGGACGCGGGTCGCGGACTCGCGAGGAACTCGGGCAGGCTCCCGTCGGCCGCGGCGGCGCCCTGCTGCGCGAACCGCGCGCGGGGCTCGGAGAGCGCACCCGCCGCCGCGTCCGTGTGCTGGCCGCCGAGGGACTGGACGGCGGCGACCAGCGCCTTCATGGCGTAGGGCTTGGCGAGAAAGAGCATGTCCTGCTCGCTCATCTCCCGGCGCAGCGCCTCGTCGGCGTAGCCGGAGACCAGGATGGCCGGCAGTCCCGGCCGGCTCGCCCGCAGCGCGCCGACCAGCGCGAGCCCGTCGATCCCGGGCATGACCACATCGGAGACGACGGCGTCCAGCCGCGGCGGCGCAGCGGAGCCGAGCAGCGCCAGCGCGTCGTCGCCCGAGGCGGCGGCGATGACCTGCCAGCCGGCGGCGGCAAGCGCGCGCTCGGCGAGCCGGCGCACCGGCTCCTCGTCCTCGACCAGGAGCACGGTCGCCCCCGGCGGCCGCGGCGCCGGGGCCGGCTCGGCGAGGATGGCGGGGCCGCGCGCGGCGGGCGGCGCGGGAAGCTCCTCCTCCGCCTCGTGGCGCGGCAGATAGACGCGCAGCCGCGTGCCCTTGCCCGGCATGCTCTCGACGGCGAGGAACCCGTCCGACTGGCGGACGATGCCGTGCACCGTGGAAAGCCCCAGCCCGTGGCCGCCGCGGTCCTTCTTGGTGGAGAAGAACGGGTCGAAGATGCGGGGCAGGATCTCGGCCGGGATGCCCTCCCCGGTGTCCTGCACCTCGATCATCACGTAGCGCCCCGGCGGGATGGTCTCCTCGCCCCGCACCAGCGGGCGGAACAGGGTGATGTGGCCGCTGCGCAGCGTCAGCGTGCCGCCGTGGGGCATGGCGTCGCGCCCGTTGACGGCAAGATTGATGAGCACCTGGTCGAGCTGGGAAGGGTCGACCCGGACCATCCGCCCCGGCGTCTCGAGGTCGAGTTCGATGCGCACGCTCTGGCTGAACAGGCGGCGCAGCAGCCCGGAGATCTCGCGGATCGCGTCGTTGACCGCGATCACCCTGGGCTGCATCGTCTGCTGGCGGCCGAAGGCGAGCAGCTGGCGGACCAGGCTCGCGCCCCGTTCCGCGCTGGCGCGGATTTGCAGCACGTCGTCGCGCGCTTCCGGGTCGAGCGCGGGGCGGGCGAGCACCATCTCCGCGGCGCCGCTGATCGCGGTGAGCAGATTGTTGAAATCGTGCGCGATGCCGCCGGCGAGCTGCCCCACCGCCTGGAGCTTCTGGCTGTGGGCGAGCTGGGTCTCGAGCCGCTTCTGCAGCGTGATGTCGATGATGGTGAGCTTGAGCCCGCTGATCGTCTGGTCGGTCTCGCGGATCGGGCCGAAGGAGACATGCACCGTCTGGTCCGGCTCGGCGCCGCCGGCGGCGAGCCGGACGGTGAGTTCGCGCCCGGCCCGCCGGCCCTCCAGCGCCGCGGCCGCCTCCTCGGCCACCGCGGCGGCAGAATCGGGGGCGAAGAGGGCGAGCCCGGACTGTCCCGGTGCCAGCCGCGCACGCTCCCCGACCAGCCGGGCGAGGCTCTCGTTGGCGCGCAGGATGCGCCCGCCGCGGTCGAGGATGACCATGCCCGAGGGCGATTCGTCGAACAGCAGGCGCATGGTTTCGGTGGCCGGGCCGCCGAAGCGGTCGATCAGCCCGGAATGCAGCCCGACGGCGCGCAGGCCCCGCCCGAGCAGGCCGCGCGGGCGCCAGCCGCTCATGGTGCCGCCCGCGGGGCGGCGCCGGCCAGGCGTCCCTGCAAGCGCCAGACGTAGGCGATGATCCCGGCCACCGCCTGGTAGTGCTCGGGCGGGATGTCGGCGTCGAGGGCGACGAGATAGAGCGCGCGGGCGAGCGGAGGGTCGGCGACCAGCGGGACCTTGTTCGCCTCCGCCAGCGCCCGGATGCGCGACGCCATCTCGTCCACCCCCTTGGCGACCACCTTGGGCGCTGCGCTGCGGGTGCGGTCGTAGGCGAGCGCTACGGCATAGTGGGTCGGGTTGGTGACCACGACGGTCGCCTGCTTCATGGCCTCGGCGATCCGCCGCTTGGCGCGGGCGAGGCGGATCTGGCGTACCCGGTTCTTGATCCGCGGGTCTCCATCCGTCTCTTTCTGCTCCTCCTTCACTTCCTCGCGGCTCATCCGCAACGAGCGGTTGAGGCTGGTGCGCGTCCAGGCGACATCGAGCAGCGCGATCACCGCCTGGGCGGCGAGCAGCCCGAACAGCAACGATACCAGAAGATGGGAGATCTCGGCCAGAAGCGCCGCCGGGCTCAGCGTCTGGGCAGCGGCGAGCGTGCCCACCCGGCCCGCCAGCACCCGCCAGGCGACGGCGCCGAGCACCGCGATCTTGACCACCGACTTCAGCGCCTCGATCAGATTGGTGCGGCTGAACACCCGGCGCACCCCGCGCATCGGGCTCAACCGGGCGAGATCGGGGATCAGGGCGTGGAGCGAGACCATCAGCCCGCTTTGCAGGAACACGGCGGCGATGCCGGCGGCCAGCGGAACCACCAGGAACGGCGCCAGGGTGCGCAGCAGCATCCCCGCCGCGTCCGCCACCGCCCCGCCGCCGACCGCGGGCGCGCCCACACCCACCGGGGTGGTGAGGAAGGCGCGCAGCTGCACGGCGAGCGAGCGGGCGGCGCCGGGTCCGGCCATGACCAGGGTGAGCGTGGCGGCGGCGATCACCGCGAGCGAGGTGAAATCCCGCGAGATCGCCACCTGCCCCCGCTCGCGCGCCTGCGACACGCGCTTGGCGGAGGGGGCTTCCGTGCGGTCTTCGGCGCCTTCTGCCATGGCTCGCTACCCGGTCCTGCGCCGGACGGCGGTCTAGGGCAGGGCGCCGAGATGGGAGAGCGCCTCGCGCGCATAGTCCGCGAAGCCGCCCGCCATGGTCGCGGCGAGCGCGGCGAGCAGCAGCAGCCCGCCCAGGATCTGCGCCGGCATGGCGACGAAATAGACCTGGATCGCCGGCACCAGCCGCGACAGCAGCCCGAGCCCGATCTGCCAGACCACGCCAGCCAGGATGAAGGGCGCGGCGAGGCGGAAGGCGACCGTGAAGCTGGCCGCGAAGGTGCCGAGGATGACCCGTGCCGCGTCCCCCCCGTTCAGCGCGAGGCCGGGCCCGAGCGTGTGGTAGCTCTGGACCAGGGCGACGAGCGGCAGGGCGTAGAGGCCGCTGGCCAGGATCAGCGCCGGGGCGGCGAGCGCGAACAGGCTGTTGAGCTCCGAGCCCAGGGCGCCGGCGCGGAACACGCTGGAAAGCCCGATCATGTAGGCGATGAAATCGCCCGCCATCGGCCAGGCGAACAGCACCAGGCGGGCGAGCCAGCCGAACCACAGCCCGGCCAGCACCTCCGCGCCGATCAGCGCCGCCGCGTCCGCGATCCCCGCCGGCACCGGCGGCATGCGCGCGATCAGCGTGGGCAGCACCAGCGCACACAGCGTCACCGCGACGGCGAGGCGGATGGGGCGCGGGATCTGGCTCTCCCCGAGCCCGGGCAGCAGCATCATGGCACTTCCCGCGCGGGCGAAGAGCAGCAGGAAGCCGAAGCCCCAATGGGGCAGAAGGGCGAGGAACGAGGCGGTGCTCACGATCCGCCGAGCACCACCATGCGGTCGAACAGCATCCGGGTGAAGCCTTCGAGGGTGGCGAGCATGAAGGAGCCCGAGAGCATCAGCACCGCGAGCAGGGTGAGCAGCTTGGGCACGTAGGCGAGCGTCGCCTCGTTGACCTGGGTCAGCGTCTGGAACACCGAGACCAGGAGCCCGACCGCGAGGCCGGCGGCGAGCGGCGGCGCGGCGAGGCGCAGCAGCACCAGCATGGTCTCCCGCAGCACCGCGGCGATGTCGGCTTCGGTCATGGCCTCGTCCTTTTGTCGAGGGAAGGGCGCGGCGCCGGCCGCGCGGGCTGGTCGAAGGAAGAGCGCGGCGAGGGCCGCGCGGGCGTCAGATCGGCATGTTCATGATGGTCTGGTAGGCCTGCACCACCCGGTCGCGCAGCGCGACGGCGGTTTGCAGCGTGAGGTTGGCCTGCGCCACCGCGGTGACGACGTCGGTGACGTTGCCCCCGCCGGCGAGCGCGGTCGCCGCCTGGGCGTCGGCGTTCTGGCCGGTGGCCACCGCCTGGCCCAGCGCCCGGCTCATCACCGCTCCGAAGTCCGCGCCGGCGGGCGCGCCCGCACCGCTCTCGGTGCGCCCATAGGCCTGTGCCGCCGTCTGCGGCGAGACCGTGATCGAGCCGATCGGGCTCATTTGAGGATCCCGATGGCGCGGGTCAGCATGCCGCGGGCGATCTGCATGACCTCGAGGTTCGCGTCGTAGCTGCGCTGGGCCTGGCGCATGTCCGTCATCTCGGCGAACATGTTGACGTTGGGCATCCGGACGTAGCCTTGCGCGTTGGCGGCCGGGTTGGCGGGGTCGTAGCGCAGCGGGAAGGCGCTGGTATCGGGGCGGACGCCGGTCACCGTGACCAGCGGCACCCCGCTCGCCTGGTCCACCCGCTCGCCGAAGGTCACGGTCTGGCGCTGGTAGGGCTTGGCTCCGGGGGTGGCGCCGGTGGTGTCGGCGTTGGCGAGGTTTTCCGCGATCACCCGGAGCCGGGTCGATTGCGCGGCCATGCCGCTGGCCGAGATCTTGAGGGTGTCCGACAGATTCATCGCCGTTCTCTCCTGTCGCCGCCGGGTCTTGCCGGGCTTGCTCATCTTGCCGGGCTTGCTCATGGTGCACCGAGGGCGGTCGTGAACATGCTGAGGTAGGTCTGGTAGAGGCTGACCGCGAGCTGCTGCTGGTTGTCGGTGTTCGCCACCGCGCTGATCTGCCGGTCGAGCGCGACCGCGTTGCCGTCCGGCCCCACGCCGCCCGGCGTCGGCAGGGTGATCTCCGCGGCGGCCGCGCCGCCGGGTGTCGCGATATCGGCGGGGTTGGTGGTGGCGAGCGTGAGCCCGCCGGCGCCGGCGAGAACCTGGGCGAAGGGCTGCAGGTCGCGCGGGCGCCAGCCCGGGGTGTCCGCGTTGGCGACGTTGGCCGAGAGCACGGCCTGGCGCTGGTCGAGCCAGGACAGCCGCGCCGCGGCGAGGCCGAAGATGCCGGCGCCCGCAAACCCGGCGCCGCCGATGCCGCCTCCCGATACGCCGCTCATGTCCCGATCGTCCTTCCGCGCCGTGGCCGGTTCCCGTCGCGCGACGGGTTGATGGAATTGGTAGGGGCCAAGCCTGAAGAACGGGTTAAGTCCGCGGCGGGGCGGGGCAGGATCGGCCGGAAAGGCTTTGGTAACCTCTCCGGCGCGGAATGGGGCCCATGCCCATCTCCGCAGCCCTCCCCGAACCGCCCGAAGAGGCGCTCGCCGTCGCCCGGGCGGAAGCCGCAGCGCTCACCGGCACGCTCACCGTCGCCCGGGTGTTGGTCGGCCAGCGGCGCAGCGTCGATCTCGCCGGCCTCGACGGTCTGGTGGGCAGGCTCTGCGCCCGCGCCCTCGATCTCTCGCCGGCCGAAGGGCGGGAGATGCGTTCCACCCTTTGCGCCCTGCTCGCCGAGGTCGAAGCACTCTCCGAGATGCTCGCCACCACCCCCGCGCCCGACTAGCCCCGCCCGTCCCGGTCCCCGCACGGCAAAAGGCCGCGCCATGATCCTCTCGCCCGTCCGCCTGTTCTCCGCCTTCGCCGCCCTGCTCCTGGTCCTCGGCCTGCTCTGGCTCGCCGCCCGCCTGGCCCGGTGGGGCGGCGTCGCGGCGCGCGGGGTGGCGGGGCGGCGGCTTCGGCTGGTGGAGACGCTGCCGCTCGACCCCCGCCGGCGGCTTCTGCTCGTCGCCTGTGACGGGCGCGAGATGCTGCTGCTCGCCGGACCCGCCGGCGATCTCGCGCTCGGCTGGCTGCCCTCCGGCGGGTCCGGCTCCGTGCTCGCGCCCGCATCCATCGCCGGGCCGGAGACGGCGCCATGATCCGCCGGGCCTGGCTGCCGGCGCTGCTGATTTTCCTGGTCTTTCCCGGCCTCGCCTGGGCGCAGTCGCTGAACGTCGATCTCGGCGGCGTCGGCCAGCCGGGGGCGACGGCGCGCATCGTCCAGCTGGTCGCCGCCATCACCGTGCTCTCGCTCGCGCCCAGCCTCCTGGTGATGATGACCGCCTTCACCCGCATCGTCATCGTGCTCTCGCTGCTGCGCAACGCCATCGGCACGCAGACGACGCCGCCCAACACGGTGCTCATCGGGCTCGCGCTGTTCCTCACCTTCTTCGTCATGCAGCCGGTGCTGGACCAGGCCTGGGCGGCGGGCCTGTTGCCGATGATGCGGGGCAACGTCGATACGCTGGCCGGGCTCGCGCACGCCGCCGAGCCCTTCCGGCGCTTCATGCTGGCCAATCTGCACCCCGCCGATCTCCAGCTCTTCCTCCATCTCGGCCATCTCAAGCCGCCGCCGACGCCCGACGCCACACCCTGGCGGGCACTGATCCCGGCCTTCATGGTCGGCGAGTTGCGCCGCGGGTTCGAGATGGGGTTCCTGCTGTTCCTGCCCTTCCTCATCATCGACATGGTGGTGGCGAGCATCCTGATGAGCCTGGGGATGATGATGCTGCCGCCGACCGCGGTTTCGCTGCCCTTCAAGCTGATCTTCTTCGTCCTCGTGGACGGCTGGCGGCTGGTCGCGGGCAGCCTGGTGCAGGGCTTCGCCCAGGCCCCGAAATAGTCCCCGGCGGGGTGCTGGCGCGCGGCGCTCGGATGGGGCAGTTTCGCCCCAACCGAACTCCGTGGGGAGAGACGCCATGACCGAGCAAGCCGCCCGCCACCCGCTCGCCTTCGACCCGCCGCTGCGCGGGCGGATCTATGACAGCATCGTCGAGACCATCGGCAACACGCCGCTGGTCCGCATCCCCAACATCGCGCGCGAGGAGGGGCTGAAGGCGGACGTCTGCCTGAAGCTCGAATTCTTCAACCCGATCGCCTCGGTGAAGGACCGCATCGGGGTCGCCATGATCGAGGCGCTGGAGGCCGAGGGAAAGCTCAAGCCGGGCGGGACGGTGATCGAGCCCACCTCCGGCAACACCGGGATCGGGCTCGCCTTCATCTGTGCCGCGCGCGGCTACCGGCTGGTCCTGACGATGCCCGAATCGGTCTCGATCGAACGGCGCAAGATGCTGCGCTTCCTCGGCGCGGAGCTGGAACTCACCCCGCGCGAGAAGGGCATGAAGGGGGCGATCGCGCGGGCCAGGGAGCTGATCGAGGCGACCGCAGGGGCGGTGATGGCGGACCAGTTCGGCAACCCGGCCAACCCGGACATCCACCGCCGCACCACCGCGGAGGAGATCTGGTACGACACCCGCGGCGAGGTGGACGCCATCATCTCCGGGGTCGGCACCGGGGGCACGCTCACCGGCTGCGCCCAGGCGCTCAAGCCGCGCCGGCCGGGGTTGCGCATGGTCGCGGTCGAGCCGGCGGCGAGCCCGGTGCTCTCGGGCGGCGCGCCCGGGCCGCACCCGCTGCAGGGGCTCGGCGCCGGCTTCGTGCCCGACGTCCTCGCCACCGAACTGATCGACGAGATCCTCCAGGTCGCCAACGAGGACGCCTTCGCCGCGTCCAAGCGGCTGGCGCGGACCGAGGGCATCCCCGGCGGCATCTCCTCCGGGGCGGCGCTGGCCGCCGCGCTGACGGTCGCCAAGCGGCCGGAGATGGCGGGCAGGCGGATCGTCGCCATCATCCCCTCTTTCGCCGAGCGCTATATCTCGACCGACCTGTTCGCGGGGCTCTAGAGCAACATCCCATCGGACGGAATCGGCCGATGGGATAAAGTTGCTCGATCAGACAACAAGATAGAGCATGATCCGCGCACCCGCTCGCGCGGATCATGCTCTAGAGCGTGATCTGTTTACACTGAAGCGTATCCGGCATGACGAAGGTAGCTGGTGCACTCATTGGGGGAGAAGTCGTCGAGAAGTTGTCCGATGCGGTTCGAGACATCGTCGATTGAGCGTTCGTCGGCCTTTCGCAGCAGGGTTTTGAGTTTGGCGAACATCATTTCGATAGGGTTGAGGTCTGGGCTGTAGGGCGGCAGGAAGAGCAGGTGGGCGCCGGCGGTGCGGATAGCGCGGCGGACGGCGATACCTTTGTGGCTGCCGAGATTGTCGAGCACGACGACGTCGCCTTGTGTCAGGGTGGGCACCAAGAACTGCTGGACCCAGGCGAGGAAGATGGCGCCATTGATGGGGCCGTCCACCACGCAGGGCGCGTCGATGCGGTCCGAGCGCAGGGCGGCGAGGAAGGTCATCGTCTTCCAGTGCCCGTGCGGCACGCGGCCGACCAGGCGCTGGCCACGCGGTGCGCGGCCATGCGTGCGGGTCATGTTTGTCTTGGTCCAGGTTTCATCAACGAACACCAGGCGTGTGGGATCAATGCGTCGCTGGTGGCGGCGTCAGCGCTCACGCTTACGCGCGACATCGGGCCTATGCTGCTCGGCGGCGTGCAGGCTTTTTTTTGAAGGTGATCCCCTCGCGCGCCAGAAAGCGCCACACCGCACCGTAGCCCACCCGCAGCCCGCGCACCTCGCCAAGCTCGGCACGAAGCGCTCGCACGGTAAGGTCCGGTGCGGCCGCCACACGCGCCAGCAGCCAATCGCGCTCCGCCAGCAGCACAAGCCGCCGCCTTGCGCCACGTGCGCGCGGTGCCGTGCTGCCCGTGACGCGCTCAAGCTGCGACCAACGCACCACGCTCGCGACACTCACCGAGAACGCTCTCGCCGCCTCGCGGCAGCTCGCGCCCCCGCGCACCGCTGACACCACGCGATCACGCAAGTCACGCGATAGGGCTCGGGTCATGCGCTGCTGGCCTCCCGCCCAGCCAGCAGCTTGAATCAGAAACTACCCCGCGCCGGAATCCCAAAAACGATTCCACCAAAAAGAATCACGCTCTAGCCGCCCGCCGCCGGCGCACCGGGGAAGCGGGCGAGAAAGCGCTCGAGATCGGCGGCGAGGTCGGCATCGGCCAGCACGCGCGGAACCTTGTTCTGCCCGCCCAGGCGCCCCCGGCCGGCCAGCCAGGCGGCGAA
>DAHWFB010000077.1 GCA_027326105.1 Acetobacteraceae bacterium
TGATCGGCGGGAGGAACCAGTTGGCCTCGATGAACTTGATGATCGAGGCGTGGTCCGAATAGGCATGGGAGACAAAGCCGCCGCGCGAGTAGGGAGAAACCACGAGCAGCGGGATGCGGGTGCCGTCACCGAAGAAGTCGAGCGGCTGGATGTAGCCCGAGTCGTAGTAGCCGCCGCCCTCGTCGACCGTGATGAACACCGCGGTGGAGGCCCAGAGCTTGGGGTTGGCCTGCAGACCGAGCAGGATCTTCTTCACGAAGGCCTCGAAAATCGAGATCTTCGAGGATTCGGGATGGCCGTCGTTCAGCCCGCCCGGCTTGACGTAGGAAACGGCGGGAAGCGCGCCGGTCTGGAGATCCTGGTAGAGGTTGGTGGTGTCCTGGATGTTGGCCCGCGCCGCCGGGTTGGTCATGATCGCGGTTTCGTACTGGAACGGATTGCAGATGTTGCAATATACGTTGGTCGGGCTCTGGGGGTTGGCGACATATTGGTTCCAGCCCTCGCCGAAATAGGCCCAGGAGACGCCGTGGGCCATCAGATCATCGGCGATCGAAGGCACCGCGGAAGGCGGGATGGTGTAGGTGTCGGTGGTATCGACCGTGCCGTTGCCGAAGTAGCCCGGGTTGTAGTTGTTGAGCAGATAATAGTGCCCCGGATCGCAGTTGAGCTTCGGGTGCGCGGGCAAGGCGGCGAGATAGGCGGCGATGGGACCGACACCGGGTTGCGTCGTATCCGCGCACATCGAGTAGGAACCGCCCGCGTAGCCGTCCTCGGTGTACCAGTTGTTGGTGCCCGCCTGCGGGTTGGGGTTCTCGATCTGGTTGGCGGGGGGAACCGCCGGGTTGCCCTTGCCGTCGCTGTACCAGAGCGCGTCGGCGTAGCCGATCATGATGTGGTTGGCGCCGGTGCCGCCCATGAAGGCCTGGTGGTAGTTGTCGGCCAGCGTGTACTGCTGGGCGAGGCGGAGCAGATACGGCGCGTCGCCATTGCTGACGTTGTAGAAACCCATCGCGGTCGCGCCCTCGTGGGTCGATTCCCAGTTGAACGGACTCGGGATCGGCTTGCCGTTGACGTTCGAGCCGTTCGAGGTCTCGACCCAGGGGAAGAGGTCGTTGCGGCAGCCCGAGGGGTTGGCGGCAGTGGCGGCGGCGGCGCTGCAGTCGGTCTGCTGCCACATTTCGTAGAAGCGGTGGACCGGGCTGTTGGCATAGTCATTGGTGGTGATGCCGGGCGACAGCTGGAACGGCCCGTTCGGCAGATGGAGCACGTTGGCGATGCGGGTATCGATCGTCTGGTTGGGCAGGCCGGAAGCGCCGGTGGTGAGCACGGTGATGTCGGAGGGCAGAATGCCGTAGTCGGCCGCCGCGGCGGCGGCGGGGGTCTGGAAGGGCGGCGGGCTCGTGTTGCTCGCGGCGGTGGGCGTGTAGTTGGTGTTGGGCGGCGGCAGCGTCTTGTACGGCAGCTTCCGGGTGGGCGCGATCTGGTAGGTGCCGCTCTGCTGCGCATAGTACTGGGCCGCAAGCTTGAAGTTGGGGCCGGGCGTGCCGTCGGCGTTGATGATGCCCTTGGAGAGCAGGTTGCTCACCGTCTGCCCGGCCTTTGGCTGGTAGGCGCCGAAGACGTGGTCGAACGTGCGGTTCTCGCCGATGATGATGATGACGTGCTTGATCGGCGTCGCGGTCTTGGTGTCGTTGGGAGCGAGCGGGCTCGCCGCGTGGGCGAGCGCGGGCAAGGCGGCGTTGGCGAGCATCGCGCAGAGCGAGACGCACGCGAACAGCCGCTTGCGGCGGTTGTCCGGGATGTGCATGGGCAAAACTCCTCCTGCCAGATGTATTGATGGCCAGCCCAGCCTAGCAGCCGCGGATGACAGGGCGGTGTCAGCAGGGTTGCGGCGCGGTGAAACCTTGCCGCCGGAATCAGACCGCACCGGCGAGGCGGGCGCGGAGTTCGCCGGCGAGCCGCGCATCGCCCGCGGCCAGCACGTCCGGCCCCGAGCCGAGGCCGAGCGGCGCGCCGCTCCAGTCGCTCGCTTCGCCGCCGGCGCAGCGGACGATGGTGGCGAGCGCGGCGAAATCATGCAGCGCGAAGCCGGAGGAGACGATCGCGTCTACCCGGCCGGCGGCCAGCAGGCCGAAGACGAGGAAGGAATCGGCGGTGATCACCGCCCGCGCCCGCGCGCGCAGTGGCGCGAGCCGGTCATGCTGGGCGGGGCAGAAACTGTCGTAGCCCATGGTGCTGATCGTCGCCTCGGCCAGGCTGGCGCAGGCGCGCACGGTGACGGGGCGGTCGTTCCAGCGCGCGCCGTGGCCCTCCGCGCCGAGGAAACGGTCGCCGGTCAGCGGCTGCTCGGCGAGCCCGAGCACCAGCCGCCCGCCCGCGGCGTGGGCGATCAGCGTGCCCCACAGTGGCAGGCCCTGGAGGAACTCCTTGGTGCCGTCGATGGGATCGAGGATCCACAGATGCTCGGCGCCGGGGAGATGGGGCGGGAACTCCTCGCCGAGCACGCCGTGCTCGGGGAAGACGCGCAGGATCTCCGCCCGCAATGCCGCCTCGATGGCGCGGTCGAGATCGGTCACCGGCGTGCCGTCGGGCTTGATGCTGACGGCGGGATCGCCGGTGCGGGCGGCGCGCGCGATGGCGCCCGCGCGATCGGCGAGATGGGCGGCAAAGGCGAGGAGGTCGCGCGGGCACGGCGCGGCGGCGATGGCGTCGGACATGGGCAGGGCTTCTAGCCTTCCTCGCCGGTCGCGATCAAACCGCGCAGCGCGGCCTCGTCGGTGAGGGTGAGCCAGCCCTTGACCCCGTCGTAGGCGACGATGCCGCGATCCCGCCAGCCGTTGAGGATGGTGATGATGCTGCGGCTGGTGGCGCCGAGCAGATCGGCCATCTGCTGCTGGTTGAGCCGGCGCGCCAGCCGCAGCCCCGCCGGCCCGCGCACCGTGCCCTGCGCCGCGAGATAGAGAAGCTGGCGGGCGAGCCGCACCTCGAGGCTCTCGAAGGCAGCGTCGCGCAGGAGGGTGAAGGTGCGGCGCAGCCGGGTGGCGAGCAGCAGAGAGAGGTTGAACCCCAGCCCCGGGGTCTCGCGCAAGGCGCGGCGGAAGGCGGGGGCGGGCAGAACCAGGAGGCGCGGGGTGCCGTGCACTTCCGCGTCAGCGCTGCGCGGGGACCCGTCGAGCGCGCCCATCTCGCCGAAGAGATCGCCGGCGCGGAACACTTCGACCAGGATCTGCTTGGCGCCACGGTTCGCCGCCCCCACCTCGACCCAGCCGTCGCCGCCGAGCAGGAGATAGGCGGCCTCCGCCGGATCGCCGCGGGAAAACAAGCTCTCCCGGTTGCGCGGGGCGAGCGGGTGGCCGGCGGCGAGCAGGCGGGCGAGATCGGCGGGGCCGAGCCCGGCGCAGAGCGGCGCGCGGGCGAGTTCTTGCAGGGTGCGGTCGCGGCCGGAGCGTTCATCCATCCTGGTTCTCCCCTGCGCCGGCCGCCGAAGCGGGGCGGACGGCATAGAGCGGCAGCGTGCCGAAGCCCTTCGCGGTCGGCACCTTGCCGGCGTATTCGGCGAGATGGCCCGCCCCGCGCGCGAGCGCCAGTTCGCAGGCAAAGGATTCGGTGGCGTAGATCGCGCCGGGGGGCGTCACCGGCTCGATGCGTGCGGCCCGCGTCATGCTGCGCCCGGCGAATTTCGCGACCCCCTGGACGGCGTCGAAGACCGCCAGCAGGGCACCGAAATCGAGCGCGATGCGGGGGACGAGTCCCTCGGGGAGCGCGCACCGCGCGAGCAGCACCGGCGGGAGCGCGCGGCGCAGCCGTTCGGCGGTGGCGCAGGCGGCGGCGACGTCGGGCAAGACGAGTTGCACCGCGTCCCCCCAGGCGTTGCGGTAGAGTGGCGCGCCGGCCTCGATCGCGGTGGCGAGGGCGCCCATGGGGGCGGCGTAGAAGCGGGCCAGGGCGGCATCATCGAGCGCGCCGAAGCCGCGCAGGTCGCCGAACAGCACCGCGAGCGCCCGCCGCGCCGGCGCCGCGCCGGCGGCGGGCGGGCGGCGCGGCCAGGGGCTCACCAGCCGCCGGGTTTGCCCGCCGGCCGCGCGCCAGGTGGCGATGTCCGCGCCGGTGCCGGCCGGGCTGCGCGCCTCCTCCGCGTCCACCACCGCGATCTGCACCGCCTCCGCGGCGAGGGAAGCGGCGTGTAGCCGGACGCGGCCCATGGCGCGGCGGGAGACGAGGGCGAAGTCGAGGTCATCGACCGGGGACGGCTCCAGCACTTCGACGTCACAGCGCGGGAGCAGGGCACGGAAGCGGGCGACCCACTCCGCGCCGGCGGGAGCGACCGAGGCGGCCTCGAACGCCGCGGGCGGAAACGGCAGCAGCGCGGTGACCCGGGCGCCATGCGCCAGCAGTGCCTCGGCGAGCACGATGTCGCCCCCCGCGGCGAGGCTGCCGAAGGCGAAGCCCACGCCGGCGAGGGCGGCGGCGAGCGCCGCGGGAGGAAGCGTGGCGGTGGCGCCGGGCGGCGGAATGCGGCCGCAGAAATGGGCGGTCATCGGGATGGCGAGCAGCGCCACCAGCCGGGGGTCGGCGCCAAGGAGCGCGATCTCCCAGTGCAGTTGCCGCGCCGTGCTCGCCCGCGCCCGCAGATCCTCCGCCCCGCGCGCCGCCGCCTCGACGAGCAGGCGGGCGGCGCGATCCTCCTCGCCGGCGAGCAGGGCGGCCTCGGCTGCGGTGGCGGCGGACCAGTAGTCTCCCCGGTCGGGGAGGTGCAGAAGGCGGGCGGCGAGGCGCCGCGACAGACGCTCGCGGCCGGCGAGCAGGGCCATGGCGGCGGCGTTGACGCCGGGCCAGGGGTCGGTGCTGCGGCGCCAGAGGGCGAAGGCGGCGGCGAAAGCGCGCGCCGCATCCGCCGGCTCGCGGCTGGCCAGGGCCACGTCCTTGCGCAGGCGGGCGCCGAGGCCGGCGAGTTCGAGGTCGCGTCGCCGGTCGAGCCCGAGGCGGTGGAAAAGTGCGAGCGCCGGGCCGAGGGCA
>DAHWFB010000083.1 GCA_027326105.1 Acetobacteraceae bacterium
AACTACACGATCGACCCCGCCGTCCACGGCTCCGCCACGCTCCACACCGTCCTGCCGCTGACCCGGGCCGAGCTTCTGCCCACCCTCGAAGTGCTGCTCGAGGAGAACGGGGCGACGCTGCTGCGTCAGCGCGGGCTCTACCGCATCGTTCCCGCCGCCGCCGCGGCGGCGAGCGCGGGGCGGACGGTGGTGCCGCTCACCTACGCCTCTGCCGTCACCCTCGCGCCCATCCTCGCCCCCTTCGTCGCCAAGGGTGGGCATATCGCCGCCGATCCCGGTCGCAACGCGCTCATCGTCTCGGGAGACGCGCCGACCCGCCACACCCTCGCCGCCCTGGTGCGCGCCTTCGATGTCAATGCTCTCGCCGGCCGTTCCTTCGCGCTCTTCCCGGTGGACGGCGGGGATGCGCGCAGTTTCGCCCGCGCCCTCACCTCGGCACTCGCCGCCGGGCGCGGGGGCGCGCTCGCCGGGCTGGTGCAGGTCGCGCCGCTGCCGCGTATCGGCGCGGTGCTGCTCATCGCCCGCAACCCCGCCGCCCTCGATGCGGCGCGGCGGGTGTTTGCCCTGGTCCGCAGCCGGCGCGCCGCCCGCCTGCGGGTGTGGCACATCTTCACCCTGCGCAACGGCCGCGCCGGCGCCGTCTCCCGCCTGCTTCAGCGCGCGTTCACCCCCGGCCACGTCAGCGCCCGCCGCACCACCACCGCTGCCCCCGGCCTGCCCGCCACCACCCTGGCCAGCACCGCCGCCGGCCAGGGTGCGGCGCCTTCCGCCGCCGGCACGACCCCGGGCGCGAACGGTGCGGACACCATGAGCCCCGCGGGCGGCCTGCCGGTCGCCGCCACCACGGGCGCGAGCGCCACCAACCCCCTGCTCGGCCCGATATCGGCCACCACCCGGGCCGGCGGTGGTGCGGGCGGCGGTTCCGGCGGAGCCGGTGGCGGCCACGGCATGCGCATCCTCGCCGACCGCCGCACCAACGCCGTCCTCGTCTATGCCACCGCGGACGAGCAGCACGCGGTTGCCGCCATGCTGCGCCGGATCGACACCATGCCGCTCGAGGTGCGCATCGACGCCACCGTGGCGGAGGTCACGCTGAACGACGCGCTGCAGTACGGTACCCAGTTCTTCTTCAAGTCGGGCGGGATCAACGCGGTTCTCAGCGCCGGCACTTCGGCGGCGCTGCAGACCAGCTTCCCCGGTTTCGTGCTCTCCGGCCACGGCGCCGACGGCGCTCCGCTCGCCATCTCCGCCCTCCAGCAGGTCACCACGGTCAAGGTACTGTCCTCGCCGGAACTGCTGGTGGCGAACAACCATACCGCGAGCATCCAGGTCGGCAACCTGGTTCCCTACCTCACCCAGAGCGCCCAGAGCACCCTCGCCGCCGGGGCGCCGGTGATCAACTCCATCGCCTATCGCAACACCGGCGTCATCATGCAGGTGACCCCGCGCATCAACCGCGACGGGCTGGTGACGCTGCAGATCTCCCAGCAGGTGAGCGGCGTCGATCCCGCCTCGCAGGTGCCGGGCATCTCCTCGCCCACCTTCTTCGAGCGCGCCATCACCTCCCGCGTCATCGTCGAGGACGGGCAGACCATCGGCCTCGCCGGGCTGATCACCGATTCCGCCTCGCGCGGCAATCAGGGTCTGCCCTTCCTCAAGGACGTTCCCGTTCTCGGGGCGCTGTTCGGGAGCCAGAGCAATTCCCGCCAGCGCACCGAACTGCTCGTGCTCATCACCCCCCACGTCATCCACGACCAGCGCGGTGCCCGCGCGCTCACCGAGGATCTGCGCCAGCGCCTGCGCAACGCCGCGCTGGTGCCGGCGAGCCTCGCCCGCCTGCCGCCCACCGGCTCGGACGATCCCAACGCCGGCCTCCTCCGCCGGATCGAGCCCAAGCCGTGACCGGGCGTGAGCGCGGCTTCGCGCTCCTGCTGGTGCTGTGGACGATGGCGCTGCTCGCCCTGCTCGCGGCCCGGGTGCTGGCCGCCGGGCAGGGGGCGGTGCGTATTGCCGCCAATCTGCGCGCCGCGGCCGCGGTAGAGGCGGCGGCCGAGGGTGCGCTCGCGGTGGCCGCCTTCCACCTCGCCGCTCCCGGTGCCGCTCACTGGCGGGCGGACGGCAGCGTGCGCCGCTTGCGCATCGGCGCGACCCGGGTCGAATTCCGCCTTTCGCGTCCGCCCGGCCTGGTCGACCCCGACCGTGCTCCGCCGGCGGCGCTCGCCGCCGCGCTCGCGTCCGCCGGTGCCTCGCCGCGCCGGGCGCTGGCACTCGCCGCGGCGGTCCGGGCCTGGCAAATCCCGGGCGGGGCGGCCGCCTACCGCGCCGCCGGCCTCGCCTACGCGCCCGCTGGCCTGCCCTTCGCCCATCCTTCCGATCTGCGCTTCGTCCTCGGGATGACGCCCGGGCTCTTCGTCAGGCTTCGCCCGCTGCTGCGCCTCGGCCCGTCGCGGGCGGTGCGGGTGGCGCTGACCCTGACCGGCCCGGCCGGCGCACACGGCGCCTGGCGGGCGACGATCCTGCCCGGCGCCCCCTTGCGCATTCTCACCTGGCGGCGCGCGGCGTGGTGATCCCCTATCTCGCCTGCATGCTGCGCACCGCGGCCTTCTACCGGCTGCCGCCCCGCCTCTTGCCGGCGATCCAGGCGGTCGAGGGTGGGCGGGTCGGCACCATCCACCCCAACCGAGACGGCTCCGCCGATCTCGGCCCGATGCAGATCAATACCCGCTGGCTGCCCGCGCTGGCCGCCGTCACCGGCCTGCCGCCGGCAACCGTCCGCGCCCTGCTGCTGCACGACCCTTGCTTCAACGTCGCCGCTGCCGGCGCCATCCTGCGCCGCGACCTCGCGCTCACCCGCGGGCGGCTGATGCTGGCGGTGGGCGACTACCACTCCGCCACGCCGGCGCTGAACCGTGCCTATCGCGCCGAGGTGCGGGCCGCTGCACGGCGCCTGTTCGGCCGCCATATCCCCTGACTCAACCCGCGGCGAGCACCACGATCCAGAGCGCGAGCGCGAGGAACGGGCCGAACGGCAGGGCGCTGGTGGCGTCCATCGCTGCCCCGCGCAGGCGGGACAATCCTGCCCAGGCCAGCCCGAGCAGCGCGGCGAGCAGCACGACCCCGGGCAGCGCCCGCCACCCCGCCCAGGCGCCGGCGGCGGCGAGCAGCTTGGCGTCGCCCTCGCCCAGACCCTCGCGCCCGCGCAAGTGGCGATAGGCCAAGGCGAGTCCGCGAAACCCGAGCCATCCCGCCGCGGCACCGGCCGCATGGCTGCCGATCCGCCCCGGATCGAGCCCGAGGGTGGCGCCGAGCCCGGCGAGTACCAGCGGCAGGGTGAGCAGGTCGGGCAGCAGCAGGGTCTCGGCGTCGATCCAGCCGAGCGCGAGCAGCCCCCAGCCGAGGATGCAGTCAGCCCAGAGCCGCGCCGGGGCGGCCACCGCCAGCGCCGCGGATGCCGCGACCAGCACCGCCGCCGCTTCGACTGCCGGGTGGAACCGCCCGATCGGGCTCCGGCAGTGCCGGCAACGCCCGCCTGACAGCGCATAGCTGAGCAGCGGCACCAGCTCCGCCGGCCCCAGCCGTGCACCGCAACCCTCGCAGGCCGAGCGTGCCCACGCAACCGGCCGCTCCGCCGGCAGCCGACGGATCAGCACGCCCACGAGGCTGCCGGCGAACGGGGCGAACAGCAGGGGCGGGAGCCAGGCGGGCACCTGCGTGCCGGCTCGCGGTCAGACCAGCGGGTGGTGGCAGGCGGCGAGCCGCCCGTCATCCATCGGCCGCAGTTGCGGTTGCTCGCTCCGGCACACGTCGGTCGCGTGGGCGCAGCGCGGATGGAAGCGGCAGCCGGCGGGCGGGTCCAGCGGGCTCGGCACGTCACCCTCGAGCACGATGCGTCCCCGCCGGCCGCCGCGCGGCGGCTCCGGCACCGGCACGGCGGAGATCAGCGCCGCGGTGTAGGGGTGGGCGGGGGCGGCGAACACCCGGTCGGACGGGCCGGTCTCGACGATGACGCCGAGATACATCACCGCGACCCGGTTCGAGATCTGCCGCACCACCGAAAGATCGTGCGCGATGAAGATGTAGGTCAGGCCGAGCCGGTCCTGCAGATCGAGGAAGAGGTTGACGATCTGCGCCTGCACCGAGACGTCGAGCGCCGAGACCGGCTCGTCCGCCACCACCAGGCGTGGCTCGAGCGCGAGCGCGCGGGCGATGCCGATCCTCTGGCGCTGCCCGCCGGAGAATTCGTGCGGGAACCGCTCGAGATGGTCGGGCAGCAGCCCCACCAGTTCGAGCATCCGCCGCACCTTCGCCTCGATCTCGGCGCGGGTGCCACGCCGGTGCACCAGCAGCGGCTCGGCGATCAGTTCGCGCACCCGCCGGCGCGGGTTGAGCGAGGCGGAAGGGTCCTGGAAGACCATCTGCATGCGCGGGCGCAGCGGCCGCATCGCGCCCCGGCCGAGGCGCCCGATCTCGCGTCCCTCGAAGCGGATCGAGCCCGCGGTGATGTCGTAGAGCCGGGTCAGGCAGCGCCCGAGCGTCGATTTGCCGCAGCCCGATTCGCCGACCAGGCCGAGCGTCTCGCCGGGATGGACCGCGAGCGAGACGCCATCGACCGCGCGCAGCAGCGCCCGGTTGCGGGCGAGAAGCTGGCTGCCGACACGATAGTATTTGGCCACGCCCTGGGCTTCGAGCAGCGGCGCCGACGCCATCTCAGCCCCCCGCCGCGAGTAGCGGCAGCGCTTCTGCCCGCAGCGCGCCGCGTTCCTCCGCCGCGATCACGCAGGCCGCGCGGTGCGCGTCCGCTCCGGCGAGCGCCGGCCGTTCGCGGCAGGATTCGCGGCGGAAGCGGCAGCGGGGAGCGAAGGCGCAGCCGCGCGGCAGGCGCGCAAGCGCGGGCGGCAGGCCGGGGATGGAGGGCAGGCGGGCCAGCCGCGCCCCGCCGAGCGGCGGGATCGACCCCAGCAGCCCCCAGGCGTAGGGGTGCCACGGGTCGGCGAACAGCGCCGTGGTCGAAGCGCTTTCGATGATGCGCCCGGCATACATCACCATCACCCGGTCCGCGGTTTCGGCGACCACGCCGAGATTGTGGGTGATGAGCACCACCGCGGTGCCGAACTCCGCCCGCAGCTTGAGGATGAGATCGAGAATCTGCGCCTGCACGGTGACGTCGAGTGCGGTGGTGGGCTCGTCGGCGAGGATCAGCGCCGGGTTGCAGGACAGCGCCATGGCGATCATCGCGCGCTGGCGCATTCCGCCCGAAAGCTGGTGGGGGAAGCGGTCCACCGTGCGGGCGGGGTCGGCGATGCCGACCGCGTCGAGCAGTTCGACCGCCCGCGCCCGCGCCGCGCGCCGGGAGAGGTCGGTATGGATGCGCAACTGCTCGATGATCTGCCAGCCGACCGAATAGACCGGGGTGAGCGCGGTCATCGGATCCTGAAAGATCATCGCGATGGCGCCCCCGCGCAGCCGCCGCAGCGTGCGCTCCGAGGCTCCCACCAGCTCCTCGCCGCGAAACCGGATCGAGCCCTCCACCACCGCGTTGGGCCCGGCGATCAGCCCGAGTACCGCGAGCACGGTGACGCTCTTGCCGGAGCCGGACTCGCCGACCAGGCCGAGTATTTCCCGCTCGCCGACGGAAAACGAGACCTCGTCCACCGCGCGCACCAGCCCCGAGCGGCTGCGGAAGGAGACGGTGAGCCCCCGCACCTCGAGCAGCACCGGGCGTGGCACCTCAGCGGGCGCGGACGCGGGGGTCGAAGACGGCATAGAGAATATCCACCACGGCGTTGGAAATGACGACGAAGAAGGAGGCGTAGATCACCGTCGCCATGATCATCGGCAGGTCGAGATCCTCGAGCGCGTGGAAGGTCAGCGCGCCCACGCCCTGGAGGCCGAACACCACCTCGGTGAGCAGCGCGCCGCCGCCGACCAGCGCGCCGAAATCGAGCCCGAACAGGGTGACGAAGCTGATCATCGAACAGCGCAGCGCATGGCGGATCAGCACCGCACGCGCGGACAGGCCCTTGGCGCGCGCGGTGCGCACGTAATCCTCCTGCAGCGCCTCCACCAGGTTGGCGCGCAGCACGCGACCGTAGATGCCGATGTACAGCACGGCGAGCGTGATCCAGGGCAGGACCAGCGCCTTGAACCAGCCGAACGGGTCCTGCGTCAGCGGCACATACCCCAGCGTCGGCACCCAGGAGAACAGCAGCGTATCGTGCAGCCGGCTCTGGGTGACGAGGTTCACCACCTCGCCCAGCCAGAACACCGGCATCGAGACGCCGATCAGGCTGAACACCATCAGTGCGCGGTCGATCACGGTATCCTTGAAGGCGGCGGCGAGCAGCCCCACCAGCACGCCGAACGCCGCCCACACCACCCCCGCGCCGAGCACCAGCGACAGCGTCACCGGCGCCGCCTCGACGATTTCGGGCACGATCTTCTCGCCGCGATTGACGAAGGAGGTGAGGTTCTGGGTGATGAACAGATGGTCCATCATCAGCACGTATTGCACCGGCAGCGGACGGTCGAGGCCGAATTCGTGGCGCACCGCGGCGAGTGTCGCCGGTGTCGCGTTGCGCCCGGCGATGCGCGCCGCCGGGTCGGTGCCCGGTGTCGCGAAGAAGATCAGGAACACCAGCGCGCTGATGCCCACCATCACGAAGAGCATGTGCGCCAGCCGGCGGAGGATGGTGCTCACCATCAGTGCAGCCGCACCTTGGCGCGGGGGTCGAGCGCGTCGCGCAGGCTGTCGCCCAGGATGTTGAGCGCGAGCACGGTGATGACGATGGCGATCCCGGGCGCGATCGCGACCCAGGGCCGGGTGTAGATCAGCCCGTCCCCGTCGTGGATGATGGTGCCCCAGCTCGCCGCCGGCGGCTGCACGCCGATGGAAAGGAACGAGAGCGCCGCCTCGGTGAGGATGTTGAGCGCCATCATCAGCGGCGCGAACACCACCAGCGTCGAGAAGACGTTGGGAAAGATCTCCCGCCACAGGATCCGCACCGGCGAAGCGCCGATCCCTTCTGCTGCGAGGATGAACTCGCTGTGGCGCAGCGAAAGCACCTGCCCGCGTACCGGACGGGCGACATAGGGGACATAGACGAGACCGATGATGATCATCGGCACCGCGAGCGAATTCCCCCCGATGGTGATCGGGCCGATGTGCAGACTCTCGTTGATGAGCACGATCGAGAGCGAAATCGCCAGGAGATAGATCGGAAACGCCCAGAGCACGTCGAGAAAGATGGAGATGATCCGGTCGATGACGCCGCCCGCGAACCCGGCGACGAGGCCGGTGCAGGCGGCCAGCGTGAGGCAGATCAGGGTGGCGACACCGCCGATGAGCAGGGAATTCTGCCCGCCGTAGAGCAGCCTCGCCGCGACATCGCGCCCCTGGCTGTCGGCACCGAGCATGTAGGGGCCGAAACGCCACTGCGGGCCGATCGGGGTCAGCCCGAGCCCGAGCCCGTTGGTCGCCTGCTGCAGGACCGCGACCTCCTTGCCGCCCACCATCGTCGTGCCGCTGACGTTGGATTGGAACGGGTCGCCGCGCAACACATAGCGCGCGTAGAGCGGTGCGGCCATGCAGGCGACTACGACGGCCACGAGCACCAGCACGCAGACGATCGCCGAACGGTCGTGCCGCAATTTGGCGAAGGCGGACGACCAGTAGCCTTGCGCCGGCTCCCCCGGCAGGGCGGGTTCGTCCCACCCTGCCGGAGGTGCCGCGAGCAGATCGCTCGCGGACATCGTCCCCGAACCCCTATTTTACCCAGGCGAGATCGGGCAGGAACTGGATCTGCCCGCTGAAGACGAAATTCCCCAGCCGCTTGCTGGTGAAATCGACATGCTTCGGGTTGAACATGGTGGCGGTGGAGGCGAGATCGGTCACCTTCCGGTCCACCGCGGCCCAGATCTTGTCCGCCGCCGCCAGGTTGGTGAGCGAAACCGTCATCGCCTTCTGCATCATCGCGTCGATCGACTTGTCGCAGAAGCCCGGCATGTTGATCGAGGTGTCCGAGCCGGGATGGAAGTTGGCGCAGGAATAGAGCACGTTGAGGAAGTCCGACGGGGCCGGATAGTCCTGGTACCAATCGGTGACGCCGATCTGCACCTTGTTCTTGGTGTTCTGCAGATAGGTGAACTCGATGTCGGGAGAAATCTTCTTCACCGAAGCCTTGAAGCCGAGCTGGTTGAGCACGCTCTGCACATAGTCGCCGAGCCCGCTATAGGGTTCGACATTCTGGGTGATGACGGTGACCTTCTGCCCGATCATCCCCGACTTCGCCATCAGCGCCTTGGCCTTCGCCATGTCCGGCGCGCTCCATTTGGTGCCCGGATTCTTGGTGAAGGGGCAATAGGGCTGATAGCCCGGCATTCCGGGCGGCAGCACCTGGCAGGAGGGCGTCGCGAGCACCGGGCCGCCGTAGAGCTTGACCATCGCCCCGCGATCGATCGCGTAATTCACCGCGAGCCGCGCATCAAGGTTCGAGAACGGCTTCATGTTCACGTTCATTTCCAGATACCAGTAGGCGAGCAGCGGGCTCACGTGGATCTGGTGGGGGTATTTGGTCGCCACCTCGTTCAGCCGGTCGGACGGGATGAGCTCGAACATCCAGTCGTACTGGCCGTTCTCCACCGCCGTCGTCTGCGCGGTCGCGGTGGGGCCGAAGGTGTAGGTGATCTCGTTCGGGTAGCCCCAGGGCTGTGCCTTCGCGTCCCACTGCTTGAAGTGGGGGTTGCGCACCATGACCATGCCCTTGTTGGGGTCATAGCTCTTGATCATGTAGGCGCCGGTGCCGGGGATGGGGGTCGTGCCCATGTCCTTCTCGGGCGTGCCGGCGGGCACGATCGAGCCGAACGGCACCGCCAGCTGGTCGAGGAACTCGCTGTCGGGGTGGACGAGGTGGAAGGTCACGGTGCCCGCCTTGTCGTCGGCCACCACGCCGGGCAGCACGCAGGTCTTGGGCGTCTTCACGCAGGCGTCGCCGCCGACGATGACGTTGTACCAGGTCCCCGCGTTGGGGTTCAGCACCTTGAACAGGCGGGTGAAGGTGTAGGCGACGTCGGACGGCATCACCTCCTTGCCGTTGGAGAACTTGATCCCCTTGCGGAGGTGGAAGACATAGGTCTTGCCGCCGTCGGTCGGCGTCGGGAGGCTGGTCGCGAGGTCGGGGATGATGTTGAAGGCGGCCTTGCCGCCGGCCTTCTCGAAGGTCACCAGCCCGTCATAGATCATCGGAAAGAGCTGCCAGTATTTCAGCGTGTAGTTCACGCCCGGATCGGCGGTGCCCTCGGCGGCGGCGGCAACCAGCTTCAGCGTGCCGCCATAATGTCCGCCGGTGGGCGCGGCCTGCGCCTGGGCGGCGAGCAGCAGCGATGCCGCCGCCGTTCCCAACAAACTCCTGTTCCATCGCATGGATCGGTCTCCTTTCCGCACGTTCTCTCTCTATCCCTGTCGGCTGGGTCCGGTGCTGCGGCCCCGCCGCGCTGCCTCGCCCTCAGCCCGCCCGTCCATCCTGGCGGGCAAGGAACGCGCCGACCACGCCGAGGCAGCGCTCGGTCTCCTCGACATGGGGCATGTGGCTCGAATGCTCGAAGATCTCCCAGGAAACGTCCGGGATATGCTCGGCGAAGGGCCGCACGCAGGCCTCCGTCGCCTCGTCGAAGCGGCCCGAGAGCAGCAGCGTCGGCACCGCGATCCGGTCCAGCCGATCGACGATCGACCAGTGCTTGAGGCTGCCGATGACGTGGAATTCGCTGGGCCCGTTCATGGTGCCATAGACGGTGGGGTCCTCGGCCATGGCGGCGAAGGTGCGCGCGACCTCGGGCGGCCAGGGCACGCGGCAGAGATGGCGGTCGTAGAACACCCGCACCGCCGCCTGGTACTCCGCCGAATCGGTGGTCCCCGCCGCCTCGTGGGCAACCAGCGTCGCCTGCACCTCCGCCGGCAGCGCGGCGCGCAGCCGGTTCGCCTCGGCGACCCAGGTTTCCATCGAAGCCGGCGAGTCGGCGAGCACGAGCGAGACCAGCCCCGCCGGCCGCCGCACCGCGTGCTCGGCGCCGAGCATCCCGCCCCAGGATTGGCCGAGCAGATGGTAGCGCCCGCCGATGCCGAGATGGGCGAGCAGATTATCCAGTTCGGCGAGAAAGAGATCGACGGTCCAGAAATCGGCGGGCGCCTCGCGCAGATGCGTCGAACGGCCGTTGCCGATCTGGTCGTAATGGATCACCGCCCGGCCGGCGGCGGCGAGGCCCTTGAAACTGTCCACATAGTCGTGGGTGCAACCCGGTCCGCCGTGGAGCACCACCAGCGGCGGCAACGCTCCGCCGAGATCTCCGGTGATCCGATACCAGGTCCGATGCGGTCCGAACGGCGCAACCCCCTCCACCACCGGCCCCGGTTCGCTCATGCTGCGCGGTCGTCCTTTCCCCGGCGGAACGAGCCCGCCTTCGCCCCATTCCCGCATGAGGGGAACGTCTCCGCAAGCAAAAAAATTGCCCGTAACGAAATGGCGGAAGCACGATACCCTCCGGCGCGCCCGCGGGGCGGATGCGCGCCGGCCGCATGGCGGGCGGCCTCGCCGGCGCGGGACGGGCGGGCTATAGGATCGCCTACGCAATTTTCAGGTTCGGGCGTCGGGGTCGGGCGATGGATGCGCGTGCGCAACACAGGCGCGGGCTGGCGCTGCTGGTGGCGGGCGCCATCGCCTTCAGCCTCGGCGGCTTCTTCGCCCGCTGGGTCGGGCTCGATACCGCCACCATGCTGTTCTGGCGCGGCCTCTTCGCCGGCTCCTTCGTCACCCTCTGGGTGATGGCGGGCCGGCGCACGCTGCACCCGTTCCGCGGACTCGGGCGGCCGGATCTCTTTGTGGCGCTCTGCTCGGCCGGCGGGATGATCGGCTTCCTCGGTGCGCTCGCCTTCACTTCGGTCGCCAATGTCGCGGTGATCTTCGCCACCGCGCCCCTGCTCACCGCCGCCATTGCCTGGGCGAGCCTCGGCGAACGTCCCCCCGCGGTCACCCTGGCGGCGGGGCTCGCCGCCCTCGCCGGGGTCGTGGTGATGGCGGCGGGCGCAGGCGGGGCGGATGACCGGCTGGGCGATCTGATCGCCCTCGGCATGACCCTTTCCATCGCCGTGATGAACGTCCTGATGCGCCGCCACCGCCACGTCTCCATGCTGCCCGCGGCGGCCGTTTCGGCCTTTCTGGTCAGCCTGCTCGTGCTGCCCTTCGCCGCCCCTCTCGCGGTCGGCGCCCGCGCGCTCGGCCGCCTCGCCCTCTTCGGCACGGCGCAGAGCGGCCTCGGGCTGGTGCTGCTGGCGATCGGCGCGCGCCACGTCTCGGCGGCGCAGAACGCGCTCATCGCGGCGCTGGAAGCCCCGCTCGCGCCGTTCTGGGTGTGGCTGGCCTTCGGCGAAATCCCGACCGGCGCCACCTTCGCCGGCGGCCTGATCGTGATCGCCGCGATCTTCGCCAACCTCGTCCTGGTCGCCGGCGGCGAGCGGGAAGCGCTCCCGCTCGCCGCCTCCGAGGGGTGAGCGCGATCAGTCGTCCGCCATGTAGGCACCGATGCGCTGCGCGAGTTCGGGCATCCTCCGCGCCAGCGTCGCCCCATAGAGCACGGAAACCGCGAGCACCGCGAGCGCGACATAGGGGAAGACGTTGAACGGCCAGTCCTGCCCGGGCTGGACCAGGCCCCACAGCGGGAACAGCATGAAGACCGTGCCCAGAACCGGCACCACCATGTGCTTCACCGGGCGAAACTGCTCGCGGTGGTGGCGCAGCATGAACACCGGCAGCGCGAGGTTGGTGCCCATGTAGACCAGGATCACCGGGATCGTTCCCAGCGTGCCGGAGTCGCCGAAATAGTCGAGCGCGGAAATCCCCCGGCCGAGCCCGAAGATGAACACCGAGGCGAGCGCGATGAGGAGGAACGCCCAGGTCGCGATGTAGGGGGTGCGGTGGTGGGGATGGATCTTGCCGAAGAAGGCGGGAAGCAACCCCTCGCGCCCCGAATTGAACAGGATCCGCGCCTGCGAATTGGTGAGCGCGATCAGTGAACTCAGGATCGAGGTCAGCCCGGCGAGATAGGCGAGCGCGAGCAGCCCCGGCGCGCTCGCCTTCATGGCGTCGATGAACGGCACGTCGGACTTGCCGATCGCGGTCGCGTTGTTGTGGAAGGCAACCGTGGTCGCGTAGGCCAGCAGAATGTAGAACACGCCGATCGCCAGCGTGGCGGAGACCAGCGCGAGCGGCACGTTGCGCCGCGGCTCCGCGGTCTCCTCGGCGAGCATCGCCGAGTTCTCCCAGCCGATGAAGAGATAGATCGCGAGCGGAAAGCCCGCCCCCAGCCCGGCCAGCCCGCCGGCGAGGTGCGAAGGCTCGAACGGCGCGAGGGTGAGAAAGCCCGGGTTCGCCACCAGCATCACGATGGCGCCGACGAGCAGCAGCACGAACTCGAAATAAAAGAAGATCGCCGCCCACCGCGTCGAAAGCCCGATCCCGCGCATCACCAGGAACCCCGCGATCGCGGCCGCGACCACGCAGACGACCGGCCACGGCACGTTCGCCCCGGTGAAGAAATGCAGCGTCTGCGCGAACCACCCGCCCGAGACCGCGACCACGCTGGAAGCGGCGACGATGTAGCCGAAGGTCACGAACACCGAAACCGCCGCCCCCGTCGCCGGGCCGAAGGCGAGCCCCATGAAGGTGACGAAGGAGCCGGTGGAGGGCCGGTAGCGGGTGAACTCGGCGAGCGTATTGGTGAGGAAGAGAATGGCGATCATGGCGGTGATGATGGTCACCGGCGTCGCGATCCCCGCGCCACCGGCGATCACCCCGAAGCCGAAGAAGAAGCTCATCGCCGGGGCGATGTTGGCCATGGTCGAGGCGACGATCTGCGGCAGGCCGAGCGTGCCCTTCTGCAGCCGTTCCCCGGTAGTGGCGATGGAAGCCATCTGTCGTTCTCCGATGCCGCGCGTGGCGGACGATTCCCCCAAGGAGGCCCAGGTAACATTCATGCGCGCGCCCCGTCCATGCCTTCCTTGGGCCAGCGCCGGTGCAGCCACAGCCACTCCCCCGGCCGCGCCCGCACCCAGGTCTCGATCCGCGCGTTCACCGCCGCCGTCAGCGCGGCGACGTCGCGCCCCTCGTCCCCGCTCCGCGCCAGCGTGAGCGGCGCCTCGCACACCACCCGCAGCCGCGCCGGACCGATCCGCTCGACATGGGCCGGAACCACCGGGCAGCCGAAGCGCAGCGCGAACTGGGCGAGCGCGGGTGCGGTCATCGCGATGTCGCCGAAGAAGGGCGCGGGAATGCCGTTGTCGAGCTTCTGGTCCATCAGCAGCGCGAGGAATCCGCCTGCGCGCAGATGCGCGAGCGCATGCCTGCCGCCGCGCGCACCCTTGGGAAACATCGGCAGCGGGTGGCCGAGCGCGCGCCGGCGCAACCCGCCGACCAGCCGATCGACCGCCGGGTTGGCCGGCGCCCGATACATCCCCGCCACCGGCACCCCGAAGGCGAGCGCCACCCGCGGCAATATCTCCCAGTTGGCGAGATGGGCGGAAAACAGGATCGCCGGCCCGCCGCCGGCGGCGAGCGCGCGGATATGCTCCTCCCCCGCGATCTCCCATCCCGGGCCCGATCCGGTGCGGTCGAGCGCGTCGAGATGCGCCATCTCCGCCACCGTGCGCCCGAGATTGTCCCACACCGCGCGCACCACCGCCGCCCGCCCGGCGGCGTCGAGCGCGGGCAGCGCGCGGCGCAGGTTGCGCTCGGCAACCCGCGAGACCGCAAGCCAGGGGCCGATGGCGCGGGCCAGCCCGCCCCCGAAGTTCGAGGCCGCGACCGGCGAAAGCCCGCGCGCGAGACCAAGCGCCACCCACGCCAGGGCGTATTCGAGGCGGTGGGAAAGCCTCATCGTCCGCCGAGCACGGCGCGCTCCTCCCGCACGGCGTCGATCAGCGCATCGAGCGCTTCCGGCGCCTCCCAGGCCAGCGCCACCGTCACCACCGTCACCCGCTCGCGCAATCCGGGCGGCAGCCGTACCGCGTCCTTCGCGGTGCTCACCAGCCGCGCCCCGCGGTCTCCCGCTGCTCGCGCGAGCGCGGCAAGCTCCGCCGCGCGATAGGCATGGTGGTCGGGAAAGACCCGCCAGCCCACCACCTCCGCGCCGAGCTCGGCGAGGCTGGCGCGGAACTTCTCCGGCCGGCCGAGACCGGCGAACGCGAACACCCGCGCCCCCGCCAGACCCTCACCTCGCGCCACCAGCCGCGCCCGCAACAGCGCCAGCCCCGGCGGCAGCGCCGCCGCCGCGCCCGCCCGGTCCTCCCCGATCAGCACCGCCGCCCGCGCCCGCGCCGCCGCCCGCGCGATGGGCTCGCGCAGCGGCCCCGCCGGCAGCAGGCGCCCGTTCCCGAAGCCGGAGCCGCCGTCCACCACCAGCAGCGCGCAATCCTGAACCAGCGTCGGGTTCTGCAGCCCGTCGTCCATCACCAGCGCGCCCGCGCCCGCGGCCACCGCCAGCCGTGCCGTCTCCGCCCGGTCGCGTCCGAGCCAGGTGGGGGCGCGGGCCGCGAGCAGCAGCGCCTCGTCGCCCACCGCGGCCGCGTCGTGGCGGGCGGGATCGACCCGCAGCGGGCCGCGCTCGCGCCCGCCATAGCCACGGGTCAGCGCCGCCGGGGCCGCGCCGCGTGCCGCCAGCCGCGCCAGCAGGTCGAGGGCGACCACCGTCTTGCCCGCCCCGCCCACGGTGACGTTGCCGCAACAGAACACCGCCACCGGCGCCCGCCAGCCCGGCCGCGCCACCCGCCGCGCGGTCGCCGCCGCGGTGACGGCGCCGAGCGGCGCGAGCAGCGTCGCGGGCAGGCCGCCACGGTCCCAGAAGCCGGGCGGGCGCATCAGCGGCCGGCCTCCCCGCCGAGCAGCGCGAGGACGGACCCCGCGAGCCTCCCCGGCAGCGCCGCATACCCCCCCGCCGCCCGCGCCGCGCGCGCCGCCATCGCCTCGCGCGCGGCGGGATCGGCGAGCATGCCGGCGAGAAAGGGCGCCAGCGCCTCCGGCCCGGGCAGTATCCGCACGGCCCCGGCGGCGGCGAGCCGCGCCACCGCTTCGGCGAAATTGCCGTGGTGCGGCCCGACCGCGAGGGCGCAGCCGAGGCGGGCCGGCTCGAGCGGGTTCTGCCCGCCGTGCGCCACCAGGCTCCCGCCCACGAGCACGATCGGCGCGAGGCGATAGAACAGCCCCAGTTCGCCGAGCGTATCGGCGATCCACGCGCCCCCGTCCTCCGGCGGTCCCTCGCCGGCGCCGCGCCGCCGCACCGTCAGCCCGCGCGCCGCCGCGGCGATCGCCGCCCCCCGCTCGGGGTGGCGCGGCACGACGATCGAGAGCAGCCCGGGGTGGGCTGCGGCCAGCGCGCGGTGGGCGGCGAAGGCCATCGCCTCCTCGCCGGGGTGGGTGCTGGCCGCGAGCCAGGCCGGCCGCGCCCCGATCCGCGCCCCGAGTGCCGCGAGCAGCGCCGGGTCGGCGGGCAGCGGCGGGGCGGCGAATTTGAGGTCGCCCGCCACCTCCACCCGCGCCGCGCCGAGGGCGGCGAAGCGCGCCGCATCCGCCTCCGAGCGGGCGGCGATGCGCGCGAAGCCCCCGAACAACGCCCGCGCGGTCCCCGGCAGGCGCCTCCAGCGGGCAAAACTACGCTCCGAGAGCCGCCCGTTGACCAGCATCCGCGGCACCCCGCGCCGGTCCAGCGCGGTGAGCAGATTGGGCCAGATCTCGCTCTCCACCAGCACCAGCGCGTCGGGCCGCCAATGGTCGAGGAAGCGCCCGATCCAGCCCGGCACGTCGAGCGGCGCGAAGCGATGGGTGACCCGCCCGGCGAGCCCCGCCTCCTCGATCCGGTGCGGAAAGAGCCGCGCCGAGGTCGCGGTGCCGGTGGTCACCAGCAGCGCGAGTTCCGGCGCGCGGCGGGCGATCTCCTCGATCAGCGGCAGCAGCGACAGGCTTTCCCCCACGCTCGCCCCGTGCAGCCACAACAGCGGCCCGGCCGGCCGCGGCCCATCCGCGCGCCCGCGCCGCTCGCCCAGCCGGCCGGCGATCTCCTTGCCGCGCGCCGCGCGCAGCCGCAGCAGCAGCCTCAGCCCTGGCGCCGCCAGTCGCGCCGCCCCCGACCAGGCGGAGAGCAGCCCGCTCACCCGAGGATCCGCGCGGCATCTGCGCCGGCGCGGTCGAGGGCCGCGGAAATCGCCGGCAGCGCCTGCTCGCCCTCCTCCTCGGCCACCGCGATCGGCTCGCCGAGCACGATCGCTCCGCGCCCGAAGGGCAGCGGAATCACCATCCGGTCCCAGCTCTTCAGCACCAGCCGCGGCCGGCAGAGCGCGGCGGCGGGCAGCACCGGCACGCCGGAGATGGCGGCGAACCAGGCCACCCCGGGGGCGGCGGCGCGGCGCGGCCCGCGCGGCCCGTCGGGGGTGAGGATGATGGTCTCGCCTCCGGCCAGCAGTTCGCTCAGCGTGCGCCCCGCCGCCGCGCCGCCGCGCGTCGAGGAGCCATGCACGACGCCGACACCGAGCCGCGCCAGGACCCGCCCGATGAAGCGCCCGTCGCGGTGGCGGCTGACCAGCACGTGCACCCGCGCGGTTCGCCCCTCCCGGCGCAGCCGGAACCATAGCGCCGGCATCACCGGCAGGAACTCGTGCCAGAGGGCGACCACCGCCGGCGCGCCGGCCAGGATCGGCGCCACTCCTTCGGCCGCGACCACCCGCCAGCGGATCGAGCGCAGCGCGAGGTTGAGGTAGAGCACCACCAGCCAGGCGAGCGCCTCCTGGGTGCGTTCGCTGCGCAGCAGCCGCTTCAGCATCGGCGGAAACTTCGCCGGTCCGGCCGGGATCGGATCATGGCGGGCGGGTAGCATGGTGGCGGGGGGCGGGCAATTTCACCGGCTTGACCCGCGGCGCCGGCGGTTGTCCCCTGGCCCGGACGTGAGGCGGCGCGACGGGAGGGACCATGCGATGGCGGAAATGAAAGCCTCGGTGTTGAAAGCCTCGGTGTTGAAAGCCTGGGCGGTGGTCGAGAACGGCGCCCCTTTGCGCGAGATCGCGCTTCCGCTGCCCGAGCCCCGGGGGACGGAGGTGCTGCTCGAAGTCACCCATTGCGGGGTCTGCCATTCCGACCTCCACATCTGGGAAGGCTATTACGATCTCGGCGGCGGCGAGCGCCTGTCGCTGGCCGAGCGCGGGGTGAAGCTGCCGCTCGCCATGGGCCATGAGATCGTCGGCCGCATCCGCGCCGCCGGGCCCGACGCCGGGGTGGTGCCGCTCGGCGCCCGGCGCATCGTCTATCCCTGGGTCGGCTGCGGGGTCTGCGCCCGCTGCCGCGCCGAGGAGGACAACATGTGCGCGACGCCGGCGAGCATCGGCGTCTTTCGCCACGGCGGCTACGCGAGCCATGTGCTGGTTCCCCATCCGCGCCACCTGATCGACCCGCTCGATCTCGACCCGGCGCTCGCCGCTACCTTCGCCTGTGCCGGCATCACCGTCTATTCCGCCATCGCCAAGGTGCTGCCCCGTCCGGCCGAGGAGCCGATCGTGCTGGTCGGCGCCGGCGGCCTGGGGATCAGCGCGATCGGCATCCTGCGCGCCCTCGGCCACCGCGCCATCGTGGTCGCCGATCTCGCGGCGGCGAAGCGGGAGGCAGCCCTCGCCGCCGGCGCCACCGCGGTGGTGGCCGCCGGGGAGGGCATGGCCGCGCGCCTGGTCGCCGCCTGCGGCGGGCCGGCGGGGGCGGTGATCGATTTCGTCAATTCCTCGGCCACCGCCGCCGCCGGGTACGAAGCGCTCGCCAAGGGCGGCATCCTGGTCCTCGTCGGGCTGTTCGGCGGTGGGCTCACGCTCAAGCTGCCGCTGGTGGCGATGCGCGCGCTCACCGTGCGCGGCTCCTATGTCGGCTCGCCGGCCGACCTCGCGGCCCTGGTCCGCCTCGCCGCGGAAGGGCGCTTCGCGGGACCCCCGCTCACCCGCCTGCCGATGGCCCAGGCCGGCGCCGCCCTGATGCGGCTGCGCGACGGCGCGGTGACGGGGCGGCAGGTGCTGGTGGCGACGGACGCTTGAGCCGCCGCGGCTGGAGCGGCCTCCGATCGAGCGGAACCGCTCGTTCGGAGGAAGTCGCTCGCCGCAATCGAGCGGGGACGCGGTCTGCGGGAGCCGGTGCGAACGGAGATCGCGCAAGAGCACTTTCCGATCCAATTGGCTCGGAAAGTGCTCTGTCCACTTGATGAAACGAGCATCTTTATCCGATCAGATGTTTCAATCTGATCGGATGATGCTCTAGCGGGCCCGATCGGTGACCCGCCGCGCGATCAGGAAGGCGAGGGGCGGCGGGATCACCCACTCCAGGAACGGGGAAAGCCCGGTGCCGAAGGGCGGCAGGAGCGGCATCGCCGGCCCGTAGGACCATTCGTGCAGCACGTGCACGTGCCACCATTCGCTCCACACCGTGTATCCCGCCCCGAACAGGGTGGCGAGCACCGCGACCCGGGCGAAGGCGCGCGCCGGCCAGGCGGGTTCGCCCGCCAGCACGAGGGCGGCGAGCAGCGCGAAGCCGGCGATGGTCACGTCCCCGCTCAACCCCTCGGCGAGCATGGCGGCCAGAAAGCGCGGTCCGGCCCGGCGCGACATCCGGTAGAGCGGGAGCTGTGCTGCTTCCCACACGAGATTGAGCGCCGCGATGGCGACGAGATAGGCACGCACCATCCGCAGCCAGCCACCGTCCCTGCCCATGCCATCCCTCCACACTGCGCCGCGCACCCCATCGAGAACGAAAGTTCTTCGGTTTCTTCTTTCAAGGAGGAACATCCTTGCCGGGCCCGCCCTTCCGGTTGCACGCCGCGCGCCGCCCTGCCACTCTCCGCGCGGTCTTTCGTGCGCGGAGAAATACCCCCCATGCGGCTTCTGGTCACCGGCGGATGTGGCTTCATCGGCTCCGCCGTGGTCCGCCATCTGCTGCGCGCCACCGTGCACGAAATCGTCACCGTCGACCGGATGACCTATGCCGCCTCGGAGGAGGCGCTCGAGGCGGCGCGGGAGCATCCCCGCCACCGGCTGATCCAGGCCGACATCGCCGACGGGGCCCGGATGCGCGAGATCTTCCTCGCCGAGCGTCCGCAGGCGGTGATGCATCTCGCCGCCGAGACCCATGTCGATCGCTCGATCGACGGACCGGCGGAGTTCCTGCGCACCAACGTCATGGGCACCTTCTCGCTGCTCGAGGCCGCCCGCGCCCTGCTCGCCGCGGCGCCGGAGCTGCGCGGGCGCTTCCGCTTCCACCACGTCTCGACCGACGAGGTCTTCGGCGCTCTCGGTGCCCTCGACCCGCCCTTCACCGAGACCAGCCCCTACGACCCGCGCAGCCCCTATTCCGCCTCCAAGGCGGCGTCCGACCATCTCGCCCGGGCCTGGTTCCACACCTACGGGCTGCCGGTGATCGTCTCCAACACCACCAACAACTACGGACCCTGGCAGTTCCCCGAAAAACTCATCCCGCTCACCCTCATCAACGCGCTCGAAGGCCGCGAGATCGCGGTCTATGGCGACGGGTCCAACCGGCGGGACTGGCTGTTCGTCGAGGACCACGCCAAGGCGCTGGTGCACATCGTGGAAGCCGGAGAACCCGGCGCCACCTATGCCATCGGCGCACGCCAGGAGCGGAGCAACCTCGAGGTGGTGCAGGCGATCTGCCATGCGCTCGACCGGCTGCTCCCTGACCCGGCGGGGCCGCGGACGCGGCTGATCCGCTTCGTCCCCGACCGTCCCGGCCATGATTTCCGCTACGCGATCGAACCCGCCGAGAGCGAGCGCGCGCTCGCCTGGCACGCCGCCCACGATTTCGAGCGCGGCCTCGCGCTCACCGTCACCTGGTATCTCGAACACCGCTCCTGGTGGCAGGAATTGCGCGCCCGCCGCTACGGCGGCGAGCGGCTGGGGAGCGCGGCATGAAGGGCATCCTGCTCGTCGGCGGCTCGGGGACGCGGCTGCACCCGATGACGCTCGCCGCCTCCAAGCAGCTCCTGCCGATCTACGACAAGCCGATGGTCTACTACCCGCTCTCGACGCTGATGCTGGCCCGCATCCGCGACATATTGGTGATCTCGACGCCGGACGATCTGCCCCAGTTCCGCCGCCTGCTCGGCGAAGGCTCCCGTCTCGGCCTGCGCTTCTCCTATGCCGAACAGCCCCGCCCGGAGGGCATCGCCCAGGCCTTCCGCATCGGCGCCGCCTGGCTCGCCGGCGAGGCCTGCGCGCTGGCACTGGGGGACAATCTCATCCACGCCGACCATCTCTCCTCGCTCTTGCGCGCCGCCGGGGCGCGTGGCCAGGGGGCGACGGTGTTCGCCTACCAGGTGCGCGACCCCGAACGCTACGGGGTGGTCAGCTTCGACGATGCCGGCCGCGCCGTCGCGATCGTCGAGAAACCGTCCGATCCGCCCTCGCCCTGGGCGGTGACCGGGCTCTATTTCTATGACCGCAGGGTGGGGGAGTTCGCCCGCGCCATCCGCCCCTCGGCGCGTGGCGAGCTCGAGATCACCGACCTCAACCGGCTCTATCTGGAGGAGGGTTCGCTCACCGTGGAGCGGCTGGGGCGCGGCTGCGCCTGGCTCGACGCCGGCACGCCGGATTCGCTCCTCCAGGCCGCGACCTATGTGCAGACCATCCAGTCCCGCACCGGGATGCTGGTGGGCTGCCCGCAGGAGGTCGCCTTCCGCATGGGCTTCATCGGCGCCGAGGATCTCGCCCGCGAGGCCGCCGCCCTGGGCAAGACCGAGCTCGGCCTGATGCTCGCGGCGATCGCGGCCGGCCGGCACCCGTGACCCTGGCCCGCCTCGCCATCCCCGAGGTGGCGCTGCTCACGCCCCCCCGCTTCGCCGACGCGCGCGGCCATTTCAGCGAGACCTTCAACGCCGAGCGCTTCCGCCGCGAGGTCGCCGACGTCAGCTTCCTCCAGGACAACCAGAGCCTTTCGCGCGCGCGGGGCACCATCCGCGGCCTCCATTTGCAGCTCCCGCCCTTCGCCCAGGGCAAGCTGGTGCGGGTGGTGCGGGGCGCGGTGTTCGATGTCGCGGTCGATGTGCGCGCCGGCTCGCCCCACTACGGGCGGCACGTCGGCGCCACCCTCTCGGCCGAAAACGGCGCGCAGCTGTGGATCCCGCCGGGCTTCCTGCACGGGTTCTGCACTCTGGAGCCCGACACCGAGGTTCTCTACAAGGTCACCGCCGCCTATGACCGCGGCTCCGAGCGCGGGATCGTATGGAACGATCCGACGCTCGCCATTCCCTGGCCGATCGCACCAGGGGATTGCGTGCTCTCCGACAAAGACGCCGCGTTGCCGCCCTGGAGCGAGGGGTTGGCCTGGTTCCGTGTATGAAACATGCACATATCCTTATGTTGTTATGAAAGACCGGCTTGCCCGGGCGGCGGGCACGGCTTAGGGTCCGTCGGCATGAGACACGCACTCGTTTTCGCCGCCCTGGCATTGTTTCCCGCCGCCGCCTGGGCGGCCGCTACGCCGCCCAAGGCGCTCGGCACTTTCCGGCACTGGACCGCCGCCACCTATGACGATGGCGGGCAGACCGTGTGCTACGCCTTCTCCGAGGCGGTGAAGTCGAGCCCCGCGGTCGCCAAGCGCGGCAAGGTCCTGCTGTCGGTGACCGAGCGGCCGGGCAGCCGCGACGAGGTGGCGCTCACCGCCGGCTACCCCTACCCCGCCAAGGCTTCGGTGACGCTTTCGGTGGGACAGAGCCACTTCGACCTCTACACCGCGAGCGACGCCGCCTTCGCCCGCGACGGAGCGGCGGCGGTCCGCGCCTTCGAACTCGGGGTGACGGCACAGACCCTCGGCCCGGCGGCGGACGGCAAGGGCAAGATCACCGACGATTTCTCCCTCGACGGATTCACCGCCGCCTACAAGGCGATCCTCAAGGCGTGCCCAGGGAAGTGAACGAGGACGAGGAGCGCGCGGAGGAGCGGGCGCGCATCCTCGCCAAGACCGCGGCCTTCGCCCCGCCGCCCGCGATCGCGGCCGATGGACGTCGCGACCTCGTCGGCCTCTCGCGCGAGGAACTCGCCGCCGAGATGGCAGCGATCGGCGAGCAGCCGTTCCGTGCCGGGCAATTGTGGCACTGGATCTACCATCGCGGCGCGACCGGATTCGCCGCCATGAGCTCGATCGCCCGGCCTTTGCGCGCGCGGCTGGCCGAGCGCTACGTCATCGGCCGGCCCGAGGTGGTGGTCGCGCAGGAGAGCGCGGACCAGACCCGGAAATTCCTCTTCCGCTTCCGCGACGGGCAGGAGGCGGAGACGGTCTACATCCCCGACCGTGAGGAGGACCGCGGCGCGGTCTGCCTCTCCTCGCAGATCGGCTGCACGCTTTCCTGCCGCTTCTGCCACACCGGCACCCAGCCCCTGGTGCGCAACCTCGGCGCCGCCGAGATCGTCGGCCAGTTCATGGCGGCGCGCGATGCCTATGGCGAGTGGCCGAGCCCGACCGGGGAGGCGCCGCGCCTGCTCTCCACCATCGTGCTCATGGGCATGGGGGAGCCGCTCTACAATTACGAGAACGTCGCCCAGGCGATGCGGATCGTCATGGACGGGGAGGGAATCGCGCTCTCGCGCCGGCGGATCACGCTCTCCACCTCGGGCCTCGTCCCGATGATGGACCGCGCCGGGGCGGAACTCGGGGTCAATCTCGCGGTCTCGCTCCATGCCGTGCGCGATGATCTGCGCGACGAATTGGTGCCGCTCAACCGCCGCCACCCGATCGCCGAACTGCTCGCCGCCTGCCGCCGCTACCCCGGCGCGTCGAACGCCCGGCGCATCACCTTCGAATATGTCATGCTCAAGGGGGTGAACGACGCGGAGGCCGATGCCCGCGAACTGGTGCGGCTGATCGCCGGGATTCCGGCCAAGGTGAACCTCATCCCCTTCAACCCCTGGCCGGGTTCGGGCTTCGAGACCTCGGGGGCCGGCGCGGTGCGGCGCTTCGCCGCCATCGTCCAGGCGGCCGGGTTCTCGGCGCCGGTGCGGGCACCGCGGGGGCGCGACATTCTCGCCGCCTGCGGGCAGTTGCGCACCGAAAGCAGGCGAGCGCGCCGACCGGCGGCCTGAAGCCGCCGCCACGCCAGGAAGGGAGGGAAGAATGGGCGATGCAGCCTCGGCCACGCACGGACGGCGCCATGTCGGGCGGGAGGCCAAGCGGGCGGCCCGCCTTGCCGCGGTCACCGCGGCCGCTCCCTTCATCACCCGCAACCTGCCGCTCTACGAGGCGGTGGGCGAAGAGGGGCTCGCGCTGGTCGAGGCCAATGCCGAGACGGTGCTCGAGGAGGTGGGCATCGACTTCAAGGGCGACGCCGAGGCGCTCGCGCTCTGGCGCGGGGCGGGAGCGGACGTGCGCGGGGAGCGGGTGCATTTCCCGCGCGGGCTCTGCCGCGCGCTCATCAGCGCCAGTGCGCCGGCGGAATATACCCAGCACGCCCGCAACCCGGCGAAGAGCGTGCGCATCGGCGGCAAGCACGTGGTCTTCGCCCCGGCCTACGGCCCGCCCTTCGTGCGCGACCTCGACCGGGGCCGCCGCTACGGCACGATCGAGGATTTTTGCAATTTCGTGAAGCTCGCCTACGCCTCGCCCTGGCTGCACCATTCGGGGGGGACGCTGTGCGAGCCGGTCGATCTGCCGGTGGGGACGCGCCATCTCGACATGGTCTTCGCCCACATGCGCTGGAGCGACAAGCCCTTCATGGGCTCGGTCACGCACGAGAGCAGGGCCGCGGATTCGGTCGCCATGGCGCGGATCCTGTTCGGCGAGGAGTTCACCGACCCGGCCACGGGACGCGAGCGCACGGTGATGACCAGCCTGATCAACGCCAACTCGCCGCTGACCTGGGACGGCTCCATGCTCGGCGCGCTCAAGGTCTATGCGAGGGCCAACCAGGCGGTGCTGGTCACCCCCTTCATCCTGGCCGGGGCGATGTCTCCGGTCACCGTGCTCGGCGCCTGCACGGTCACCCTCGCCGAGGTGCTTTCCGGGCTCGCCTTCGTGCAGCTGGTTAACCCCGGCGCGCCGGTGATCCTCGGCAGTTTCGCCTCCTCGATCTCGATGCAGTCGGGGGCGCCGACCTTCGGCACCCCCGAGCCGGCGCTGATCCTCTACATCATGGCGGCCCTGGCCCGCCGGCTTCGGGTGCCGTTCCGTTCGGGCGGCGCGCTCTGCGCGGGCAAGATCGCGGACGCGCAGGCGGCCTTCGAATCCGCCAACACCATGGGCCCGACCTGCCTCGGCGGGGTCAATTTCGTCCTCCATACCGCGGGCTGGCTCGAGGGCGGGCTCAGCATGGGCTACGAGAAATTCATGATGGACTGCGATCAGGCGGGCATGTGCCACGCGCTCCTGCGCGGGGTCGATCTCAGCGCCAGCGGGCAGGCGATGGAGGCGATCCGCGAGGTCGGGCCGGGCAAGCATTTCCTCGGCTGCGCCCACACCCAGGCGAATTTCGAGACCGCCTTCTATCGTTCGCCGCTGGCCGACAACAACAGCGTCGAGCAGTGGGAGGCGGAAGGCAGCCAGGACATGGCGCAGCGGGCGAACGCGGCCTGGAAGCGGAGCCTGCGCGAATACGAAGCGCCGCCCATCGACCCTGGCGTGGTGGCGGCGCTGGAGGCCTTCATCGCCCGGCGCAAGGCCGAGATTCCGGTGGCGACCGCGTGAGCGTGGCGATGGCGGAGCAGGCGGTGCTGACGCTGTCCTGCCCCGACCGGCCGGGGATCGTCGCCGCCGTTTCCGGCCTGGTCTTCGAGGAGGGGTTCACCATCCTCGAGGCGAGCCAGTTCGACGACGCGGCGAGCGGGAAGTTCTTCATGCGGGTGCGCTTCGCGCCCGCCCGCGAGGCGGTGGCGCTGGCCGCGCTGGGGGAGAAGTTCGCCCCGCTCGCCGCCCGCTTTCTCATGCGCTGGCGGCTGCGCTCGCTGGCGATCCCGCAGCGGGTGATGATCCTGGTCTCCCGGTTCGACCATTGCCTGGTCGATCTGCTCTATCGCTGGCGGATCGGGGAACTGCCGATGGTGGTCGCGGGGATCGTCGCCAACCACCCGCGCGAGAGCTACCGCCATCTCGATCTCGACGGCCTTCCCTTCCACCATCTGCCGGTGACGCGGGAGACCAGGCTCGAGCAGGAGGCGGCGCTGTGGGCGCTGATCCGCGCCGCGGAGGCCGATCTCGTGGTGCTGGCGCGCTACATGCAGGTGCTGTCGGACGGGCTGGCGGCGAAGCTTTCGGGGCGCTGCATCAATATCCACCATTCCTTCCTGCCCGGCTTCAAGGGGGCGCGGCCCTATCACCAGGCGCACGCGCGCGGGGTGAAGCTGATCGGGGCGACCGCGCACTACGTCACCTCCGATCTCGACGAGGGGCCGATCATCGAGCAGGACGTGGAACGCATCCTGCACAGCGACAGCCCCGACGCGCTGGTGCGCAAGGGGCGCGACATCGAGCGCCGGGTGCTCGCCCGCGCGGTCGCCTGGCACCTCGAGGACCGGGTGCTGCTGGACGGGGCCAGGACGGTGGTGTTCCCGGGCTGAAGCGGGCGGCCTCGGGCCTCGCGCCCGGCGCGGTCAGGGCGCGGAGCCGCGGTCCTGCTTCTCCTGCTGCTTCACCGCCTGCCAGATCGCCTCCATCTCGTCGAGCGATGCCTCCGCGGGCGTGCGGCCGCTGGCGGCGAGGCGGGATTCGATGGCCTCGAAGCGGCGGGTGAATTTGTCGTTGGCGGCGCGCAGGCAGGTTTCGGGATCGAGGTCGAGCTTGCGGGCGAGGTTGGCGAGCACGAACAGGAGATCGCCCACCTCGTCGGCGAGACGGGCGGGGTCCGATCGGGGCAGCTCGGCGCGCAGCTCGGCCACCTCCTCGTCGAGCTTGGCGAGCACCGCCTCGGCGTCGGGCCAGTCGAAGCCGGTGCGGGCGGCCCGCGCGGTGAGTTTTCCCGCCCGCGTGAGGGCGGGCAGCGCGTGCGGGATGCCGGCCAGCGTGCCCGCTTCGGCCCGCGCCGCCCGTTCGGCGGATTTTTCGGCCTCCCAGCGCGCGCGCATGTCCGCCGCGGAGGCGGTGCCGAAGACGTGGGGGTGGCGGCGGATCATCTTCGCGGTGATCGCCTCGGCGACGGCGGCGAAGTCGAACAGGCCCTGCTCCTCGGCGAGGCGTGCGTGATAGGCCACCTGGAGCAGGAGATCGCCCAGTTCGTCGGCGAGCTGCGGCCAGTCGGCGCGGGCGATGGCGTCGGCGACCTCGTACGCCTCCTCGATGGTGTAGGGGGCGATGGTGGCGAACTCCTGCGCGAGATCCCACGGGCAGCCGCCCGTGGGGTCGCGCAGCGCGGCCATGACGCGAAGCAGCGCCGCGGTGGCCGCGGCGCCGGGGCAGTCCGCCGGGTCCGCCATCGCCGCGGGCGGGCTACTTCGCGGCGAGCTTGGCGGCGATTTCGGCGACGTGCCTGCCCTGCGCGCGGGCCAGGGTGAGTTCGTTGGCGGAAGGCTGGCGGGAACCGTCGCCGGCGGCGATGGTGGTGGCGCCGTAGGGCGAGCCGCCGGAGATCTCGGCGAGCGTCATCTGCTCCTGGTTCGAGTAGGGCAGGCCGACGATCACCATGCCCTGGTGGAGCAGCACGGTGTGGAAGGAAAGGATGGTGCTCTCCTGCCCGCCGTGCTGGGTGGCGGTCGAGGTGAACACCGAGCCGACCTTGCCGATGAGCTTGCCGCCGAACCACAGCCCGCCGGTCTGGTCGAGGAAGTTCTTCATCTGGGCGGCCATGTTGCCGAACCGGGTGGGGGTGCCGAAGATGATGGCGTCATACTCGGGCAGTTCGGCGACGGTGGCGACGGGGGCGGCCTGCTCGGTCTTGAAGTGGCTGGCGCGGGCCACCTCCTCGGGAACCAGTTCGGCCACCCGCTTGACCTCGGCGGTAACCCCCGCCACCGAGCGCGCGCCCTCGGCGACCGCGCCGGCCATCGTCTCGATGTGGCCGTAGGAGCTGTAATAGAGCACCAGTACCTTGGTCATGAAGCATTCTCCCTGATGGACGGCGCCGGGGCCGGGGCCGGATCGTTCGATACCGCACGATTTCTAGCGGAAGACGCCGGCGGGGTAAATCCCCGCGCCGGTTCCCGCCCGCCCCGGCTTCGGGTAGAAGCGGCCGGCCCCGAGGGGAACGAAGGAAACCGCCATGGATCACCTGGACCGAGACCGTCTCGCCCGCCCCCGCCGCTCCGTCCTCTACATGCCGGGATCGAACGCCCGCGCGCTGGAAAAGGCGCGCGGCCTGCCCGCCGACGCGCTGATCCTCGATCTCGAGGACGCGGTGGCGCCGGACGCGAAGCAGGCGGCGCGCGCCCAGGTGCGCGCCGCGGTGGCGGCGGGCGGCTACGGGCCGCGGGAACTCGCGATCCGGGTCAACGGGCTGGCCACCCCCTGGGGTCACGCCGATCTGGTCGCCGCCGCCACCGCCGGGGCGGACGCGGTGCTGCTGCCCAAGGTGGAGAGTGCGCAGAGCGTGCGCGAGGCCGCCGCCGTCCTCGAAGCCGCGGGTGCGCCGCCCGGGCTCGCGCTCTGGTGCATGATGGAGACCCCGCGCGGGATGCTGGAGGCCGCCGCCATCGCCGCCGCCCACCCCCGGCTCGCCGTGCTGGTGATGGGCACCTCCGATCTCGCCAAGGATCTGCACGCCCACCACACCCCGCTGCGCCTGCCGCTCCTGACCGGGCTCGGGCTCTGCCTGCTCGCCGCCCGCGCCGAGGGGCTCGCGATCGTCGATGGGGTGCATCTCGACCTCGCCGACGAGGAGGGGTTCGCCGCCGCCTGCCGCCAGGGGCTCGAGCTCGGCTTCGACGGCAAGACGCTGATCCATCCCCGGACGATCGAGACCGCCAACCGCATCTTCGCCCCCGACGAGGCCGAGATCGCCCAGGCCCGGCGCATCATCGCCGCCCACGCCGAGGCGGCCGCGGCGGGCCAGGGGGTGGTCGTGCTGGACGGCCGGCTGATCGAGAATCTCCACGTCGCCGAAGCCCGCCGCAAGGTGGCGCTGGCCGAGGCGATCGCCTCCCGCGCCGTGGCGGCGGCTTGACGAAGCCCGCCGTGGCGCCAAATGCCGTTGCGGCGCGGGTGCGCGTATTGCGGCGCAACGAGGCTTGACGTAAGCCTGTCGGCAGCGAGGGAGCCGCCACCATGAAGGATATGCGCGAAGCCCTGATGGTCGGGCGCAACAGCGAAGGCCGCCTGGTCCGCCGCCCGCTGTCGCCGCACCTCCAGATCTATCGCCCCCAGATCACCACGATGCTGTCGGTCGTCCACCGCGCCACCGGCATCGGCCTCGCCGGCGGCACGCTGCTGCTGGTCTGGTGGCTCGCCGCCGCCGCCACCTCGGACGCCGCCTTCGCCACCGTGCAGGCGGTGATCGGGTCGATCCCCGGCCTGGTGCTGCTGTTCCTGTGGACGCTGGCGCTCTTCTTCCACCTCTGCAACGGCGCCCGCCATCTGCTGTGGGACGTCGGGCTGGGGTTCGAGAAGGGCCAGTACCGTTCCAGCGGCCAGGCGGTGATCATCGTCGCCGGCGGATTGACCGTGTTCGCCTGGGTCGTCGGCCTGTTGATGGGATAGGGAGCCGCGCCATGAGCCAGCCCGAGGACCCAACGCTCGCCATCATGCGCTCGGCGCTCGGCCGGGTGCGCGGCCTCGGTCCCGCCCGCTCGGGGGTGAAGCACTGGTGGGGGCAGCGGGTGACGGCGCTCGCGCTGGTGCCGCTCGGCCTGTGGTTCGTCTATTCGGTGCTGTCGATGGAGGGGGAAGGGCGGCTGCGCATGGCGCACTGGGTCGCCGCCCCGGTCGATACCGTGCTGCTGCTCGCCCTCCTCCTCGCCGCCTTCCACCACATGCAGCTCGGGCTGCAGGTGGTCATCGAGGACTATGTCCACGGCGAGGGAGCGCGCACGCTGGCGCAGCTGGCGATGCGGGCGCTCACCGTGCTGCTCGCGCTCACCGCCATCGTCTCGGTGCTCAAGCTCGCCTTCACCTTCTGACCTCGGCCGCGAGGCCCGCCCGGAGCCGCCATGAACGCGATCACGCTTCCCTCCACCCGCGCCTATGAAATCGTCGATCACAGCTACGACGTGGTGGTGGTGGGCGCGGGCGGCGCCGGGCTGCGCGCCACGCTGGGCATGGGTGCCGCGGGGCTCAAGACGGTGTGCGTGACCAAGGTCTTCCCCACCCGCAGCCACACCGTCGCCGCCCAGGGCGGCATCGGGGCCGCGCTCGGCAACATGGGCGAGGACGATTGGCGCTGGCACATGTACGACACCGTCAAGGGGTCGGACTGGCTGGGCGATCAGGACGCCATCGAATACATGTGCCGCGAGGCGATCCCGGCGGTCTACGAGCTCGAACATTTCGGCGTGCCCTTCTCGCGCACCGGGGACGGGCGGATCTACCAGCGCCCGTTCGGCGGGCACATGAAGGAGTATGGCAAGACCCCGGCGATGCGCGCCTGCGCCGCGGCCGACCGCACCGGGCATGCCATCCTCCACACCCTCTATCAGCAGAGCCTCAAGCACGCGGTCGAATTCCTGGTCGAATATTATGCGCTCGACCTGATCATGGACGAGGAGGGGGCCTGCCGCGGCGTGCTCGCCTGGTGCCTCGAAGACGGGCGCCTCCACCGCATCCGCGCCGCGATGACGGTGCTCGCCACCGGCGGCTACGGGCGGACCTATTTCTCCTGCACCTCGGCCCACACCTGCACCGGAGACGGCAACGCGATGGTCGCCCGCGCCGGCCTGCCCTTGCAGGACATGGAATTCGTGCAGTTCCACCCCACCGGGATCTATGGCGCGGGCTGCCTGATCACCGAGGGCGCGCGCGGCGAGGGCGGCTATCTCACCAACGCCGCCGGCGAGCGCTTCATGGAGCGCTACGCGCCGAGCGCCAAGGACCTCGCCTCGCGCGACGTGGTCTCCCGCTCGATGACGATCGAGATCAACGAGGGGCGCGGCGTCGGTCCGCACAAGGACCATATCCTGCTCCATCTCGAACATCTCGGCGCGGCGCTCCTGCATGAGCGCCTGCCCGGCATCTCGGAGACCGCGCGCATCTTCTCCGGCGTCGACGTGACCAGGCAGCCGATCCCGGTGCTGCCCACCGTGCACTACAACATGGGCGGCATCCCCACCAACCATCACACCGAGGTGCTGCGCCCGACCGGGACGGATCCGGACGCGGTGGTGCCGGGGCTGATGGCGGTGGGCGAGGCGGCCTGCGTCTCGGTGCACGGCGCCAATCGCCTCGGCACCAATTCGCTGCTCGACATCGTCGTCTTCGGCCGCGCCGCGGCCCTGCGCGCGGCGGAAATCGTAAGGCCCGGCCAGAAGCTTCCCCCCTTGCCGGCGAAAGCGGGCGAGGCCGCGGTGGAGCGGCTCGACCGCACGCGCCACGCCAAGGGGCGCACCCGGGTGGCCGAACTGCGGCTCGCCATGCAGAAGACGATGCAGACCCACGCTGCGGTGTTCCGCTCCTCGGCGAGCCTGCGCGAAGGGGTCGCCAAAGTGAAGGAGCTGGCCGGCGGGCTCGCCGACGTCTCGGTCGCCGATCGCAGCCTGATCTGGAACTCCGATCTGATGGAGGCTCTGGAACTGGAAAACCTCATGGCCAATGCGCTCGCCACCATCGTCAGCGCGGAGGCGCGCACCGAAAG
>DAHWFB010000102.1 GCA_027326105.1 Acetobacteraceae bacterium
CGGTCAGCATCAGCCGGCGCAGCCGCCGGTGGGGGTTGGCCAGTGCCGCCGCCACCGCGTGGGTGCCGTAGAGCCACACCGCGCCTCCCGGGGTCGCCGGGGCGCGCGGTGCCCCAGGGCGCGGCGATTCAGGGCGCGACGCTTCAGGGCGTGACGCTTCTGGGCGCGGCGGGGAGGGGCGGCGGGCGAGGGGGGGCCGGCCAAAGCCGGGTCGATCCTGTCTCATGGCGCCATCATAGCGGCGCCGGTCCGAACGGGAAGGCCCGCTCAGCGGCCGGCGGCGCGCGCGGCGGGCGCCGGCGGCAGAAGCCGCGCCGCCGCGGCCAGCGCCGCCGCCACCGCGGGCCGGCGATAGTCCCACATCGGGTCGGGGTCGGGCGGGGCGATGACCATGCCGGGGTTGGCCTCGAACACCATCACCCGCCCGTCGCGGGCGAGGGCGAAATCGACCCCGGCATAGTCGAGCGCCAGGCAGTCGGCGATGGCGGCGAGCGCTGCCATCGCGCGTGCGCCGAGCACGCCGGGCATGTCTTCCAGGAACCGCCGCTCCTCTTCCCGATGGGTGGCGGAGGCGGCCATGGCGGCGGTGAAATAGTGCACCTTCCAGTCCGGCGCGATGGCCAGATGCAGCGGCCGGGCGAGCCCGCCGAGAAACATCACCCGATATTTGCGTGCCAGCCCATCGCCGCCGCGGGCATCCAGATACTCGATCGCGAGCAGCCTCTCCCCGGGCAGGGCTGCGGCCGCCGCGGGAAGATCCTCCGCCCGTTCGACCCGGAGGAAGTTCCGCCCGGTATGGAAGCCGGGGCTGCGCAGCAGCAGCGGGAAGCCGAGTTCGCCCGCCCGCGCCAGCTCCGCGCGGGGCAGCGTGCACATGCGCGGGGTGATCACGCCGGGCAGCGAGCCGAGCCGGCGCGCGCACGCCTCCCGCGCACACGCCCGCACCCGCGCCGGCGGGTTGAGCACCGGCGCATCGGTCTGCGCGAGCAGGCGCTCCGCCCGGTCGAGCGCCTCGGCGCCGAGATCGGCGTCCCCGATCGCATTGACCACGCCGGCGTGCGCGGGCAGCGGCGCCCGCGGGTCGTGGAAATCGGCGTAGAGCGCGGTGATCGCGAAGCGGCGGTCATCGACCCAGTGGCGGATGGCGATGTTGCCGCCGCGCGCGCAGACCAAGACGAGCAGCGGGATTCCCTCGCCCGCGCCGCGATAGCGGCGGCGCACGAGGGCGCCGGCGGCGAAGGCGCGGCGGAAATGCTGTTCGGCCGCCGGATCGCCGAGCTCCCCGAGCACGCGCGCGAGACCCTGCTGCGCCGGCACGCAGGCCGGATCGGACGCCAGTGCCGCGGCGAACGCGGCGCGCGCGGCGGCGAGATCCTGCTCCTCGAACAACAGCCGCCCGAGTGCCACCTGCGCGAGCGGGTGGCCGGGCGCGCAGCGGATCGCCTGGGCATAGGCGGTGCGCGCCGCGCTCCGGTGCCCGCTCGCCTCCGCGAGCGCGCCGAGTTCGAGCAGGGCGGGCACGTGGGCCGGCGCGCGGACCAGCACCGCGAGATAGGCGGCCTTCGCCGCCTCGTCCTCCCCGGCGGCGGCGAGCGCGCGCGCCCGATCGAGACCCGCCGGAGCGGGCCCGCCGCCCGGCGTCGCGGACGGCGCGCTCATTGCGCGGGCATCGTCGCGATCCGCCGCGCGCGGCGCTTGCCGAACCCGGCGAGCGCCAGATAGACGACGGGCGTGGTATAGAGCGTGAGCGCCTGGCAGACGATCAGCCCGCCGATCACGGCGATGCCGAGCGGGCGGCGAAGCTGGTAGCCGGTGCCGACCGAAAGCGCGAGCGGCAGGGCGCCGAGGATGGCCGCGAGCGTGGTCATCATGATCGGGCGGAAACGCTCCATGCAGGCTTCGCGGATCGCCGCCCGCGGCGGGAGGTCGCGCAGCCGCTCGGCCTCGAGGGCGAAATCCACCAGCATGATGCCGTTCTTCTTGACGATGCCCATGAGCAGGAAGATGCCGATGATGCCGATTACCGAAAGCGGCGTGCCGGTGAGCAGGAACGCGAACAGCGCGCCCGCGCCGGCGGACGGAAGGGTGGAGAGAATCGTCAGCGGCTGGCTCAGACTTTCGTAGAGCACGCCGAGCACGATGTAGATCGCGATGATCGCGACCAGGATCAGCACCGGTTCGTTCTGCAGGGCTGCGAGGAAATACTTCGCGTTGCCGCCGAAGTCGGTGCGGACGTCGGCGGGGAGCTGGAGTGCCGCGATGGCGCCCTGCACCGCCGCCACCGCCGGACCGAGGCTGGTACCGGGGGCGACATTGAAGCTGATGGTGCCGGCGGGAACGCCGTCGAGGTGGGAGACCTGCAACGGCGCCGTGGCGCGGACCAGGTGCGCCACTTGCAGCAACGGCACCGGACCACCGCTGCCGGGCACGTAGAGGTGGGTGAGATCGAGCGGCGTGCGCGAGCGTGCCGCGCCCGCCGTCAGCACCACGCTGTACTGGTTCTGGGCCTGGTAGATGCGCGAGATCTGGCGCTGGGCGAAAGCGCTGCCGATCGCGGTATCGATCGCCGCGACACTGACGCCGAGCCGCGCCGCCCGGGTGCGGTCGATCGCGACCGTGATCTGCGGCTGGGCGCGGTCCTGATCGGAGGAGACGTTGGTGACCGATTTCAACGTGCGCAGCCGCGCCTCGATCTTCTGCACGGCCTGGTCGAGCCCGGACAGCGACGGATCGAGCACCGAGAAGCTGTATTCGCCCCCCGTCGACTGGCCCCCGAAGAACAGATCCTGCGCCACCTGCAGGAAGACCCCGATGCCGGCGATGTGCGCGAGCTTGCGCCGCAACGCGACGATCACCTGCTGGGCGGAGATCTTGCGCTGCGCGAGCGGCTTCAGGCCGATGATGAGATTGCCGCGGTTGGCGGTGGAGAACCCGTTGACGACGCCGATGCGCGAACTCAGCGTGGCGACCGCCGGATCGGCGCGGATCACGGCCACCACCCGCGCCTGCAACCGCTGCATCCGATCGAAGGAGACATCCGGGGCGGCGATGGTCTGGCCCATGATGAGCCCGGTATCCTCCTCGGGGACGAAAGACTTCGGCACCTTGATGTAGAGCGCGACGGTGATGGCGATGGTGAGGACGAAGCTCGCCAGCGTCATCCAGCCGTGGGCGAGCGCCCAGTCGAGGCTGCGCCCGTAGCCGGCCAGCGTCCGCCGGTAGAGACGGTCGATCGCGCGCGCGGGGGCGGAGTCCCGCCCGAGCTTCGGCGTGCGGCCCATGAAGTGGCCGCAGATCATCGGCGTGACGGTGAGCGAGACGAGACCAGAGATCGCGATCGAGACCGAGAGCGTGACGGCGAATTCGTTGAACAGTCCGCCGATGATCCCTCCCATGAGGGTGAGCGGCAGGAACACCACGATCAGCGACACGGTGATGGAGAGCACGGTGAAGCCGATCTGCCGCGCGCCCACCAGCGCCGCATCGAGACCCGACAGCCCCTGTTCATTGCGGGAGACGATGTTCTCGATCATCACGATGGCGTCATCGACCACGAATCCCACCGAGATGGTCAGGGCGAGAAGCGAGAAATTGTCGAGGGAATAGCCGAGCGCCCACATCGCGGCGAGGGTTCCGGCGATCGACAGCGGCACGGTGACGCCGGCCGCGATGGTGGGGGTGACACGGCGCATGAACAGGGTCACCACCATCAGCACCAGGGCGATGGTGATCAGCAGGGTGATCTCGATCTCGGTCACGCTCGCCCGGATCGTCGTCGTCCGGTCGGTCAGGATCTTGAGATGCACGGAGGCCGGAATATAGCGGGCGATCTCCGGCATCCGGGCGCGGATGCCCTGCACCGTGCGCAGGACATTGGCCGACGCGGTCTTGGTCACCTCGATGACCATGCCCGGATTGCGGCCGTCGGTCGCCGCGACCTGGGTGTTGGAGACGCCATCGATGACCGAGGCGATATCGCCGAGGCGCAGCGCCACGCCGTGCGAGGTCTTGAGCACGATCTGCCGATACTGGGCGGCGGTCGAAAGCTGTCCGTTGATGGCGAGGAACGAGCCTTGCCGATGCCCCTCGATGATGCCGAGCGGAGCGAGCACGTTGGCGCTGCGCACCGCGTTGTAGATGTCGTTCGGGGTGAGGCCGAGGGCGGCGAGCGCGCGGGGATCGAAGCGGATGCGCACCGCGGGCGATTCCCCGCCATAGACATTGACCTGCGCGACCCCGCTCACCTGCGAGAGCATCTGCACGATGACGGTGTTGGCGAAATCATAGACCTGGCGCAGCGGCAGGGTGGGCGAGGAGAGGAACATCGTCATCACCGGCCGGGACGCCGGATTGAACACCCGGTAGAACGGCAAGCTCGGCATGCCGGAGGGCAGATTGGGCAGCGCGGCGTCGATCGCGGCCTGCACCGCGTGGGCATCGGCGTCGATGTTGCTGCCGGTGTCGAAGAGCAGGATGATCGAGGTCGAGCCGGTGGAGTTGAGCGAGCGCACCTCCTGCACGCCGGGGATCACCTGCAAGGTCTGTTCGAGCGGTTCGGCGACCGTGCTTGCCATCGTCGCCGGCGCGGCGCCCGGCTCGGAGGCGAAGATCACGATGCCGGGGACCGGAATGCTCGGCACCGCGGCGACCGGAAGCGCGAAGAAGGCGAGAGTGCCGGCGAGCAGGATGCCGCAGGCGAGAAGTGCGGTGCCGATCGGGCGGCGGATGAAGAGGTCGGAGAACCCCATCCCTCACTCCGCCGGTCCCGGCAGGGCGGCCGGGGAAGCGTGCGGACGCAGACGGTCGAGCGCGAGATAGATCACCGGCGTGGTGAACAGCGTCAGCGCCTGGCTGAGCACGAGGCCGCCGATGATGGCGATGCCGAGGGGCGTGCGCAGCTCCGAACCCGCGCCACGCTCCGCCACCAGCGGCACGGCGCCGAACAGCGCGGCCATCGTGGTCATCATGATCGGGCGGAAGCGCAGCAGGGCCGCCTCGGTGATCGCGGCCTCGGGCGCGAGCCCGCGGGTGCGTTCCGCCTCGATCGCGAAATCGACCAGGATGATGCCGTTCTTCTTGACGATGCCCATCAGCAGCACGATCCCGACCAGTGCCACCACCGTGAACTCGGTTCCCGCGAGCATCAATGCAAGCAGTGCGCCGATCCCCGCGGAGGGCAGGGTGGAGAGGATGGTCAGCGGATGGATGGTGCTCTCATAGAGCACGCCGAGCACGATATAGATCACCAGCAGCGCGGCGAGGATCAGCCACGGCGTATTGGCGAGCGAGGATTGGAATTCCGCCGCCGCGCCGGAAAACACGCCGCTCACCGTCGCGGGAACGCCGAGCCCGACTTCGGCCGCCGTGATCGCCTGCTCGGCGGCGCCGAGCGAGACCCCCGGCGCCAGATTGAAGCTCAGCGTCACCGAGGGGAACTGGTTCTCGCGCGTGATGACCAGCGGTCCGTGCCGTTGCACGATCCGTGCGACCGCTGCCAGCGGAACCTGCGCCGCCGCGGCGGTGGCAGCGGTCGCGCTGGTGGCGTTGCCGCTGATCGCCGAGCCCGGCCCGACGGCGGTGGTCGCCGCGGCGGCACTGAGGCTGGCGGCGGGAAGATAGATCCCGTTCAGCGCGGCGGACGAGGTCGCGAGCGCCGGGTCGATCCCGAGCACGACGCGATATTGTGCGTTCTGCGCGTAGATGGTGGTGACCTGGCGCTGCCCGAACGCATCGTAGAGCGCGTTCTGGATCGCCGCCATCGTCACGCCGAGCCGTGAGGCGGCGGTGCGGTCGACCTGGATGTAGGTCTCGAGCCCGCCGTTCTTCTGATCGCTCGCGACATCGGCGAGCTGGGGCAGCGAGCGCAGCGCCGCCTCGATGCGCGCCGACCACAGATCCAGGTCCGCCTGGTTGGTTCCGGTCAGCGTATACTGATACTGCGTCGGCGAGACCCGCGAGGACAGCGTGATGTCCTGCACCGGCTGCATGTAGAAGGTGAGTCCTGCGATTTTCTCCAGCGCGGCGTGCAGTTGCGCCATTACCGTGGCGATCCCCGGGCGGGCTCCGATGGGCTTGAGCTCGATGGCGAGCTGTCCGGTGTTGGGCGCCGGGTTGGTCTCCCCGGTGCCGAGCAGGGAGGTCACGCCGGCGACGGCGGGATTGGCACGGATCACGGCGATCGCGCGCGCTTGCAGCCGCTCCATCGCCGCGAGCGATGCGCTCTGCCGTCCCTCGGTGACGGCGACGATGGCGCCGGTATCCTCCTGCGGCAGCAGCGCCTTCGGCACCACCAGGAAGAGCACGACGGTGATGACGACAGCGGCGGCGAACACGCCGAGCATCAGCCGCTGGTGGCGCAGGCACCAGGCGAGGCCGCGGCCGTAGGCCTCGCGAGTGGCGACCAGCGCCGCCTCGGCGGCGCGCGCCACCCGGCCGGGATGGCTTTCCGCGGCCGGGCGCAAGAGCCGCGCGCTCATCATCGGCGTCAACGTCAGGGATACCAGCGCCGAGATCACCACCGAAACCGAAAGGGTGACCGCGAATTCCGAGAACAATCGCCCGACGATACCAGGCATGAACAGCAGCGGGATGAAGACGGCGACCAGCGACACGGTCAGTGAAACGATGGTGAAGCCGATCTGCCGCGAACCGAGATAGGCCGCGCGCAGCGGCGTCTCGCCCTCCTCGATGAAGCGGACGATGTTCTCGATCATCACGATCGCATCATCGACGACGAAGCCGGAGGCGACGGTCAGCGCCATCAGCGAGAGATTGTCGAGCTGATAGCCGAGCTGGTCCATCACCGCGAACGTCGCCACGATGGAAAGCGGCAGCGCGACCGCGGGAATCAGCACCGCCCGCGGATTGGGCAGGAAGAGAAAGATCACCAGCACCACGAGCAGCGCCGCGGTGATGAGGGTGATCTGCACATCCCGGACCGAGGCTTCGATGGTCGCTGTGCGGTCGGCGACCACCCGCAGGTCGATCGCCCGCGGCAGCGTCGCCCGGTCCGCGGCGAGTGCGCTTTCCACGCGCGCGACGGTGCCGACGATGTTGGCGCCGGGCTGACGCTCGATGTCCAGCACCACGGCGGGCTTGCCATTGTAGCTCGCGATCTCCTGGTCGTTCTCCAGACCCGAAGTCACCGTCCCCACCGCCGAAAGCCGCACCGGCGCGAGGTTGTGGTAGGCGATGATCAGGTTCCGGTATTGCGCCGCCGCCGTGATCTGGTCGTTGGCGCCGAGCGCATAGGCCTGGTGGACGCCCTGCAACCCGCCCTTGGGGCCGGACTGGTTGGCGTTGGCGATGGCATTGCGCACGTCTTCGAGCGACAACCCGTAGGCCGCGAGCCGGATCGGGTTCACCGCGATGCGGATCGCCTTGCGCAGCCCGCCCTCGACGGTGACCAGGCCCACACCCTGCACCTGGGCGAGCTTCTGCAGCAGCACCGTCTGGGCCACGTTTGCCACCGCGTAGAGCGGCATCGTCCGCGAGGTCAGCGCCAGCGTGAGGATCGGCGCATCCGCCGGATTGACCTGGTGATAGACCGGCGGATATTGCAGGTTCGGCGGCAGCGTGCCCGAGGCGGCGTTGATCGCGGCCTGCACGTTCTGCGCGGCGGTGGCTTGCGGCACACTGAGATCGAAGCGCAGCGTGATCGCGCTGGTGGCAAAGCTCGAGATCGAATTCATCGAGGCAAGACCGGCGATTTCTCCGAACTGCCGTTCCAGCGGCGCGGTGATGAGCTTGGAGACGGTGTCCGGTGAGGCACCGGGGAGCTGGGTCACCACCTGGATGGTGGGGAAGTCTACCTGGGGCAGCGAGGAGACCGGCAGGTTGCGGTAGCCGAGCATGCCGAGCAGCAGGATCGCGACCGCGAGCAGCGAGGTCGCGACCGGGCGGGCGATGAACGGGGCGGAGATGTTCACCCCGCGGGCGCCTTCGCCGCGGGACTCGCCGCCACCGGCGCCGCGGGCGTGGCCACGATCTCTACCTGCGCGCCGTCCCGCAGGTGCGAGGTGCCCTCGGTCACCACCACATCTCCCGCGGCGAGCCCTTTGCGGATGACCACCGCGCTGCCGTCGTCGTAGCCCGGCGTGACCGCGCGCACCTGCACGATGCGGCCGGTCTTGCCGGCGGGGGCGGGCTGCACGAGATAGACGAAGCTGCCCTGCGGCCCCTGCTGCACGGCGACCGGGGGCACCGTCACCGCGCCCGCGATGCTGCGCACCCGCACCTGCACGTCCACGAAGGCGCCCGGCCAGAGATCGAGCCTGGGGTTGGGGAATTTCCCCTTGAGCGTCAGCGTTCCGGTGTTGCTGTTGACCGCATTGTCGAGCACCGACAGGGTGCCTTCGTCGCGCACCGCCGACGCACCGCTGCCCGAGATGGCGAAGAGCCGCACCGGGCCGGCCCGGGTCGCCGCGAGGATCTGTGGCAGATCCTGCTGCGGGAGGCTGAACTGCACCGAAATCGGCTGTAGCGTGTTGATCGTCACGATCCCGCCGGTGAGGCCGGGGCTCACGATGTTCCCCGCGTTCACCTGGAGAATTCCGGTCCGGCCGGAGATCGGGGCGGTGATCCTGGTGTAGCCCAGATTGATGCGGTCGGTCTCGATCGCCGCCTCGTCCTGCTTGACCAGGGCCTGCGCCTCCAGCGCCGCCGCCTGCGCGTTCGCCGCCTGCTGCTTGGAGGTGTAGTTCTGCTGCACCAGGGAGGCATACTGGCGGGCCTGCAATTGCGCGTTGACGAGGCTCGCCTGGTCCTGCGCGAGCTTCGCCTCCGCCTGGGCGAGTGCCGCGCGATACGGCGCGGGGTCGATTTCGGCGAGCGGCGCGCCCCTGGCGACGAACTGGCCTTCGTGGAACAGCACCCTGGCCAGCGGCCCGGTGATCATCGGCTGCACCGTCACCGTGCGATAGGCGGCAACCGTGCCGAGCGCGTCGAGCGTGACCGCGACGCTGCCCCGCTGCGCGGTCGCCACCTCCACCAGCACCGGCGCGGGGGCGGTGGGCTTGGCGGTTCCCGATGTCCCCGCCAGCCGATAGGCCGCGACTGCGGCGATGATCGCCGCGATCCCCAGCCCGATCCAGCGTCCGCTCCGTGCCATCGCCCTATTGCTCCTGCGCGGTCGGAAGAACCCAGCCCCCGCCGAGCGCCTTGTAGAGTCCCACCGCCGCGTCGAGCCGGGTGAGGCGGGCGGTGATCAGCGTGTTCTGGTCCGAAAGCAGTGTCTGTTCGGCGTTGAGCACCGTCCCGATATCGACCACTCCGGCGCGCAGCTGCGCTTCGGCGGCAACCAGCGCCGCCCGCGCGCGCGCCACCGCGCGGGCCTGGAGCGCTTCCTGCCGGGTCGCGTAGTGCAGCGCGGTCATCGCCGTCTCCACGTCGGAGAACGCCTGTACCACGGCGGCTTCGTATTGCGCCACGTCCTGGTCCCAGGTACCGCGATCGACGCGCAAGGTGGCGAGCAGCGCGCCCCCGTCGAAGATCGGCTGGGTGATCGAACTCGCCGCCGACAGCAGCAGCGATCCGGGAGCGAACAACTGATCCAGGGCCGCGCTCTGCCAGCCGAGTGTCCCGGTGAGCGAGATCGCGGGGAAGAACGCGGCGATGGCGCCGCGCACGTTGGCGTTCGCCGCCTCCAGCACGGCCCGCGCCTGGGCGATGTCGGGCCGGCGGGAGAGCAGCTCCGCCGGCAGCCCGGGCCGGATCCGCGGCACGTGTACCGCGCCGAGCGAGCCGCCGGCGACATGGAGGAACTCCGGCGCCTGCCCGGTCAGCGTGCCGAGCGCGATCACCTGCTGGCGGTAGGCGGAGGTGAGGTTGGGGATGGTCGCCGCCTCCGCCGCGACCAGCGCCGCCTGCTGGGCGACCGTCGGCGCATCCGCGATGCCGGCGGCGAGCTCGGCACGCAGTTGCGCCAGCAGCCCGCGCGCCGCGACCAGGTTGCGCCGTGCGGTGCGGAGCTGGTCGGAATCGGCGAGCGCCTGGAAATAGGGGGTGGCGACGGAGGCCTCCACGGTCAGCGCCACCGTCGCGGTGTTGAACCGGGCCGCCGCGGCGCTGGCCTCCGCCGCCTGCAGCGCGTCGCGGTTCTTGCCCCAGAAGTCGAGCTGGTAGGAGGCGTTGAAGCTCGCCGCGAACTGGCGGGTGTCGATGTTCTTCCTGCCCGCCGCCGCGAAGCGCGCCGCCGAGCCCGAGGAGGTGGCGTTGCCGGCCTGGGAGAAGCTGCCGTTGCCGGTCGCGCCGAGCGTCGGCAGGAGCGGCGCCCCGGCGCCGAGCACTTCGGCGTTGGCGATTTCGAGTTGCGCCACCGCCTCGCGGATCGAGAAGTTGTGCGCCCGCGCCGCGCCCACCAGCCCGCTCAGCTCCGCCGAGCCGAACTTCCGCCACCACCCCGGGCGGGGCCAGGCCGGCGGCGCGTTCGCCGCTCCGCTGGCGCCGAGGCGGGCGGTGAACCGCGGCGGAACCGCCGTCGCGGGCAGCCGGAACGCCGGCCCCACCTGGCAGCCCGCGAGCATCCCGGCGAGCAGCATCCCCGCCGCACGCGCGAAGCGCGGGATGCCCCCGCCCTGCCCCCAAGGGGTCAACGAAGCACACACGCGGTCTGCGGCGCGCCTGGCGCGCGCCGGCGGGGGCGGGCTGTCATCCCCCGACTATTGGCCGGGTTTGTAACCGCGATATTGCACCGCGGCGCCCGCCGGTTCAGGGCCGGTCCTCCGCCGCGCGGCGGAAGGTGGTGACGAGCACGTCACGGAACGCCGGCCGGTCGGGGCGGAGCGGCACCACCGGCGTGACCCCGTGCATCACCCGGTGGTCATCGACCAGCGCCGCGTCGAGCGGCGCCGCGAGGGTGAAATGGCCGAGTTCGCCTCCGTCCAGGGCATGGATGGAGGTCTCTCCGCTGGCGATGTTCTCCCGCCGTACCATCAGCACCAGCACGTGGTCCACCCCGTCCCGGTGCGGCCCTTCCGGCGTCGGGCGTCCGGCGGCCCCGGCCTCGGCGGTGATGCGGAACTGGTGGACCTCGATCTCCCACGCCGCCGCGCCCGCCGCCGCCTCGAACAGGGCGCGGCTCGCCGCGAGGACGGCGCCGAGGACGGCGCCGGTGGCCACGGCGTCGGGCAGCGGCTCGAACCAGCGCGCGATGCCGCCGTTGAGGGCGTTGTAGTCGCGGCTCTGATAGTGGGCGCGGTGCGGGGCCGGCAGGATGGGTCCGCCGCGGCGCGCCGCGAACACCCCGTGCCGGCGCCGCCGGTAGCGTCCGCCATCCGCCATGTAGCCGTCGCGCGGCATGTCTTCCCAGGAGGCCGCGAACTCCGCCCAGCCGGCGAGCGCGTTCGCACCCCCGGCGGCTTCCAGCAGCCCGCGCACCCGCGCGCCGGAGACGAAGGCGAAGCCCTGCTCGCGGAGCGCGGGGAGGGGGTCGGAGGGGGCGAGGAGCGTGGACATGGTGCCAACCATAAGCGGATCGTGCCCGTCAGTCTGCCGCCCCGCGCTTCATTGCTGCCATGCCGCCGCCCGCGCCCTGCGCTGCGTCCTGCGCCGCGGCCGGCGGCGCGCCCTGCGCTGCGTCCTGCGCCGCGGGGGCGAGCGCCTCGCGCCATTCCGCCGGGTCGATGGAGAGCCGCTGGTAGGGATAGGGCATCTCGATCCCCTCCTGCTGGAAGCGCAGCTTGATCCGCCGGTTGACCTCTCGTCCCACCGCCCAGCGCTGGGCCGGCCCGGTCTTGATGCGGCAGGCGATCACCATCGCCGAAGGCGTGAACTGGTCGAGCCCCCAGACCTCGAGCTCGTCCTTGATCATGTCTTCCCACAGCGGCTCGTCGCGCATCTTGTGCACGATCTCGGTCAGCAGCGCGACCACGCGATCGACGTCCTCCTTGTAGCCGACCTGCAGGTTGAGCACGGCGTAGCCGAAATCCCGGGTCTGGTTGGTCACCGTGGTGACCGCGCTGAAGGGGATGACGTGGACCGAGCCGTCGACCGCGCGCAGGCGGATGGTGCGGACGGAGAGATTCTCCACCACCCCCGAAAGCCCGCCGAGCGCCACCACGTCGCCCACCTGCATCGCGTCCTCGAGCAGCAGGAACAGGCCGGTGATGATGTCCTGCACCAGCTTCTGCGAGCCGAAACCGATGGCCAGCCCGACCACGCCGGCGCCGGCCAGCAGCGGCGCGATGTTCACGCCGATCTCGGAGAGCGTGATGAGCCCGACCACGATCGCGATGACGACGAAGAGCGCGCTGCGCAGCATCGGCAGCAGCGTGCGCAGCCGCGCCGCCCGTGCCGCCTTGGCGCCGGCGGCGAGCCTGGTGAGATGGCGCTGGATGCCGGTGTTCATCCCCTCCCACACCAGCAGCGCGAACAGCAGGGTGAGCCCGATGGTGCCGACCGCCCCCGACACCCGCCGCCCGAGCGCCCCCTGCGCGAGCCACGACAGCGTGCCGAACCCCCAGGCCTCGAGCAGGATCAGCGCGGCGGCGGCGGCGACCACCACGCTGACCGTGGCGCGCAGCGCGGGATGGTAGTGGCGCAGCCGCTCATGCAGCAGCGGGTAGCCCTCGGCCAGCGCCGGCGCCTCCAGGATCCAGCGGTCGAGCGCGTCGCGCAGCACGACGGTGAGCAGCCGCGCCCCCCCCAGCACCGCGACGCTGACCAGAAACACCCGCAGCAGGAGCCCGAAGCCGTTGGGCAGTCCGATCGCCCACACCAGCCATAGCGCCACGACATAGAAGATGGCGACGATATGCCACACCCGGGCGAGCCACACCCGCCCGCGCCCGAGCAGCCCCCGGGGCGGGCGTTGCCCGCGGATCCACGCCGCCACCTCCCGCCGGCGCTGGAGCACGATGATGACCGCGAAGACATGGACCACCAGCATGACGAGCTTGACCAGCGCGATCCGCGCCGCCGGATAGAGGCCGAACAGCACACCGACCTCGATGCCGCCGAACCCGAAGGCGATCACCGCGGCGATGCGGCGCACCCAGCGCACCAGGTAGAGCGCGGTCGCGTCGCTGATATGAACGAGCCGCAGCGCCGGCGTGTCGGGCGAGACGATCATCCGGGTGGCCGACATCACCACCCGCACCGCGACGTAGGCATCGACGATCGCGAGCACCACCAGATGCGCGAGCCCGGTGCTGCCCAGCACATCCGCCGAGAGGAAGGTCGCGAGCAGCCAGAAGCCGGCGACCGGCAGGAGATCGAGAAACAGCAGCCCGAGCACGAAGGGCACCCGCCACAGCAGCAGCCCGAGCGAGGGCAGGCGGCGCAGCCGGGTCGGCGCCGCCGCCTCGGCCTCGGCGTCGCGGCTGCGCCCGACCCCTTCCGCGATCGCCGAAAGCCCGCTCCGCGCCCGCCCGAGCCCGCGCCGGACCAGCCATTCGAACGCGGTGCCCGCCGCCATCACCAGCAGCAGTTTCCAGGCCGCGTCCAGCAGCAGCTTGCGCAGCCCGGGATCCTGCGCGGTCGCGGTGATCCAGAACCAGAGCAGCTGGTAGCGGGTGACCGCCTGGGCGGTCGCCACCATCTCCCGGGTCAGGCCGCGGATGCGCTGGGAGACGTCGGAGAGCAGCATCGCGCCGAGGCTGTTGGGGGCGAGCGGAATATGCAGGCTCGCCGCCGGTTTCGTGGCGGCTGGCTTGGTGGCCCCCGGCTTGGCCGCGGCGGGTGTGGTGGCTCCCGGCTTGGCGGCTCCCGGCTGGGTGGCCCCAGGCACGGTGGTCCCGGGCGCGGTGGCGGCGGTCGTGGTGGCGGCGGGCGCGGCGGCGGAGGTGGGCGCCGGGCTCGCCTTGGCGAGCGCCTCGAGCGTCGCCTCGAACTGCGCGCGCGCCGCGGGGTCGCGCAGCAGGGCGAGCAGGCGGGTGATCTGGTCGTGGGAGAGCGTCCCGGGCGCAAGCGCCGGAGCGGCCGCCGCGGCCACCGGCGCCGCCGAGGCGGCGCGTGCCGTTCCGGCCGGCACCCCCGGCGCCAGCGCCGCCAGCAGGGCGATCCAGCGCCATGCCCGCCCCACCCGGGGCCTTGCCCGCCGTTCCATCGCTCCAGCCAACGAGCCCACCCCCGCCCCTGTCAATCCCGTTCCGGCCCGGGCGCAGGAAATCCGCCCGGGGGAGGTGCACAAGCGGGGGAATGCGCCTATTTGAGGGCGATGCGGGTGGTGCTCCTCATCCTTCTCGTGCTCACCCTGGTCGGGGTGGTGGCCAGCCTGTTCGCCGGGCTGGTCAACCTCTCCCGCGCGGACCACGACCCCCGCACCTCCAACCGGCTGATGCGCTACCGGGTGATGTTCCAGGGCGCGGCGCTCCTGGTGCTGGCGCTGCTGTTCAGCCTGCTCCATCACTGAGCCGGCCGTGCCCGCCGTGGACCGCCGGCCCGCTCCATCGAAGGAAACCCTCCATGCAACAACGCCATCTCGGCGCGCTCGCCGTTTCCGCCCTCGGCCTCGGCTGCATGGGCATGTCGGACTTCTATGCCGGCCGTGACGAGGCGGAAGCGATCGCCACCCTCCACCGCGCCCTCGACCTCGGGGTGAGCCTGCTCGACACCGCCGACATGTACGGCCTCGGCGCCAACGAGGAACTGGTCGGCCGCGCCATCCGCGGGCGCCGCGCCGGCGTGGTGCTGGCCACCAAGTTCGGCAACGTCCGCGGGCCGGACGGTTCCTTCCGCGGCGTCAACGGCCACCCCGACTATGTGCGCAGCGCCTGCGAGGCCAGCCTGAAGCGGCTCGGCGTCGAGGTGATCGACCTCTACTACCAGCACCGGGTCGATCCCGCCGTCCCCATCGAGGAGACGGTGGGGGCGATGGCGGGACTGGTGCAGGCGGGCAAGGTGCGCCATCTCGGTCTTTCGGAGGCGGGGCCGGCGACCATCCGCCGTGCCCATGCGGTCCATCCGATCGCCGCGTTGCAGACCGAATACTCGCTCTGGAGCCGCGACCCGGAGGGCGAGATCCTCGCCACCACCCGCGACCTCGGCATCGGCTTCGTGCCCTACAGCCCGCTCGGCCGTGGTTTCCTCACCGGGCGGTTCCGCAGCATCGCCGATCTCCCCGCCGACGACTGGCGCCGCCACAATCCGCGCTTCCAGGGGGAAAATTTCGCGAAGAATCTCGAGATCGTGGCTGCCATCGAGGCGATGGCGGCGGAGCGGGGCTGCACCCCGGGGCAATGGGCGCTCGCCTGGGTGCTCGCCCAGGGCGAGGACATCGTCCCCATTCCCGGCACCAAGCGGCGCGCCTATCTCGAGGAGAATCTGGGCGCGCTCGCCCTCACGCTGCACCCGGCCGAGCTCGCCCGCATCGACGCCCTCCTGCCCCCCGCCGCCGGCACCCGCTATCCCGAGCAGGGGATGCGCGCCGTCGGGCTTTAGCCGCTCCGCGTCAACCTCGGCTTAACCGGCGGGCGCGAGAGTGGGAGGGCTTGGACGACGAGGGAAGGTTTCGGTGATGGCAGGCGGGTGGCTGTGGCACCGGCTCTTCGGCGACCGCCGGGGAGTGACCGCGATCGAATACGCGCTGATCGCGGCGCTGGTGTTCCTGGTCATCATCGGCGGGGTGTCCAGCCTGGGCAGCGCCGTGCAGAACATGCTCTACTCCAAGATCGCCGGCGCGATGTAGCAGTTCGCGATGTAGCAGTTTTGGCGCCCGCCCTCGGCGGGCGGGCTGCTCTGCGCCCGGCAGGACTCGAACCTGCAACCAAGCCGTTATGAGCGGCCCGCTCTGACCGGTTGAGCTACGGGCGCGAAGCTCGCCTTCTCGCCCAAGCCGGCCGCGTTGGCAATCGGGCCGGGCGGGGATATAGACGGCGCACCATCCCGGAACGAGGTGCGCCATGGACGTCTCCAGACTCTCCCCCGGCCGCAAGCCGCCCCAGGACATCAACGTCCTGATCGAGATTCCGCAGGGCTCGGCGGTGAAATACGAGATCGACAAGGAATCCGGCGCGGTGGTGGTGGACCGGTTCTTGTTCACCCCCATGGCCTATCCGGCGGCCTACGGCTTCATCCCCGGCACGCTCGCCGCCGATGGTGACCCGGCGGACGCGCTCGTGCTGGTCCCCGCCCCGGTGGTCCCCGGCGCGGTCATCCGCGCCCGCCCGGTGGGGCTGTTGCGCATGGAGGACGAGGCCGGGCAGGACGAGAAGATCGTCTGCGTCCCCCACGACAAGGTCCACCCCCAGTTCAGCACGCTGACCGAGGTGGCCGAGCTGCCCGAGATCACGCGCGCCGCGATCGAGCATTTCTTCACCCGCTACAAGGACCTCGAAAAAGGCAAGTGGGTGAAAATCTCGGGCTGGGCGGACCGCGCCGCCGCCGAGGCCGAAATCGAGAAATGCCTCGCCGCCTACCGGACATCCCACGGCGCCGGCGATATCAGCATATGAGGCCATGAACCGGTCAGCGTTCTCCGCGCCAGGCCCTTCCCTGCCCGCTCGCCCGCTGCTCTGCGCGGCCAGGCTGGCAGGGGAGGGGAGCGGACTGCGATTCCCTCCCCTGGGCGGTCAGGCCGCCTCGGCGTAGAGCGCCGGGCGGGGCGGCAGCGCGATCTCCACCGTCTGGCCGGCATCGAGCGCGGCCACGAGCCGCTCCGCGATCACGGTGGTGACATAGCCGTCCCAGGCCGACGCGCCGGCGGATGTTCCGGCGGCGATGGCGTCGACCCAGGCCTGCGTCTGCGTGCGGTAGGCCTGGGCGAAGCGGGGGATCCAGTCCGGCGGGAAGGCGAAACTCCGCGCGCCGGCGAGGTTGCAGAGCGTGCGGGCGGGTGCGGCCATTTCGATCGTGCCCTGGCTGCCGACCAGTTCGGCGTGGACGTGGTAGCCGTAGCCCGCGTTGACGTTGACCTCGGTCGAGACGATCTCGCCCTTCTCGGTGCGCATCACGATCATCAGCGGGCCGCCGCCCGCGGCCGGGAAAATCTGCGCCGCGACCATCTCCGAGCCGAGCAGCCAGCGGCTGATGTCGATCTCATGGACGAAGGAATTGGTCAGCGCCATGGCGCCGGTGAACCAGCCCGGCGCGGCGCGGTTGCGGTGGATATTGTGCAGGAGCCGGATCGCCCCGATGCTGCCGTCCTGGCGGGCGCGCCGCATCTCGCCATAGGCCGCATCGAACCGGCGCATGAAGCCGAGCTGCACCAGCCGCCGGCCGAGCGCGGCTTCGGCCTCGACGACACCGAGGCCGGCGGCCGCCTCGGCGGCGATCGGCTTTTCGCAGAGCACGGGCTTGCCGAGGCGGATCGCGGCCAGGGTGAATTCGGCGTGGGTCGCGTCCGGCGAGGCGATGACCACCGCCGCCACCGCGTCCGACGCGATCAGGGCGTGCGGATCGGCGAAGAACCGCGCGCCCGGGCCCGCCGCCGCGGCGCGCGCCGGATCGGCGTCGCAGATGGCGGCGAGATGGGCGCCGCTGACATTCTCGCGCAGGATGCGGGCATGTTCCGCGCCCATCACGCCGGCGCCGATGACACCGACGGCGAGGCTCATGGCAGGTCCCGCCAGGCGCCCGCCCGGCTCGAGTCCTGGATGGCCTCGACCAGCGTCTGGATGCGCAACCCGTCGCGGAAATTGAAGGGCTCCGCCCGCCGCCCCGCGACCGCCTCGATGAAGCCCGCGACCTCGATCGCCTTGAGGTCGTTGAATCCGATCTGGTGGCCGGGCGCGACGCAGAACAGCCCGTACGGCGGGTGGTCGGGCCCGGCCTCGATGCGGCGGAAGCCCTGCCGGCCGCGGCGGTCTTCGGTCGCGTAGAAATGGAGTTCGTTGAAGCGCTCCTGGCTGAAGGCAAGCGCGCCGCGGCTGCCGTAGATCTCGAAATCGTGCGCCATCTTGCGTCCCGTCGCGATCCAGTTCGCCTCGATCGAGCCGGTGGCGCCATTGGCGAAGCGCAGGAACGCACGCCCGATGTCGTCCACCGCCACGCGCCGCTGCCCGCCCTGGCCGTCCGGCCGCTCGCCGATCACGGTCACGCAATCGCCCAGCACGCGGGTGATCGGCCCCGCCTCCGGACCCATCAGGAACTCGGCGGTGGCGAGCGCGTGGCTGCCGATGTCGGCGAGTGCGCCCCCGCACGCCGGCTCGTGGCGGAAGCTGAACGGGCCGGCGGCGTCGGCCATGTAGTCCTCCGCGTGCAGGCCGCGGTAGCCGCGGATCTCGCCCAGCTCGCCGGCGGTGATCATGTCGCGCGCGAGCCCCAGCATCGGGTTGCAGAGATAGTTGAAGCCGACCTGGGTCTTCACGCCGCGCGCCTCGGCGGCCTCCGCCATCGCCCGCGCGTCGGCGGCGAGCGGCGCCAGCGGCTTCTCGCAATAGACGTGCTTGCCGGCGGCGATGGCGGCGAGCGCCATCTCCTTGTGCAGCGCGTTGGGCGCGGTGATGTTCACCACGTCGATCTCCGGGTCCGCGACCAGCGCGCGCCAGTCCGCGCTCGCGCGCGCGAAGCCCAGCGCGGCCGCGGCCCGCGCGGCGGAGGCCTCGTCGACATCGGCGAGGCAGGAGAGTTCGGGTTCGAAGGGCAGATCGAACACCCGCGCCGCGGTGGCGTAGCCGAAGGCATGCGCCTTGCCCATGAAGCCGCTACCGATCAAGCCGATGCGAAGCCTGCGCCTGGTCATGTGGGAAATTCCTTGTTCACGATGAGGTCGGGGTCGATCCGTCCGGCGAAGAAATCGAGCACGTTGCGCACCGAGGCGACGGCCATCCGTTCCGCCGCCTGCCGGGTCAGGCCGGCCGTGTGCGGCGTCGCCACCACCTGGTCGAAGGCGAGCAGCGGATGATCCGCCGCCGGCGGTTCGTCGTCGAAGACATCGAGGCCCGCGGCGCCGACCCTTCCCGCGGCGAGTGCGGCCGCCAGCGCGCCTTCCTCCACCACCCCGCCGCGCGCGGTGTTGACCAGGATGACGCCGGGCACGACCTGCGCGAGTTCCTCCGCGCCGAGCAGCGGGCGCGCCGTCTTCGGCGCATGCACCGAGATCACCTCGGCCCAGGCGAGCCCCGCGGCGAGCGAGCCGGCGGGTGCGGCGGGCCCGGCGGGCCAGTCCTCGGCACGCAGGAACGGGTCGTGGGCGCGGATCTCCATCCCCAGGCCCGCCGCCATCCGCGCCAGATGGCGCCCCGCCCGCCCGTAGCCCAGGATCAGCAGCCGCCGGCCCGCAATCTCTCCCGTTTCCAGCCGGTTCCGCCAGGCCCAGGCGCCGCCGCGTACCGCCCGGTCGGCCCGGACCAGCATTTTCGCGCAGGCGAGGATCAGCATCATGGCGTGCTCGGCGACCGAGACCGAATTCACGTCGCCCACGATGCAGAGCGGGATGGCGCGGGCGTTGAGTGCCGCGACATCCACCGAATCGTAGCCCACCCCGTGGCGCGAGACGATCTTCAGCCGCCCCGCCTTCGCCACCGTCGCGGCGGTGAGCGGCTGGGTGCGGATCACCAGCGCATCGGCGCGACCGACGAGCGGCACATAGCTCTGCTCGGAGAGATCCTCGACATACTCGTAGCTCACCCCTTCCGTGCGGTCGAGCAACGCGAGGCCGGAGGGGTGGAGTTTCCCCGCGATCAGGAGGTGCGGCATCAATAGGCTCCCTTCTCGCTCGCCACCGCGCCCGCGCCCGCGAGTTCGCGGAACCTGGCGACGCTTTCCCCCGCCGCCCCGGCGAGCAGCCGCGAATCGCCGGAGACGGTGACCATGTCGAAGCCCCAGGCGACCGCGCGGGCCGCATAGTCGGGCGTGCCGCAGTGGAGTGCGGCGCGGATGCCGTTCGCCTTGCAGGCGGCGAGGATGGCATGCAGCGCCGCGATCATCTCCGGCTCCTCGCGGTCGAAGCCGGGCGCGAGGCGGCCCTGCGTGAGCCCGAGCGTCAGATCGGCGGGCCCGACATAGAGCCCGTCGAGCCCCGGCGTCGCCGCGATGGCCTGGAGATTTTCCATGCCCTGCGCGGTCTCGATCATCGCAAACGCGAGCATCTCGCCGTTGGCCTCGCTCGCATAGCCCGCGCCGGCGGCGAAGGAGACCCGGGTCGGCCCGAAGCTCCTCTGCCCGAGCGGCGGATAGCGCAGGTAGCTCACGAATTCGGCCGCCTGCGCCGCGTGGTTGACCATCGGGCAGATCACGCCGTAGGCGCCGGCGTCGAGCACCTTCATGATGATCCCCGGCTCGAGCCAGGGCACGCGCGCCAGCGGCACCACGCCCGAGGCGCGCATCGCCTGCAACATGGGCAGCGCGCTCGCATAGTCGAGCGCGCCGTGCTGCACGTCGACGGTCAGCGAATCATAGCCCTGCGCGGCCATGATCTCGGCGGTGAACGAATTGCCGATCGAGCACCAGCCGTTGATCGTGGGCTTTCCCGCCGACCACGAACGCTTGAGCTTGTTGGGGATCATCTCAGAACACCACCTGCGCGAGTTTCACATCGAGAAAGTCGCGAATGCCTTCTGCGCCGCCCTCGCGTCCCATGCCGGAGAAATTGGTCCCCCCGAAGGGCGCCTCGGCCGCGGCGAGCGCGAAGGAATTCACCCCCACCATCCCCGCCTTCAGCCCCGCGACCGTCCGCCGCGCGCGGGTGGGCGAGCGGGTGAAGGCGTAGGCGGAAAGCCCCATGTCGGAGCCGTTGGCGCGCGCGATCGCCTCCTCGTCGCTGGCGAAGCGGGTGATCGCGGCGATCGGGCCGAAATTCTCCTCCGCCATCACCCGCATCTCGTCGCTGACCTCGCTCAGCACGGTGGGCTCGAAGAAGTGGCCGGCGTTGAAGCCCGGCGCGCGGCGGCCGCCGGCGGCGATCTTCGCGCCCGCGCGCTCGGCCTCGGCCACGATCCCTTCGATCTCCGCCAGCCGCGCGCGGTTGATCAGGGGTCCCATGCCGACCGCGGGGTCGAGCCCGTCGCCGAGCCGGATCGCTTTCGCCCGCGCGACGAAGCCATCGACGAACGCATCGTGCAGGCTCTCGTGGACGAAGAAGCGGTCGGGGGTGACGCACACCTGCCCGGCGTTGGCGAATTTCGTCGCCACCGCGGCGTCCAGGGTGGCTTCGAGGTCGGCGTCGTCATAGACGATCAGCGGCGCGTTCCCGCCCAGCTCCATCGAGACCTTCTTGAGCGTCGCGGCGGCGTCGCGGATCATCTGCTGCCCGACCCGCGTCGAGCCGGTCAGGGACACCTTGCGCACCGATTTCGCGGCCATGATCGGCCCGTACGTCGCCTCCGTCGGCCCGCACACGAGATTGATCGCGCCCGCCGGCAGTTTTCCCGCCCGGCAGCAATCGACCAGCACCATCGCCGTGCCCGGGGTCTGCTGCGAGGGCCGCACGATGACCGCGCAGCCCGCGGCGAGCGCCGGGGCGACCTTGCGCGCGACCAGCGCCGCCGGGAAGTTCCAGGCGGTGAAGGCGGCGGCGATGCCCACCGGCTCGTGGCTCACCTCGAACCGCCCGCCCGGCACCCGGCTTTCGACGATGCGGCCGTAGATGCGGCGGGCTTCCTCGGCATACCAGCGGAACTGGTCGACGCTGAGCCCCCATTCGCGCTGCGCCTGGGCGAGCGGCTTGCCGGTCTCGCGCGAGATCATCCGCGCCGCCTCCGCCGTCCGCCGCGCCATCTCGTCGGCGATGGCGTGCAGCGCGTCGGCGCGGGCGAAGGCCGCGGTGGCGCGCCAGGCCGTGAAACCCGCGGCGGCGGCGGCGAGCGCTTCCGCGGTGTCGGCCGCCCCCGCGACCGGCACCTCGCCGAGCGGGGTTTCGGTGACCGGGCTGAACACCGGCGCGGTGGCGCCACTCGCCGCCGCCCGCCATTCGCCGCCGATGAACAGTCCAAACCCTGTGTACATCTCGCCTGGCCTTCCTTCCCTGGTCGTCCCCGGGCTCTGGTCGTCCCAGGGCGCCCACCCGATTTCGTTCAGCAATAAATGTTGCATAAAATCCGAGATGTCAATATACAATGCGAGCAAGGATGTTCCCGGTAACCGGATGAGGGAGGAGACCCGATGGCCCAGGCAACGACGCGCCTCACCATGGCGCAGGCCGTGGTGCGCTGGCTGACCCAGCAGTTCACCGAGATCGAAGGCGCGCGCGTGCCGCTTTTCGCCGGCGTGTTCGGCATTTTCGGCCACGGCAACGTCACCTGCCTGTCGGAGGCGCTGGAGGCGGTCCAGGACCGCTTGCCGACCTGGCGGGGGCAGAACGAGCAGTCCATGGCGCTGGCCGCGATCGGCTTCGCCAAGGCCAAGCGGCGGCGGCAGATCATGGTCGCCGCCTCCTCCATCGGTCCGGGCGCGCTCAACATGGTGACGGCGGCGGGCACCGCCCACGCCAACCGCCTGCCGGTGCTGCTCCTCGCCGGTGACAGTTTCGCGAGCCGCCTGCCCGATCCGGTGCTCCAGCAGGTCGAGCATTTCGGCGATCCCTCGCTGACGGTGAACGACGCCTTTAAGGCGGTCACCCGCTACTGGGACCGGATCGTCCATCCCGCGCAGATCCTCTCGTCGCTGCCGCAGGCGGTGGCGGCGATGCTCGATCCCGCCGATTGCGGCCCGGCCTTTCTCGGCCTGCCGCAGGACACCCAGGAAATCGCGTTCGACTATCCGGAGGTCTTCTTCGAGCCCCGGCTGTGGACCATCCCACGCCCCCGCCCGGACCGCGCCGCGCTCGGGCGCGCGGCAGCACTTCTGCAAACCGCGCAGAAGCCGCTGCTGATCGCGGGCGGCGGGGTGCGCTATTCGCTGGCCGAAGCGGCGGTGGCGGCGTTCGCAGAGCAGCGCGGGATCCCGATCGCGGAGACCATCGCCGGCAAGGGCGGGCTGACCCACGATCACCCGGCCCACGCCGGCCCGATCGGCATCCTCGGCTCGACCTCGGCCAATGCCCTGGCGGCCGAGGCAGACGTCATCCTCGCCGTGGGCACGCGGCTGCAGGATTTCACCACCGGCTCGTGGACGGTCTTCCGCCCCGAGGCGCAGTTCATCTCGATCAACACCGCCCGCTTCGATGCGGTCAAGCACCGCGCGCTCGCGGTGGTGGGCGACGCGCTTGAGACGGTGACGGAGCTCGACGCCGCCCTCGGCACCTGGCGCGCCGACCCCGCCCACATGGCCCGCGCCCGGGCGCTGTTCGGGGAGTGGGATGCGCTGCTCGATCGGCTCCAGGCGCCCTCCAACACGCCGGTTCCGACCTATGCCCAGGTGGTGCACGTGGTGAACCGGGCGGCGGGCGAGCGGGATACGCTGATCTCGGCCGCCGGCGGCCTGCCCGGGGAGGTCGCCAAGGGCTGGCGCGTCAAGGCGCCCAATACGTTCGATCTCGAATTCGGCTTCTCCTGCATGGGCTACGAGATCGCCGCCGGCTGGGGCCACGCGATGGCCAACGCCGGCCCCGGCGGGCTCGGCGGCACGCCGATCGTGATGCTCGGCGATGGCACCTACATGATGATGAACTCCGACATCTATTCGAGCGTGCTGAGCGGCCACAAGATGATCGTCGTGGTCTGCGACAATGGCGGGTTCGCGGTGATCAACCGGCTGCAGCAGGCCAAGGGCGTGCCCGGCTTCAACAATCTCCTGACCGATTGCCGGGTGCGCGACCGCGCGGCGCCGCTGCATGTCGATTTCACCGCCCACGCCGCCGCCATGGGCGCAGAGGCGCGCCATTGCGAGAGCCTCGCCGATCTCGCCGCCGGGCTCGAGTGGGCGAAATCGAACGAACGGACGACGGTGCTGTCCATCACCACCGACGCTTTCGCCTGGGCGCCGGGCGATGCAGACTGGGACGTCGGCGTGCCCGAGGTCTCGCCCCGCGAGTCGGTGCGCGCGGCCCGCCGGCATCAGGAAGAAATCCGCGCCAAGCGGCGCATAGGAGTGTGAGGAAACATGAAAGCCAAACTCGGCATCGCCCCCATCGCCTGGTGGAACGATGACCTCGCGGATCTGTCCGACGATGTCAGCCTCGAGGAATGCCTGCACCAGGCGCACACGGCGGGCTTCACCGGCATGGAGACCGGCCGGCGCTTCCCCATCGACTTCGCCGAACTCGGCCCGATCCTCGCCCGCCATGGCATCTCGGTCTGCGGCGGCTGGTTCTCGGGCCAGCTGCTCGAGGGCGACCTCGCGCGCGAGAAGGACCGCATCCGTCCGCAGATGGATCTCTTCATCGCCGCCGGCGCGCCCTGCATCGTCTATGGTGAGACCGCGCGCTCGATCCAGGGTGTCCGCTCCGCGCCGCTCGCCACCAAGCCGAAGCTCTCGGAGGAGGACATCAAGGCCTACGGCCGCACCATGACGGAATTCGGCGAATGGTGCGCGGGGCAGGGAATGCCCATCGCCTACCATCACCACATGGCCGCCGCGATCGAGACCGAGGCCGAGCTCGATCTCCTGATGAAGCATTCGGGCGCCGGGCTGCCGCTCCTGTATGATGCCGGCCACATGGCCTTCGCCGGCGGCGACGTGCTGCGCGTCATCGACAAGCACCACGCCCGCATCAGCCACGTCCACACCAAGGATGTGCGCATGGGGGTGATCGAGCGGCTCGATCGCAGCCGGGAGAGTTTTCTCGATGCGGTGTTGAAAGGCGCCTTCACGGTGCCGGGTGACGGCTCGCTCGATTTCGCCGCCATCGTCGGGCGCCTCGCCGCCCACGGCTACGAGGGCTGGTTCGTGGTCGAGGCGGAACAGGACCCGAAAGTCAACCCACCCTTCGAAATGGCGAAGAAGGGCCACAAGGAACTCATGCGTGTGATGGCGCTGGCGGGATACGAGGTGGTATCATGAACAGAATGGACGGCAGGATCTGCGTCATCGCCGGCGCGACGCAGGGTCTCGGTGCCGCGGTCGCGCGGCGGCTCGCGGCCGCCGGTGCGGCCGGCATCGTCGTCACCGGGCGCAACCGCGCGCGCGGCGAGGCGGTGGCGGAGGGAGTAGCGGCGAGCGACGGCACCAAAGCCCTCTTCGTGCGCGCCGATCTCGGATCGGTGGAGGATTGCCGGCGCGTCCTCGCCGAGACCGACGCGCGCTTCGGCCGTGTCGACGTCCTGGTCAACGCCGGCGCGTTGACCGATCGCGGGACGATCCTCGATACCACGCCGGAGCTGTTCGACCGCATGTTTGCGACCAACGTCCGCGGCCCCTTCTTTCTGATGCAGGAAGCGATCAAGCGGATGATCCGCGACAGGATCGAAGGCGCCATCTGCAACATCGGCTCGATCTCGGGTCTGTCCGGCCAGCCCTTCATCAGCCCCTATTGCGCCTCGAAGGGCGCGCTCAGCACGCTCACCGCCAACACCGCCTTCTCGGTCATGGCCAACCGCATCCGGGTGAACCAGCTCAACGTCGGCTGGATGGCCTCCGACCATGAGCTCGAGCTCCAGGCCGCCGAACGGGGTGATGCGAACTGGATGGAAACCGCCGTGAAGAACCTGCCCTTCGGCCGGCTCGTCGATCCGGAGGAAGTGGCGCGGGCGGTGAATTTCCTGGTCTCCGACGATGCGGGGTTGATGACCGGCGCGATCGTCAATTTCGACCAGTCGGTCTGGGGAGCGGTGGCGGGTGGCATGCCGGTGCCGGACGGGCCGATGAAACTGCCCGCCTGACCCGCTGCCGTCGCGACAAAAGGGCAAAAGTTTTTTGCTTCTTTTTTTCAAAAAAGAAGTTCTTTCTTGTAAGAAAGAACCAAAGAACTTTCGCTCTTTCTCTACGGTCGCAGCGTCATCGCTGGGTGACGATCGGAATCCGCGGCGCGTCCGGCTCCTTCTGGAGCCGCGAGGCCAGCGCGATGAGCAGCGCCTGCGCGAGACACATCGGCGCGGCGAGCGAGCGGGAGAAGGTATATTCATGCTCGGGGACGGCGAACAGCACCCGCGCGTTCTTGGCGAGCGGCGAGAGCGTGCTGTCGCTGATCGCGACGATCGGCACGCCGCGGGCCGCGGTTTCTTCCACGACATTGACCACGTCGCTCGCATAGAAGCGGAAGGAGACGGCGAGCAGGAGGTCGGCCGGGCGGATCACCTTCGCCATGTGGGTGGCAAGTCCGCCGCTGGCGTCGAGGAGAACGGCGCGCTTGCCCAGCATGGTCAGCACGTAGCGCAGCAGTTCCACCACCGGGACCGAGCGCAGTTGCCCGATGAGATAGATCGTATCGGCCCGCTCCATCAGCCCGACCGCCGCGGAGATCTGCTCGGCCGTGGTATCCGTCAGCAGATCCTGGAGCGAGGAGATGTCGCGCGCCACGAGCTCGCGCAGAAAGCTCGTCTCGCTGCGGTCCTCGCGCGCGCCGAGCTCGTCCTTCAGTGCCTTCACGCGGGCGTCGAAGCCGGGAGCGGCGGTCGAAAGCCGGTGGCGGAAGACCGCTTGCAGCTCCTTGAAGCCCCGGTAGCCGAGCGACTGGGCGAAGCGCACGAAGCCGGAGGCGTGCACGCCGCATTTCCCGGCGATGGCGTGGACGGAGAGGACCGCGACGTCGTTGGGGTTCTGGGTGAGATAGACCGCGATCTTCCGGTAGGAGTTGCTCATCGCCTCATAGCGGTCGTGGATGACGCGGATGAGGGCTTCATAGCTGTCCGGAGGGTTGGGCTCGCTTATCGCCCCGACCGGGGCCCCGGCCGGGGCCCCGGCTCCGGCCTCAGCCCCGGTTTCGCCCGAGTGCCGCGGGAAATCGCCGCCGCCGCGGTCGGCACCACCGGTGCGGCGCGTGCCACTTCGAGGTCGGGACAGGCTGGGCACCAGGCGGTCCTCCTCGTTCTCGGCCCCCGGGCCCGGTCCGAAGCGAACGCCGGAGCCCGCGCCTGCGGCGGGTGCTCTGGGTTCAGGCGGGGGCGGGGGCGCGGTGGAGTTCGTGTTCGAGGGCGTTGAGGCCGGCGCCGCCGGCCATGTGGAACATGAGGTTTT
>DAHWFB010000115.1 GCA_027326105.1 Acetobacteraceae bacterium
GCGCGCAGCCGCGGTCAAGGGCCGCCCGCCCGCTTCGGCGGGCCACCGCGGAGCTGCGTTGCCTCGCCTACGCCGAGCACGATGCGACAATCGCCAAATTGCGGACCCAAAACGGAGTTGCCAGCCAACACGGTATCTACGCGGGCTGCCGGGCATCTTCTGGTTGGGGGTTTCCTCCCCATCTCCCGGGGGTTCGCGAGGGTTTCGCGAACACGCAACCGAGGGGGTGTGGCCGTGGCTGGAGGCAGGATGGAAACCGGAACCGAGACCACCACCGGCGCTCAGGCACAAGCCGGTGCTCCGGCACGAAGCGCGCTCATCGTCGGCGCCTCGCGCGGGCTCGGCTTTGCGATCGCCGGGGAATACCTCGGGCGCGGCTGGAATGTCATCGGCACCGCGCGGGCCGGGAGCGGCGGGAAATTGCGGGGGCTGGCGGGGACATCCGCCGGGCGGTGCCGGGTGGAAACCCTCGATGTCACCGAGGCGGGCGAGGTCGCGTCGCTGCGGGCCCGCGAGGCCGGGTGGCGACTGGACCTCCTCTTCGTCAATGCCGGCGTGATGAATGAAGGCGGCGAGACGATCGGCGAGGTTTCGACCGAGGAATTCGTCCGGGTGATGGTGACCAACGCCCTGGGCCCGATGCGGGTGATCGAGCGGTTCGAGGATCTCGTCACGCCCGACGGCATCATCGGCGTGATGTCTTCGGGGCTCGGCAGTGTCGCGAACAACCAGAGCGGCGGCTATGAGGTCTATCGCGCGAGCAAGGCCGCGCTGAACACCCTGATGCGGAGTTTCGCGGCCCGCCACGCCGGCGGCAAGCGGACGTTTCTGGTGATGGCGCCGGGCTGGGTGCGGACGGACATGGGCGGGCCCGGCGCGACGCTCACCGTCGAGCAGAGCATCCCCAACCTCGTCACCACGATGGAGGCGCAACGGGGCAAGCCGGGCGTCCAATACCTCGACTACCTGGGCCGCGCCGTGCCCTGGTGAGGCGGGAGGGAAAACGATCGGGGGTCCGGGGCCTCAGGCCCCGGCCTCGGGTGCTTTCTCCTGCCTGACGCGCCTGACGCGCGGGCCTCCTGTCGCGTGGGTCGCGGGAAATGTCGGTTCCGGACAAGAACGGCGGGGGCGGGTGGCGGATACTGGGGCGCCGCCCGCGCCGCCCGCATCAGGAGCCCCGCATGACCGCGTCTGCCCGCCAGGAGATCGCCACCCTGCTCCGCAACCGCCGCCCGGGGTTTCCGCTGGAGGCGCCGTTCTATGTCAGCCCCGAGGTCTTCGCGCTCGACCTCGAGCTGATCTTCGCCCGCCACTGGCTGCATGTCGCGGTCGAGCCCGAGATGGCGGAGCCGGGGGATTTCATCACCGTCGAGCTCGGCACCGCCTCGATCATCCTGCTGCGCGACGACGACGGGCAGATCCGCGGCTTCCGCAACGTCTGCCGCCACCGCGGTGCCCGGCTGCTGACCGAGCCGCGCGGCTTCGTCGGCAATCTCGTCTGCCCGTACCACAACTGGACCTATGACCTCTCCGGCCGCCTGGTGCACGCCGGCATCATGGGCCGCGACTTCGACCCCACCTGCCTCGGGCTGAAGCCGGTCGCGGTGCGCTGCATCGAGGGGCTGGTGTTCGCCTGTCTCGCCGAGGATCCGCCCGCCGACATCGAGGAGATGGCGGCCGACGTCTCGCCCTATCTCGCGCCGCACAACATCGCCAACCTCAAGCTCGCCCATCAGAGCGAGCTGATCGAGAACGGCAACTGGAAGCTGGTGATGGAGAACAACCGCGAGTGCTTCCATTGCGCCAACCATCCCGAGCTGCTGCGCTCCTACCCCCATCTCACCGCGGTCGGCGCCCAGGCGGTGACCGCGGAGGAACGGGCGGACTATGAGGCGTTCCAGCGCCTGCACGGGGAGTTCGAAGCGATCTGGGAGGCCCAGTCCCTGCCCTGGCGGGCGATCGAGAAGCTCGACGGGCGGCCCACCGGCTACCGCACCCAGCGGCTGGCGCTCGACGGCGCCGGCGAGTCCTTCACCCTCGACGCCCGCGCCGCCTGCGCCAAGCCGACCGGGCGCTTCACCTCGCCACGGCTCGGCAGCCTCCATCTGCACACCCAGCCCAACAGCTGGAACCACTTCCTCGGCGACCACGCGGTGGTGTTCTCGGTGTTTCCGGTCGCGCCCGACAAGACGCTGGTGCGCTCGCGCTGGCTGGTGGCGAAGGACGCGGTGGAGGGGATCGACTACGACCTCTCCCGCCTCACCGAGGTGTGGAACGCGACCAACGCCCAGGACGCGAGCTTCGTCGGCTGGGCGCAGGCGGGCGCGGCGGACCCCGCCTACGTGCCCGGGCCGTTCGCACCTGCGGAATACCAGGTGAACAGTTTCGACAACTGGTACGTGGAGCGGATGATCGCCGGACTCGAAGGCCCGGCGCGGGCCCGCCTCGCGGCGGAATAGCCGGACCGTTCCCCGGACTGTCATCTCTTCGCGCTTGACAGACCATCCCCGTCTGCTGCGACACTCCTCTCCAGGAAAGGAGACGGAGTCGCATCCTCACGCTTGACCGCACGGCCGCGGAACGCAATTCCTCCCCGGGCTCCGCCCGGAATGGTCCGGAGGATAGCTGTGGATTTTCGCCCGCGATGGATACTCCGCCCGCCACCCCCCCCACCCCGCCTGGCGCTGCGCCTTCTGGCGCGGTGTCTTCTGGTGCCATCTCTTCTGGCGCTGTCTCTTCCGGCGCTGTCTCTTCCGGCGACGGGGTGGGGCGGCGGCTGCACGTCCTCACCTGGGGCTGCCAGATGAACGTCTATGACAGCGCGCGCATGAGCGACGCGCTGGCGCCGGCGGGGTTCGGCCCGGCCGCGACGCCGGAGGAGGCCGATCTCGTCATCCTCAACACCTGCCACATCCGCGAGAAGGCGGCCGAGAAGCTGTTCTCGGAACTCGGCCGGCTCCACCGGCTGAAGCTGGCGCGGGCGGCGGGCGGCGCGCCGCTGCGGATCGCGGTGGCGGGCTGCGTCGCCCAGGCCGAGGGGGCGGAAATCCTCGCCCGCGCTCCCTATGTCGATTTCGTGCTCGGGCCGCAGACCTATCACCGGCTGCCCGCCCTGCTCGCCCGCGCCGAGGCCGGGGAGGCGGGGGTGATCGACCTCGAATTCCCCGCCGAGGCGAAGTTCGACCGGCTGCCGGCCTCGCGCGGCCCGGCCGGGCTCACCGCCTTCCTCACCATCCAGGAGGGCTGCGACAAATTCTGCGCCTTCTGTGTGGTTCCCTACACCCGCGGGGCGGAATCCTCCCGCCCGGCCGCCGCCGTGCTCGCCGAGGCCCGCGCGCTGCTCGCCCGCGGGGCGCGGGAGATCACCCTGCTCGGCCAGAACGTCAACGCCTACCACGGCGAGGCGCCGGGCGCGGGGACGTGGGACCTCGCCCGCCTGCTCGCAGCACTGGCCGAACTCGAAGGGCTGGAGCGGCTGCGCTATACCACCTCCCACCCGCGCGACATGACGGACGGGCTGATCGAGGCCCACCGCGATATTCCCGCGCTGATGCCGTTCCTCCATCTTCCGGTGCAGTCGGGCTCGGACCGGGTGCTGGCGGCGATGAACCGCGGCCACGACGGCGGCTTCTATCGCGCGCTGGTGGGGAAACTGCGCGCGGCGCGGCCCGATCTCGCGCTGTCGACCGATTTCATCGTCGGCCATCCCGGCGAGAGCGAGGCGGATTTCGAAGCGAGCCTCGCGCTGGCCCGCGAGATCGGCTTCGCGCTCGCCTTCAGCTTCAAATATTCGCCCCGCCCCGGCACCCCGGCGGCGGGCCGGGCGGAGCAGGTGGGGGAAGCCGAGAAGGAGCGCCGGCTGGCCGCGCTGCAAGCCGAGCTGCGCGCCTCCCAGGCCGCGTTCAACGCCGGCTGCGTCGGGCGCACCCTGCCGGTGCTGCTGACCGGGCCGGGCCGGCACCCCGGCCAGCTCGCCGGCCGCTCGCCCTATCTCCAGCCGGTCCATCTCGCCGCGCCGGCGGAACTCCTCGGGCGGGTCGTCGCGGTGCGCATCACCGCCGCCCTGCCCAACTCGCTTTCCGCAACCCTGGAACCGGAAAGGCTCTGCGCTTGACCCACATCGCCCCCGCCGCCGCCCGGACGCTGACCCTGCAATTCGCCGACAACCATCTCTTGCAGATGCTGCTCGGCGATCACGACCGCCATCTCGCCCGCGTCGAGCAGGCGCTCGGGGTGCGGGTGTCCTGCCGCGGCAACCGGGTGGCGATCGCCGGCGAGCGGGGGCCGGTGGAGGCCGCCGCCGCGACGTTCACCGCGCTCTGGCAGCGGCTCGAGCGCGGCGAGGGGGTGGGGGCGGCGGAGGTGGACGCCGCGCTGCGGCTTTCCGAGCCGGAGACCGACCCGCGGCTGCCGCTTTCGGATCTCCCCGCCATCCGCACCCGCCGCGGCGCGGTGGGGCCGCGCAGCTCCGGCCAGGCCGTCTACATGGAGGCGCTGTCGCGCGCCGAGATGGTGTTCGGCGTCGGCCCGGCCGGCACCGGCAAGACCTATCTCGCGGTCGCCCAGGCGGTGGCCATGCTACAGGCCGGCCGGGTCGACCGCATCGTGCTCTCCCGGCCGGCGGTGGAGGCCGGCGAGCGGCTCGGCTTCCTGCCCGGGGACATGAAGGACAAGGTCGACCCCTATCTCCGCCCGCTCTATGACGCGCTGCACGACATGTTGCCCGCCGATCAGGTGCTCAAGCGGCTGGCCTCCGGCGAGATCGAGGTCGCGCCGCTCGCCTTCATGCGCGGGCGCACGCTCGCCCACGCCTTCGTCATCCTCGACGAGGCGCAGAACACCAGCCCGGTGCAGATGAAGATGTTCCTCACCCGCATGGGCGAGGGCACACGGATGGTGATCACCGGCGATCTCACCCAGATCGACCTCGCGCCCGGCCAGCGCTCGGGCCTCGCCGACGCGCTGGAGACGCTGGAGGGGCTGGCCGGCATCGCGGTGGTGCGGTTCGGCGCGCGCGACGTGGTGCGCCACCCGCTGGTCGGGCGGATCGTCGAGGCCTATGACCAGCGCGCCGCCGCCCGGCGCGAGCACGAGAGGGACGCGCGCCCCCGCGGCGCGAACGATGGAACCAGCGCCTAGACCGGGCTCCGCCGCGGCGGAGCCCCTGATCCTGGTCGAGGAGAACGGCTGGCGCCGTGCGGTGCCGGGGCTGGCGCGGCTGGCCGCGCGGGCCGCGGCGCTGGCCGGGGCGGGGACCGTCGTGCTCGCCTCCGACCGCGCGGTGAAGCGGCTGAACGCCCGCCACCGTGGCCGCAACAAACCCACCAACGTGCTCAGTTTCCCCGGTCCCGGCGGCGGGGAGATCATCCTCGCGCTGGGCGTGGTCCGCCGCGAGGCGGAGGCGGCGGGGCGCAGCGTGGGGCGCCATCTCGCCCATCTCCTGGTCCACGGCGGGCTGCATCTGGCCGGCTTCGACCACCATGGCGCCGGCGCGGCGCGGCGGATGGAAATGGCGGAGGCGCGGCTGCTGCGCCGGCTCGGCGTGCCCAACCCCTGGCGGCGGGGGTGAGGCGGGGATGAGCGGCAACGGACGCGGCAATTTCCTCGCCCGCCTGCGCGCCCGCCTCGGCCGCGGCGAGGCGAGCGTGCGCGAATCGATCGCCGAACTGGTCGAGGAGGCGGCGACGCCGCCGCGCCCCGGGGAGACGCCGGAGCTCGACCGCCAGGAGCGGGTGCTGATCGCCAACGTGCTGCGGCTGCGCGGCATCACCGCGGACGATGTCATGGTGCCGCGCGCCGACATCGTCGCCATGCGGCTCGATACCGGCTTCGAGGCGGCACTCGCCCAGATCCGCCGCGAGGGGCATTCGCGGCTGCCGGTCTATCGCGAGTCGCTCGACGAGATCGTCGGCATGGTCCACATCAAGGACGTGTTCGCCCATGTCGGCCGCGCCGAGGGCTTCGCGCTCCGCGACATCCTCCGCCAGCCGCTGATGGTGGCACCGCAGATCCCGGTGCTCGACCTGCTGCTACAGATGCGCCAGGCGCACATCCATCTCGCCCTGGTGGTGGATGAATACGGCGGCATCGACGGGCTGGTGACGATCGAGGACCTGGTGGAGACCATCGTCGGCGACATCGCCGACGAGCATGACGAGACTCCCGCCGCGATGATCGTCGAACGCGCGGACGGGGCGCTGGATCTCGACGCGCGGCTGCCCATCGGGGCGTTCGAGGAGCGCTTCGGCCCGCTGCTGAGCGAGGCCGAGCGCGACGCCGACATCGAGACGGTGGGCGGGCTCGTCTTCTCGCTCGCCGGCCGGGTTCCCGCCCGGGGCGAGGTGATCGCCCACCCCGGCGGGGCGGAGTTCCGTGTGCTGGAGGCCGACCCCCGGCGCATCCGGCGCCTGCGCGTGCGCCGCACCGCCGCCCCCGCGCCGGCACCGGTCGCGCTCGCCGGCCCGTAGGCGCGGACGCCAGGGCGGGTTCGGCGCGGCGGGTTCGGCGCGGCGATTTCCGCTTGAGGGCGGGCGGCCGGCAAGCTAGGATTTCCCCGGTTCGACGACCGGGATCGTGCCATGACCGTACCGCTCCGCCTGCGCAACCGTTTCTCCGGCGCCGCGCTCGCGCTGTTGATCGTCGGCCTCGGCCCTGGGGCGGCGCGCGCCGCGGTCCATACCACCGCCACCGCTGGTCCCTGGAACGCGTTTCGCGGCACGGCGACGGATGGCCACCCGCTGTGCGGCGTTTCGACCTTCGATGACCCGCCGGGCAGCGCCGTGCTGATCAAGTATTTCCGCGGCGACACCCATCTCGTCGTGCAGCTCGAGAAGCAGAGCTGGGCGATCCCCCGCGGCTCGCATGTTCCCGTCCGCCTGCGCTTTGACCGGTATTCGGCCTGGACCGCCCGGGCGACCGGGGCCGGGCGCTTCCTCGAACTCACCGTGGGGGACCACGAGATCCGCCGCTTCCTGCGCGAGTTCCGCCTGTCCTACCGGCTGACCGTCCGCTTCCCCGCCGGCAACGAGCCGCGCTGGCATACCGATCTCACCGGCACCGACGCCATCACCGCCGATTTCGCCGACTGCGTGGGGAAGATGCGCGCCGCCTCCGCGCCCACCCAGCCCTATGTGGCACCCGCTCCGACCCGGCCTTCGCCGGCTCCGCGGCAGAACCCGGCCGCGCAGCCGGGCGGCGATTCCTCGAGCTACCGCTGAACCGGGGAGCGCCGATCGCGGACCCGGGATGACGCCGCCGCGGGGGCGGGCAAGCCGGTTCCGTCCTCGTCGCGCGATGGCCGAACCGCCGGGCGGCGGTCCCGCCGGCGGTCAATCGACCAGGTCGATCGCCTGGATCAGCACCGCCTGGAAGCCGGCGAAGGGTACCCCGGCGTGGTCGCGGTCGTCCGACCGCACCGCGAGACCGGCGATGCGCCGCCCGGCCGGCGCGCGCAGGCGGTGCCAGGCGGCGGGGATGGTGTCGTGGCTGCCGAGCAGCGGTTCCGCGGTGGTCGCGAGCACGCTGCCGTCCGCCGCGAGGGCGGCCGCGCGCCAGGCGGGATGGGTGACGCCGCTCTTCGTCGCCGCCCACAGGCGTGCGCGCAGGATGCCCACCGCGGCGAGATCGCGCTCGAAGCGCAGCGTGAACCCGACCGGCCAGGCGGCGGGGTCGGGGCGCTGGGTGAGCACGTTCTGGCTGCCGTAGGGATCGACCGCGCGGCCGCCGTAGAGGGCGATATTGTTGACCAGCAGCAGGGTGGCCCGGGCGGGGTCGAGGGTCGCGATGTCGATGCCGAAGCGCTTGAGGTAAGGTGCGGCGGCGATGATGTTGTCCGGCCCCGGCACCGCGATGTCGGCGAAGCGGATGCGGGTGCGGCCGAGATCGCGCACAAAGTTCCAGCCCTCGGCGAGGCCGAACCCGCCGACGGCGAGCGCGGGCAGGCCGATCGCCGCGGCGGCGAGCAGGCGACGGCGGCGGTAGCGCTGGAGGGAGGCCTCGACATAGGCGGCGACCGGGGCTTCGCCCGCGGTCAGCCGGCCCCGCCGGCGGGCGAGCAGCGCCGCCGCGGCCTCGAGCTGCGGCCCGGGCGGGATCAGCGCCCGCTCTGCGCGCGCCCACTGGCCGGACTCGCGGGCGAGATCGAGCCAGGTCGCGACCGCGCGCGCGCTTTCCGCCCGCAGCGCCACGGCGCGCGGCCAATGGCGCAGGAGCGCCTCGTGCGCGGCATGGATCCGGGCCGGACCCTGCTCGCCCGCGCTCTCGACCAGGAGGCGGCGGGCACGGAATGCTTCGACCAGCGCCCGTAGCGGGCTGGCGGCGGGATCGTCGGCGGGCAGGAGCGCGCCGGCGGTGTCGAGCCGCCAGAGCAGTTCGGGCAGCGTCGCCTGCGCCGCCGGCGGGGCGGCGCGGTAGGCGGCCTCGGCGCGGGCGCCGATCACCCCGTCGAGCCCGCCCACGGCACGCTCGTCGGCGCGGCGGAGCTGGTTGCGCTCGCGGTCGCGCCGTTCCCAGAGTTCGGTGAGCAGCAGTTCGAGCAGCGGCAGTACGTCGGCGCCGGCGTGGCTGGCGGCGGCGAACAGCGCGGCCTCCAGCCCGGCCTCGTAGTGCAGCCCCGCCGCCCGCGCCGGCTCGCGGATCACCGCCTCGAGCGCGCCGGCCTCGGGGCGGGAATCGAGCATGTACCGCCCCTCCACCCCGAAGCGGGCGGCGAGCGGGCCGGCGCCGGCGAGGGCGGGCAGGGCGGCGGAGGTCATCGTCGCCAGCAGGCGGACGCCGCGGGCCGCGAGTTCGGCCACGAAGGCCGCGAGCGCTGCCACCGTCGCGGGCTGGAAACGGCCGTCGAACCAGCCCTCCATCTGGTCGAGCACGAGGATCGCGCCCGCCCCGCCCGGGCCGGCGCCGCGGGCTTCGAGCCAGGCGAGGCCGGCCGCCGGGTCGAGGCCGGCGGGGGCGGGAGCGCCGGCCGCCTGGAGCCCGAAGCCGCCCTCCTGCTCGTGGCACCAGGCGGCGCGCCAGGCGGCGGCGAGGGCCTCCCGCTCGCGGCCGGGGTCGGCGTCGGCGACGAGGTCGCGCGGGCGCAGCACCCCCCAGGCGCACGGGGTGGCGCTTGCCGCGCCCCCATCCTGGTGCTCCAGCCCCTGGCGGAGGGCGGCGGGGAGCACGCCGGCGAGCACCAGCGAGGATTTGCCCGACCCGCTCGGCCCGCTGACCAGCACCGCGCCACGGCGGGCGAGGAGATCGCGGATCTCGGCGACCTCGCGGTCGCGGCCGAAGAAGAGCGCGGCGTGGGCGAAGCCGAAGGGTTCGAGGCCGCGAAACGGACATTCCGTGTGTGCCGGCGAGACCGCGACGCCGAGCCGGGCCAGCGCCTCCTCGAAGCGGAAGCTGGCGAGCAGGGCGATCCGCCGCGCGTGCGCGCGGGCGCGGAGCGCGGGCGGGATCTCCTCCCCGTTGCGGCCGGGAAAGACGAAGACGCCGCCTTCGGGGAGGGTTTCGAGCGCGGCCGCGAGCTTGGCCGCGACCCCTTCCACCGGCCCGATGCCGCCGTCCTCGGCCAGCGTGCCGGTGGCGGCGAGCGCGGGCAGGGTGGCGCCGCGGGCGCCGAGCACGGCGGCGGCGACGGCGAGCGCGCAGGCGAGATCGGCGCTGCGGCCGTGGACATTGGCCAGTTCGCCGGCGCTCTCGAAGCGCACGATGATCTGCCGGTCGAGATATTTCTCGCGCCGGAGGGTGGCGTGGGCGAGGCGGGCCCCGGCCAGGGCGGAGGCGGCGAGATCGGCGCTCGCGCCTGGCGGTGCCGCGACACGGCGCAGCGCCTCGCCGCGCACGCCGATGCCGAGATGGGCGCGGAGCGGGCAGGCGAGGCCCGCCGCCCCCGGCGCGGCGAGGACCATCCAGACGCCGCCCTTGTTGGTGGCCCCGCCCTCGCTGGTGGCGACGGTCCCGCTGGTGACGCCGCCGGTGTTCATGGCACAGCCGGCGCCGGTCCGAAGGTGACGCTCACGGCATCGCGGGTGAAGAGGTCGAGCCCGGCGAGAGCGACCGGGGCGAAGACTTCGCCCTCCCGCACCACCGCCTCGGCGAGCACGCGCTCTTCCCCGGCCAGCGTGACGAAGACGCGCGCGCGCCTGCCCTCATAGGTCGCGCGATGGTCGGGATCGACCGTGAGCAGCAGCTCGCCCCGTCCTTCGGCGCGCGCCGAGGGCTCGGCCGCGAGGAAGATTTCGAGCGTCCACAGGCCGCTCTGGCTGCGGCAGAGCACCGGCTGGCCCTCCTGCCCGCTCGCCGCGGCGAGCAGGAGGAAGCGCTCGGCCGGTGGCGGCGCGGGCCGGCGGCGCAGGGGCAGGATGTCCGCGGCCGGCGCCGCGGTGTCGTTGGCGGTGTCGTTGGCGGCGGCGATGGCGGCGGCGATGGCGGCGGCGAGCAGGTCGGGCGGCGCGGGCGCGGCCGCGCCGGGGGCCGCGATGGCCTCGAGCAGGGCGATGGCGGCCTCGGCGTCGCGCCGCGCCGGAGCGGAGGCGGCGAGATGGGCCATGAGCGCCTCCCGCGCGGCGGCACCGAGCGCGCCGTCGAGATGGGCGGCGAGCGTGGCCGGCGCCACGCCGGGGGCGAGCGGGGCATTCCCGGCGGGCGCGTCCG
>DAHWFB010000119.1 GCA_027326105.1 Acetobacteraceae bacterium
CAAGGGCTTGAGCGAGCGTCGCGTGCTCTATGGCCACGTATTCCGGAACGCGATGCTGCTGGTGATCGCCGGGTTTCCCGCCGCCTTCGTCTCCATCCTCTTCACGGGCGCCCTTCTCGTTGAGGTTATCTTCTCTTTGGACGGGCTCGGCCTGCTTGGGTTCAACGCCGCACTCGGGCGCGATTATCCGATCATGTTCGGCACTCTCTACATCTATACGCTGCTCGGCCTTCTGATGCAGATCGTGGGGGATTTTATCTACACCCTTGTCGACCCCCGCATCGACTTCGCCCGCCGGTAGCCCGTTGCGCGATAGGCAAGCACCCGCAAACCCGAAAGGCGCGTGCGGTATCCGATCCTTCCCTTTCCCTTGTTCTCCCTGGCCCATGCACCTCTCCCCGCTCACCCGCCGCCGTCTCAAGGCATTCCGCGCGAACCGCCGTGGCTATGTCTCTCTATGGATCTTCCTCGTGCTGTTCGCGTTCACGCTCCCCGCCGAATTCGTCGCCAACGACCGTCCGCTGGTGATGCGCTATCAGGGGCACTGGTATTTTCCGGTTCTTGTCAACTATCCGGGCTCCGATTTCGGCAGCGATTTCCTGCCCACCGAAGCGGACTATCACGATCCAGCGCTGGTTCGCGCCATCCGCGCCCATGGTTGGATGGTCTGGCCCCTGGTGCCCTACAGCTATGATACGATCGTCACCGGTCTGCCCGGCGCTGCGCCTTCGCCGCCCACTTGGCGCAATCCGCTCGGCACGGACGACCAGGCGCGGGACGTACTCGCGCGCGTCATCTACGGGTTTCGCCTCTCGGTGCTGTTCGGCCTCACCCTCACCTTCTTCGCCTCCGTGATCGGGATCGCCGCCGGCGCGGTGCAGGGGTTCTACGGCGGCCTCACCGATCTGTTGTTTCAGCGCTTCCTCGAGATCTGGTCGGGCATGCCTCAGCTTTTCATGCTCATCATCCTTTCCAGCATGATCACGCCTTCGTTCTGGGTGCTGCTCGGCTTCCTTCTGCTGTTCGGCTGGATGTCACTGGTCGGCGTGGTGCGGGCGGAGTTCCTGCGCGGGCGCAATCTCGACTATGTCCGCGCCGCGCGCGCCCTCGGCGTCTCCAATCCGCGCATCATGTGGCGCCATGTGCTGCCCAACGCGATGGTGGCGGCGCTGACCTTCGTGCCCTTCACCCTCTCCGGTTCGGTGACACTGCTCGCGAGCCTCGACTTCCTTGGCTTCGGGCTGCCGCCCGGCTCGCCGTCACTCGGCGAGCTGGTTGCGGAGGGCAAGAACAATCTCCAGGCGCCCTGGCTCGGCATCACCGCCTTCGTGGTGCTCGCGGTCCTGCTCGCACTGCTCATCTTCATCGGCGAGGCGGTGCGCGACGCCTTCGATCCGCGCAAGCAGGCGCCGTGAGTCTGGTCGCGGTCGAAGGGCTCGCGGTGGCAAGCCGCGAGCGCCGTCTCGTCGACGGGGTTTCCTTCACCCTCGACCGTGGCGAGACGCTGGCGATCGTCGGCGAATCCGGCTCGGGCAAGACGCTGACCGCGCTTTCGCTTCTGCAGCTCCTGCCCCATGGTTTTTCCAATCCGCAAGGCAGGGTCACAATCGAAGGCACCAGCGTCATCGGCGCGAGCGCCCGCACCCTGCGCCGTTTGCGCGGCGGGCAGGCGGGGATGGTGTTCCAGGAACCGATGACCAGCCTCAACCCGCTGCATCCGATCGGTCGGCAGATCGCCGAGGCGGTGCGGCTGCATCGCCCGCTCTCCGGCGCCGCCTTGCGCGCCCGCGTGGTCGCGCTGCTCGCCCAGGCCGGCTTCGCCGATTGCAATGCGCGGCTGCGCGCTTTTCCGCACCAGCTTTCGGGCGGGCAGCGCCAACGGGTGATGATCGCCATGGCGCTCGCCAACGACCCCGCCCTGCTGATCGCCGACGAGCCCACCACCGCGCTCGACGTCACCATCCAGGCGCAGATCCTCGATCTGCTCGACCGGCTGAAGGCGGAGCGCGGCCTCGGCCTGCTGCTCGTCACCCATGATCTCGGCATCGTCCGCCGCCACGCCCAGCGGGTACTGGTGATGAAGGATGGCCGGGTGGTGGAGCAGGGCGCGGTCGGCCGGTTGTTCGCCGCCCCCGCGCACCCCTACACGCGCATGCTCCTCGACGCTGAACCCGGCGGGCGCCCCCTGCCACGCCGGGAGGGTGCGCCCGCGCTGCTGGAACTGCGCGATCTTCGCGTCGAGTTCGGGCTCCGCCGCGGTCTGCTGCGCCGTGCCGCCGGCGTGGTGCGGGCGGTGGACGGGGTCTCGCTCGCCGTCCACGAGGGCGAGACCCTGGGGCTCGTGGGCGAATCGGGATCGGGAAAATCCAGCCTCGGCTTGGCCGCGTTGCGTCTCGAATCCTACGCCGGCACGGTCTGCTTCGAGGGGCGCGATCTCGCCTCGCTTGACAGCGCTGCCCTGCGCGCCGCCCGCGCGCGCATGCAGATCGTCTTCCAGGACCCGTTCGGCTCTCTCTCGCCGCGGCTTTCGGTCGCCGAAATCGTGGCTGAGGGGCTTGCGGTGCACCATCGCGGGCTTTCCGGTGCGGAGCGCGAGCGGCGGGTCGCCACGGCGCTCGCCGAGGTCGGGCTGCCGGCAGATTGCGCCGCCCGCTACCCGCATGAATTCTCCGGCGGCCAGCGCCAACGCGTGGCCATCGCCCGCGCCCTGGTTCTCGCCCCGCGCCTGATCGTGCTCGACGAGCCTACCAGCGCGCTCGATGTTTCGGTCCAGGCGCAGATCGTGACGCTCCTGCGCCGGCTGCAGGACGCGCACGGGCTCGCCTATCTCTTCATCAGCCACGATCTGCGCGTGGTGCGCGCCCTCGCCCACCGGGTCGCGGTGATGCGGACCGGGAAGCTGGTCGAGGAGGGGCCGGCGGAGCAGGTGCTCGCCTACCCGCGCGAGCCCTATACGCGCGAACTGATGGCGGCCGCTTTCGCCAACGCACTCGCCCCGACTGCCTGAGCGGGCGCACGCCGCCGGCGCGTGGCGGTGGCCTTGCCGGCGACGCGCCGAGATCGGAAGACGCGCCGAGATCGGACCGGGCGCCGAGCCTCCCGGCGCGGCGACGAACGACGGCTTACAATGCCCCGCCGCGTCGCCCCGCCAGCGCGCCGAGGCGCAGGCGCAGCGCGTTGAGCTTGATGAAGCCCTCGGCGTCGCGCTGGTCGTAGGCGCCCTGGTCGTCCTCGAAGGTCACCACCTTCATGGCGTAGAGGGAATGGGGGCTCTCCCGCCCGATCACCGAGACGCTCCCCTTGTAGAGCTTGAGTCGGACGACGCCGCTGACCGACTTCTGGCTTTCGTCGATCAGCGCCTGCAGCATCCGCCGCTCGGGGCTGAACCAGAAGCCGTTGTAGATCAGCTCAGCGTAGCGGGGCATCAGCGAATCCTTGAGATGTTGCGCCTCGCGGTCGAGCGTGATGCTTTCCATCCCGCGGTGCGCCGCGTGCAGGATGGTGCCGCCCGGCGTCTCATAGACCCCGCGCGACTTCATGCCGACGAAGCGGTTCTCAACCAGATCGAGCCGCCCGATCCCGTTGGCGCGGCCAAGCTCGTTGAGCCGGGTGAGCAGGGCGGCTGGCGAGAGCGCTATCCCGTCGATCGAAACCGCGTCGCCCCGCTCGAACCCGACAGCGACAACGGTGGCACGATCCGGCGCGTCCTCCGGGCGGATGGTGCGCTGATAGACGATCTCATCCGCCTCCAACGCCGGGTCTTCAAGGATTTTGCCTTCCGAGGAGGAGTGCAGCAGATTGGCATCGACCGAGAACGGCGCCTCGCCGCGCTTGTCGCGCGCGATCGGGATCTGGTTGGCTTCGGCGAACTCCAGGAGCCGGGTACGGCTGGTCAGATCCCACTCCCGCCAGGGGGCGATCACCGTCACGTCGGGCTTGAGGGAATAGTAGGAGAGCTCGAACCGCACCTGGTCGTTGCCCTTGCCCGTGGCGCCGTGCGCCACCGCATCCGCCCCCACCGCCTCGGCGATCTCGATCTGGCGCTGGGCGATCAAGGGCCGCGCGATCGAGGTGCCGAGCAGATACTGCCCCTCGTAGAGCGCGTTGGCGCGGAAGACGGGAAAGACAAAGTCGCGCACGAAAGTCTCGCGCAGGTCGTCCATGAAGATCTGCTTCACCCCGAGCATCTCGGCCTTGCGCCGGGCGGGTTCGAGCTCCTCGCCCTGGCCGAGGTCGGCGGTGAAGGTGATCACCTCGCAGCCATAGGTGATCTGCAGCCAGCGCAGGATGACGCTGGTATCGAGCCCGCCTGAATAGGCCAGCACTACCTTCTGCACGCTCTTCCTGGCCATCGCCGCTCTCCTCTGCCGTGCCGCGGGGGGTAACAAGCCGGCGGCGCGGGGGCAAGCCGGCCCTTGCACCGCCCCGGCGGGCGCGCTAGCCAAAACCGGCCCGGAAAGGTCGCACCCGATGAGTTGGCTCACCGAATATGTCCGCCCCAAGATCCGCACCCTGCTCGGGCGGCGGGAGGTGCCGGAGAATCTCTGGCACCAGTGCCCCGCCTGCCAGCAGATGATCTTCCAGCGTGATCTCGAGAAGAACCTCAAGGTCTGCACCCACTGCGGCCACCATATGCGCGCCACCGCCGCCGAGCGCCTGGCCTGGAGCTTCGACGAGCCGGGGCCGACGCGCATCGAACTCCCCAAGGCGCCCTTCGATCCGCTGCGCTTTCGCGACCAGAAGCGCTACGCCGAGCGGCTGCGCGAGGCCCGTGAAAAGACACGGATGGAGGATGCCGTCCTGGTCGCCCACGGCCGCATCGGCGGACAACCGGCGGTGGTGGTGGCGATGGAGTTCTCCTTTCTCGGCGGCTCGATGGGCGCGGCGGTGGGTGAGGCTCTGCTCGCCGCCGCCCGCCTCGCCGTCCTCCAGGCGGCAGCGCTGGTGATCTACACCGCCTCGGGCGGGGCGCGCATGCAGGAGGGCGCGATCAGCCTGATGCAGATGCCGCGTAGCGTCATCGCGCTCTCCCTGGTCAAGGAAAAAGGGTTGCCGGTAGTCATTGTATTGACCGACCCCACCACCGGCGGCGTGACCGCGAGTTTTGCCATGCTCGGCGACATCCAGATCGCCGAGCCGGGCGCGCTGATCGGCTTTGCCGGTGCCCGTGTGATCGAGCAGACGGTGCGCGAGAAGCTGCCCGAGGGGTTCCAGCGCGCCGAATATCTCCACGAGCACGGCATCATCGATATGGTGGTGCGGCGCACCGAGCTGCGCGAAACCCTCGCCCGGCTGCTCGGCCTCCTCGCGAGTGAACCAGCGGCGGCGGCGTGAACGACCGTATCGAGGCGCGGATCGCGCGCCTCCATCGTCTCTATCCCAGGCTGATCGACCTCAGCCTCGACCGTCTCGCCCGGCTCCTCGGCGCCCTCGGCAACCCCGAGACGCGGTTGGGCCCGGTGGTCCATATCGCCGGCACCAACGGCAAGGGCAGCACCGCCGCCTTCGTCCGCGCCATCGCCGAGGCGGCCGGCCTCGCCGTGAACGTCTATACCTCGCCCCATCTCGTCAGCCTCAACGAGCGGTTCCGGCTCGCCGGGCGGCTGGTCTCGGACGCCGCGCTCGACGAGGCGCTGGCCGAGGTGGAGCGGGTGAACGGCGAGGCGCCGATCACCGTGTTCGAGGTGCTCACGGCGGCGGCCTTCCTGTTGTTCGCACGGGCCCCGGCCGATCTCGCGGTGATCGAGGTGGGATTGGGCGGGCGGTTCGACGCCACCAACCTGATCCCCGCGCCGGCGGCGGCAGCGATCACCTCGATCTCGCTCGACCACAAAGAGTTCCTCGGCGATACCCTCGCCGCCATCGCCTTCGAGAAGGCGGGGATCATCAAGCCCGACGGCCCGGTGGTCACCGGCGCCCAGCCGACCGAGGCGCTGGCGGTGATCACGGCGCGTGCGGCGAGCCTCGGGGCCCCGTTCACCGCCCGCTTCCAGGCCTGGAACATCGCCCCCGAGGGCTCCGGTCTGCGCTACGCCGATCGGGCGGGAAGCCTCGCCCTGCCGCTGCCTGCGCTGCCCGGTCCGTTCCAGTACGACAACGCCGGCATCGCGATCGCGGCGCTGCGGGCGGCCGGGTTCGCGCTGCCGCAGGACGCGTTCGCTGCCGGGCTGCTCGGCGTGGAATGGCCGGCACGCCTCCAGCGCCTCTCCGGCCGCTTGGCGGCACGGTTGCCACCGGGCATGGAACTCTGGCTCGACGGCGGCCACAACCCCGGTGCGGGGGCGGCACTCGCCGTCCACCTCGGGGCTTGGCGGGACCGCCCGCTGCATCTCGTCGTCGGCATGAAGAACAGCAAGGACGCGGCCGAATTCCTGCGCCCGCTGGTCCCCTTCGCCGCCAGCCTGTGGGCGGTGGCCGAGCCCGGCCAGCATCTGGCGATGCCGATCCCGGCCATCATCGCGGCCTCCGGCGGTCGCGCCCGACCCGGCCCGACGGTGGCCACGGCGCTCGACCGGATCGCTCGCGAGACGGCGCCGGCGCGGGTGCTGATCTGCGGCAGCCTCTACCTCGCCGGCGAGGTGCTGAAGGCGGACGCGCCCACGACCGCGATGGCGGGGGCGTGATCGGTACGCGCGGAGATCCCCACAGCGTCAGTGACGTTCCCGGGCGGCGCGATGCGGATCAAAGGCGCGCAGGCCGACATGGGCGCCGTGGTCCTCGAGCCAGGGTTCGACGACCAGCGCCGCCTCGGCGTCGGCCTTTCCGGCCGCCCACCGTTCCACCATGGTAGGGCGCGAGAACTCGAAATCCTTGTAGGCGCCCTGGGGCTCGGCGGGGTGGTAGATGAGATGCACCACGTCCATGGTGGTGGTGCAGCTTTTGTCGGCCAGTGCCAACACATCGGGGTCGTTCTTCAGTTCGGGCGGAAGTTTGGCGAGCACGGCGTTGATCATGCGACGCAGCTGGTGCTTTTCGCCGAAGGCATCGGTGCCGGCGCGGGTGCGGGAGGAATAGCGGATGTCCTTCTCGCGCTCCGCCACCTCGTCGAGGTTCTTCGGCACCGGACCGCGGGCGGGAAAGACGTCGACCTGGAATGCGAGCGTGTCGGTGCGGGGGGTGCTATCGAGCACGTATTGCAGGGGCGTGTTGGAAACTAGGCCGCCGTCCCAGTATTGCGCGCCATCGATCTCCACCGGCGGGAAGCCGGGCGGCAGTGCGCCGCTCGCCATCACGTGCTCGGGCATGATGCGCTGGTGGGCACTGTCGAAATAGGCGAAATTTCCGGTCGCGACATCGACCGCGCCGACCGAAAGCCGCATGTGGCCGTTCCCGCCATGGTCGTTGATACGATCGAAATCGACCAGCCGCTCCAGCGAGTGGCGCAGCGCAGTGGTATCGTAATAGCTGATGGGGGATTCACCGAGCAGCCATTCCAGCCCGGGGCGGGGCTGGAAAAAGCCGGGCTGGCCGAAGAGCAGGCTGTTGGCGGCGCCGAAGTGCTGGCGGATCAGCCGCCAAGGGTCGGAGTCCATCTTGGGCCAGCCGGCGGAGGGCTTGGTGATCTCGTCCCAGAACGCGCGTAGCGCCGAAACCCGGTGCTCCGGCGCATTGCCGGCAATCAGCGCGGCGTTGATGGCGCCGATGGAGATCCCCGCCACCCAGTCCGGCATGTAGCGGCCAGCGGCGAGCGCCTCGTAGACGCCGGCCTGGTAAGAGCCGAGCGCGCCGCCGCCCTGGAGCACCAGGGCACAGCTCTTTCGATAGGAACGGCCGGAACGGGTTCGCAGGATGGGCATGGATGGTCTCTCCTCAGCGGGGGGAATCGGCGGGCAGGCGCTCGAACCGGTAGGGGCTCGCCGAAGTGGTGTGAGGGTCGAGTGCGAGGCGATGGGCGAGCGGGGGAAAGGCCCGGGAACGGCAATCGGGGCGCTCACACAGCCTGCAGGAAAGCCCAATGCCGACCACCGCGCGTTCGAGGTCGAGCCCGTCCGCATAGGCGAGATCGGGGGCATGAGCGGCGTCGCACCCCATGGCAACGACGCGGATCGGACGCGGCTCGCCCCAGCGGGTGAGCGGTCCAGCGACCGCGCGGGCGAAGCAGAAGAAGCTGGCACCGTCGGGCAGCCGTGCGTGCTGGACCTGCACCGCGCCAGGGCTGGCGAAGGCGGCGTGCACCACCCAGCGCGGGCAGGAGCCGCCGAAGCGGGCGAAGGGAAAGCCGGCGGCCGAGAAGCGCTTGGAGACGTTGCCGGCAGGATCGAGGCGGAGGAAGAAGAACGGAATGCCGCGCGCCGCTGCCCGCTGGAGGGTGGAAAGCCGGTGGCAGGCCTGCTCGAAACTTACCCCGAAGCGGGCGGCGAGCGCATCGATGTCGTGGCGGAGTGCGCGGGCTGCCTCCAGGAAGGGCGCATAGGGCATCAACAAGGCACCGGCGAGGTAGTTGAGCAGCCCGACCCGCATCAGCGCGCCCGCCTCGGTGCTGGATGGCTCGGCGGCGGTGACTATACGCTCGACCACATCGCGGGCCTCGAGCAGCGCAACCTGGAAGGCCATCTGGAAGCCGCGGCTTTCGCGCGGCAGGGTTTCCGCGAGCGCGAGGTGGCCGCGCTCGGGATCGAAGCGGCGGAGTGCGCCCTCGAGCGGCTCGACAGAGACGATGAGCCCGTGGCGACGGCGCAGGCGCTCGGCGAGCGCGTGGTTGGTCTCGGCGGGAGCGACCGCGAGCTCGGCGAGAATTGCTTCGGCCGCGTCTTCCAGTTCGGGGAAATGGTTGGCGCGTTCGTGGAAGAAATCCCGCGTCTCCTCGCCGGGAAGCAGGATGCGCCGGCCGGAGGGCAGCGCGAGTCCGCCGGCGTCCTCGCGGGCGACCCGTAGCGCGCGGTAAAGGGCGAGCACGGCCCGACCCGCCGAGGGCGCGCTGGCCGCGAGTGCTGCCACCTCCTCCTCGGGCACCGGCTCGGGAAGCGAAGGGTCGGCGAAGACCTCGCGCAGGCCCGCCTCCAGGGCGCGCTCGCTGGCACCCGACAAGGCGGAAAGTTCTGCGCCCAGAGTTTCGGCGACCTTGAGCAGCAGGCTCGCGGTCAAGACCCGCTGGTCGTGCTCGATGAGATTGAGATAGCTCGCGGAAATGCCCAGCCGGGTGGCCAGCGCCGCCTGGGTGAGGGACTGCTCCTGGCGCAGGCGGCGGATGGTGCGGCCGATCAGCGGGCGGGCCATGGGGTCTCCGGGGTGGTGCAGAAAGAGCTTACAGAATTTACAGATTTTCAGGGAATAGGGTGAAGAACGTTACTAGTTTCCGTCATTCTGCGCAAGATTCTGAGTGACTTTCGCGCCTGCAATGTAAATATGCTCTCCATCGACAGCGCCTAGGCCACACACGGAGGTTTGACCATGCGCCCTTGCCCCACCCCCTGCTGCGCCCCCGACGGTCTGCCCGGCGGCCGGGCCACCGACCCCGAGCGCTTCGCCGGCATCAAGCGGGACTATACGCCCGCCGACGTCGAGCGCCTCGCCGGCTCCTTCCGGGTGCGCCATACGCTCGCCGAAATGGGCGCCAACCGGCTCTGGCAACTACTGAAGAGCGAGCCCTTCGTGCCCACACTCGGCGCGCTCACCGGCAACCAAGCGATGCAGCAGGTCAAGGCGGGACTGAAGGCGATCTATCTTTCGGGCTGGCAGGTGGCGGCAGACGCCAACATCGCTGGCGAGATGTATCCTGACCAGTCGCTCTATCCGGTGAACTCGGTGCCCATGGTGGTGCGGCGGATCAACAACGCGCTGCGCCGGGCCGATCAGATCGGCCGCATGGAAGGCGACAATTCCACCTACTGGATGGCGCCGATCATCGCCGACGCCGAGGCCGGCTTCGGCGGCCCGCTCAACGCTTTCGAGTTGATGAAGGCGATGATCGAGGCAGGCGCGGCGGGCGTGCATTTCGAGGACCAGCTGGCCTCGGAGAAGAAGTGCGGCCATCTCGGCGGCAAGGTGCTCGTGCCGATCGCCCAGCACATCCGCACCCTCAACGCCGCGCGTTTCGCCGCCGACGTGGAAGGCGTGCCGACGGTTCTGCTCTGCCGCACCGACAGCCACGCGGCCCAGCTGCTCACCAGCGATGTCGATGAGCGCGACCGGCCGTTCCTCTCCGGCGATCGCACGGCGGAAGGCTTCTACCGGATCAAGCCCGGGCTCGGGGTGGAATATGCCATCGCCCGCTCGCTCGCCTACGCGCCCTACGCCGACCTGCTCTGGTGGGAGACGAGCGAGCCCAACATCGAAGAGGCCGAGCGCTTCGCTAACGCGATCAACCGCGCCTTCCCGGGCAAGATGTTGGCCTATAATTGCTCGCCCTCCTTCAACTGGAAAAAGAAGCTCGCGCCGGAGAAGATCGCTGAATTCCAGCGCTCGATCGGGCTGATGGGCTACAAGTTCCAGTTCGTGACGCTGGCCGGCTTCCACAGCCTGAACCACTCGATGTTCCAGCTCGCCCGCGGCTATGCGGAGCGCGGCATGGCGGCCTACTCGGAGCTGCAGCAGGCGGAATTCGCAGCCGAGCCACTGGGCTATACCGCCACCCGCCACCAGCGCGAGGTGGGTACGTCCTACTTCGACGCGGTGTCGGTCGCAATCTCGGCTGGGCGGTCCTCCACCACTGCCATGGCGGGCTCGACCGAGACCGAACAGTTCCACGACGCGCCGGCACCGATGGCGGCGGCGGGCTGACGCAACGCAAACCAGGGGGCGTCGCCCCCTGGAGCCACCACCCGAGGCCGGCGGCCATTGGAAACCGGTTTCTGGTTGACGGGTGGCCGCATCAGAAGAGCCCCCCGGATCAGCTTCCCCCAAGCGGGCAGCCGGGCCCTCCCCGGCTGCCTGTTCCTTTTTTTCGGGCAGTATCTCGCTTCAGGCCGCGGGCTTAACCTCGATCCTGCGCGTGGCGGCCTGTGCCTCCGGCTTCTTGGGCACGGTAACGGTCAGCACCCCTTTGGCGAAATGCGCTTCGATCGCCGCGGCATTGGCATTCGCAGGCAGGGCGAAGCTGCGCTGGAAGGCTCCGTAGTTGCGCTCTGACAGATGATAGTTGGCGTCCTTCTCCTCGCGCTCCTGCTTCTTCTCACCCTTGAGCACCAGCACGTCGTCGTTCACGCTGATCTCGACATTCTTCTCGTCGAGCCCCGGAAGTTCGGCAGCGATGGTGTAGGCCTTGTCATCCTCGGTGACATCGACCGCCGGCACGGCGAACTCCGCCAAAGAGGCGCTGGCCGGGGCGAGGTCAAACAGGCGCGGCAGCGCCGAAAAGCCGAAGCCGCCGGTGAATCGGTCGAACAGCTGGTCCATCTCCTGGCGCAGGCTGAGGAAGGGATCGGCGAGGTGCCGGGCCGGAACGGCGCTCTTCACGGGTGCTGGGGCTTTTGCCATCTGGTTCCTCCATCTCCTCTTCCGCCGGCCACACGGCCGGGGAAGTGCGGAGGAACTCTGCCATAGCGGGCAAAGCCCAAGCATTGATCTTGCGCAAACCTGACGCGACCGCACCTGCCCGCCGGGCTTCGCGACCCGCTCAGGCAAGGCGACGCGCGAAACTCTCGCGTAATGCGGGATAGAGGGAGCGGTAGAGTTCCCGCCGGGGCACCAGTGCGGCGGCGAGCGCCGTTTCGGGCTCCTGCTCGCGGGCTACCGGCGGGGCAGCACAAACGACGGCGAGTGGACCAGCGTCGGCAGCGAGCGCCGCAAGCCGGGCGGCACCGAGGGCGGGGCCGACCTCGCCGCCCGCGTGGAATCGCAGCGGCCGGTCGAGCGCGGCAGCGAGGATACGGCTCCAGAGCGGGCTTCGCGAGCCACCCCCGATGACCGAGAAGCCATCGATGCGCGGGCCGCGCGCCTCCAGCGCGGCGAGTCCATCGGCGAGCGCGAAGGCGACGCCTTCGAGCACCGCGCGGGCGAGATCGCCGCGCGTGGTTTGCCCGGTGATGCCGAAGAACACCCCGGTGGCAGCAGGGTCGTTGTGCGGCGTACGCTCGCCCGAGAGATAGGGGAGAAAGACCAGCCGGTCATCGCTCTCGGCGCTGGCTTCGGCGAGCAGTGCCGCCTCATCCGCAGCGCCGGTGACGCGGGCGAGCCAGGCAAGCGAGGCGGCGGCCGACAGGATCACCGCCATGCGGTGCCAAAGGCCCGGCAGGCAATGGCAGAAGGCGTGGACGGTCCGCTCGGGGTCGGGGCGGGTGGCTTCGTCCACCACGAAGAGCACGCCCGAAGTGCCGAGCGAAATGAAGGCATCGCCCGGGGCGACGGCCCCGATGCCAACGGCGCCGGCGGCATTGTCTCCTCCGCCTCCGGCGAGAAGGCAGCCGGCGGGCAGGCCCCAGGCGGCGGCCACCTCGGGACGCAGACGGCCGGCGGGCGCGCTGCCTTCGACCAACCGCGGCATGTGGGCGGGGCTGAGAAAGGTCGCGGAGAGAAGTTCGGGCGACCAAGCGCGGGCAGCGACCTCGAGCCAGAGTGTGCCCGAGGCGTCCGACATCTCCGAGACTGCCTCGCCGGTCATCGCGAGCCGGAGCCAGTCCTTGGGCAAGAGTACGCGGGCGGTAGCGGCGAAGATGTCGGGCTCGTGGGCACGCACCCAGAGCATCTTGGGCGCGGTGAAGCCCGGCATGGCGGGGTTACCGGCGAGGCGGCGGGCGAGCGGATCGAGCACCGCGCACTCCGCCCCGGCGCGTCCGTCGTTCCAGAGGATGGCGGGACGGAGTACACGGTCGGCCTGGTCGAGCAGCACCGCGCCATGCATCTGGCCCGAAAGACCGATGGCACGGACGGCGGACAGATCGGCCTGGCCACGCAGGCCGGCCATGGCCTCTCCGGTCGCTTGCCACCAGGCGGCCGGGTCCTGCTCGCTCCAGAGCGGATGTGGGCGCGAAAGGCCGAGAGGCGCGCTGGCCTGGGCGCGCAGCGCACCCGCCGCGTCGATCAGTACGACCTTCACGGCCGAGGTTCCGAGATCGATTCCGAGATACATCGCATCCCACCCTGTGCCGTTTGCCCGCACCCGGTTGTTCATCGCCGATCGGGGACGGGCAGTAAAGCTCGGCAGCTTTGAGAATGGGCTGAAAGAAGGATCGACGGCCGGCCAGGGGTATGAAATTCGTTGCGCAAGATGAAAAATAATTCATACCGGGTTCCCTCCGCATGAGGCCTCGCGGTCGGCGCGGCCGGCGCGCGGGAAGGGGGCGGTCGGCGCTATGGCGTTCGATGGCGGAAACGGCGAGCAGGAAGGTGATCGCGAGTTCGCGATGCACGCGGCTTGGCTGTACCACGCCACCTCGCTCACCCAGGCGGAAATCGCGGCGCGGCTCGGTGTCGCGCCGGCCAAGGCGCACCGG
>DAHWFB010000121.1 GCA_027326105.1 Acetobacteraceae bacterium
CGGACGCCGGCGGCGGCGCGATCGGGGCAACCGGGCCCGGCGGTGCCGACGCCTCGCGTGCCGCAAGCGCGGAAGGCGGCGGTGCTGGCGTGACCGCGACGGCAGGGGCCGGCGGCAGTGCGAGCCGAGGCTCGATCATCGCGGCGGGCGCGATCTGGCGGCCGAGTGTGGCGAAATCCGGTGCCGCCACGCGCCTCGGCTGGGCGGGTGGTACGGAGGATATCGACGGTGCGGGCGGCGCGGACAGTGCTGCCGCGGTGATCGGCGCCATCGCCGCCGCCGGGCCGCGGCCGGCGGTCGATGGCTGGGGCGCGGCCATGGCGGGGCCCGGCTCGCGTCGAGGCGCGATCACGCCGGGCGGCGCGCCCAGCACCGTCACCGGCGCCGCCGTAGCCGGGACGGAAGGCGGAATGCGAGGCGCAACCGGCGCGTTGGCGGCGGGCACGGGCGGTGCGATGGCGGGTGCCGTGATCTGCGGCGGGGCGGTGGTGTCGGGGCGGGTCGCCGGGGCGGGCTTCTCCACCGGCCGTTGCGGGGCCGGCAGGCTCGCGCGCACCGGCGCGGGTCCGGCGGGAACCAGGCCGGCCTGGCGGGCGAGTGCGGCGAGCTTGCCCGCGCTCGCCGCGACCGCCGTGTCGAGCGCGGCAAGATCCTTGCGGATCGCTGCGATCCCGCCCGAGACGCCGTTGTCGAGCGCGAGCGTGATGCCGATGGTATAGGCGTCGATCATCGCGCTTCACCGATCGTCCGCGCGAGGTCCTCGGCGAAGCCCGTGACCAGGTCCGCCGCCTCGCGCATCGCGACGGGGGCGAGAAACGGGCGCGGCGGCACCGTCTTCGTCCCCTGCTCCTGATCGACCGCGACCATGCTGGTCGACCCCACCACCGCACCATCGGGCCCGATCCGTGCCGAGATCGAATCCCGCAGCGCGCCGGTCTCCAGCCATGGCGTCGCGTGCTCCGAACCGGGCGGGTGCGAGAGTACCGAGCGGACACCCTGCACGAGCCGCTCCGCCGCCACTTCCAGCGCCGGCGCCACCAGGCGCTCGGAGGCCAGCGCGTCGAGCGCGCGGGCGAACGCGGTGAGCCCTTCCACCGAGATCATGTCGCATCCTTCCAGCGCATCCGCTGCCAGTCGAACTCGCGCCCGTCGAGGGTGCCGAGTGCGACGATCCAGGCCAGGCGTTCCTCGTCGGCGAGCGAGAAGGCGACATCGAACGGCACCCCGTTCCGCACGAGGAACAGGCTATCCACGAGATCGGGGTGCCGGCTCAGTTTCCCGCCCTGTCCCTCAGGTTTTCGTCCTCCGCTCCGGATGGAGCGAGCGCCGCCGCGACGGCCGCGATGCCTTCGTCGCCGAGCCGCGCGACGATGGCCTCGATCTGCGCCTCGTTGGTGGGATAGGGAACCGGCACCCCTTCGATCGCGGTGACCGAGGCGGCGAGCATCGCCATCCCGAGATAGGGCGCGTTCTGCGCCAGCGCCGGGCCGGCCGCCTTGAACAGGCGGAGCTTGTCGAGCGCGCCGAGCCGGCGCAGCGCGATTTCGCGTCCCGATCCGTCGCGCGCGGCGAGCGCTTCGTTCGCCGCGGCGATCAGCCGTGCCGAGGGGCTATCGCTCACCTGCGCCTCACATCGCGCTGCGCGTGCTGGCGTAGAATTCGAGCTTCTGCGTCACCGCCGCGTCGCCCTTGTAGAGCCCGGCGGAGAGCAGCTTGAACACCACGCCCTGGTACTGGAACGTCGAGGTGGAACCATCGACCTCGTTGACATACTGATACATCGTCCCGGCGCTCACGCTGCCCGAGGCGAAGAACGCCTGCTCGATCTGGGCGATGAAGTCATCGACCGCCTGGCTGCCGCGGTCGATCTGGAAGCTTCCCTGCCAGCCCTTGGGAAGTTCCGCTCCCAGGAGGGTTCCGTCCATGCGGTCGATGCGCACCGAGGTGGTGAGCTGCTGGGCTTCGAAGGCGGTGACATGGGCGAAATCGACCCGGCCGAAGGGGCCGATCACGACCACCTGGCAGTCCTTGCCGACCGAGAAATTGTTGTAGGGCATCGGATACTCTCCTTATGCGCCGACCTGGCCGGCGGGCATCGTCTGGCGGCTGATCTGCACCGTCTGCCCGCCCTGGACGTTGACGATGAACTTCTCGTTGATCGCCTGGTACTGCACCTGCACATCCGCCTGCGCATAGCCGAGCGAGGTGCGCGAGAACGGGTTGTTGGAGGGGTCACAGACTACCGCGAACGGCGGCGTGCCGTCGGTCGAGCCGAGCAGTCCCTGCTGTAGCATGTTGCCGAGGAAGGACAGCAGCGTGGCGCGGATGCGCTGGAACAGGCTGGCGTTGATCACCTGGCCGACATAGAGCCCCATGCCCGCCTGCAAGGTGGCGGCGATATAGTTGGTGAGGCGGGTATAGTTGTCCCCGTTGGTCGCGGCGTTGGAGGAGGAGTTGTGACCGAGCCGCACGCCCCAGTAGGCGCCACCCGGCTGGGGGTTGGCGATCACGTCGATCCCGGCCTGGAACAGTGTCTGCAGGTCCGCTTCCGCATAGGTGGTGGCCTGGCCGGAGTTGGGCGCGCCGGACTTCTGCGAGCCCACCACGCCGTAGAGCTGCTTGTTCAGGCTCGACTGCTCGGGCGAAAGATTGGCGAGCCGGCCGGCAACGAAGCCCTGCGGCGAGATCAACCGCATGAGCTGGTTGACCTGGTCGTACCAGTAGATCCAGTCCCCGAACATCAACTTCGCGGCATAGGAGTCGAGCCCGGCGTTCTGCTTGGTGGTGATCGCGTTCTGGATGGCATCGCCCGAGGGGCCGGTGAGGATCATGTAGAGACCCTCGGACAGCCCGAACTCGGCCTGGTTGGTCCACTGCGTCCAGTCATCGGCGTCGGCGAGGACGCCGATGGAGCAGCCCTGCCCGCGCAGCGCATACATGCCCATGCGCGGCAGCGTATCGACACCGACCAGCGTCGCGGCCGCGATGGTGGCGACACCGTCGCTGCCGCCCGAGAGCGTGTAGCCGGCAGCCGTCGGCGCGGTGGTTCCGGCCCCCGCGGTCGCAGCGATGATCTGCGAAGGCCCGCGCAGCGGACCGTTGCCGGCATTGATGGCGGCGGCGAGTGCCAGCCAGAAGGCGTTGCCGGTGCCCACGATGTTGTCGAACACTTCCGGGTTCAACCCGGGCAGCGCGACCACCGCCCGCCAGCTGTTGGCCTGGCTGCCGGTCGCGATTGTCACCGTGATCTGGTTGCCGAGCGTGCCGGTGTAGAGCGCGGTGAAGCTGATGCAGCCGGTGGGTCCGGAGCCGGTCGCGGCGACATCGGTGCCGTCGCTTACCCGCACACAGATGAAGTTCTGCGCCCCCTGCTGCACCGCCGCCGAAAGTGCGGTGCCGAGATCGTACTTGCGGTTCTGCACGGCGCCGAATGCCTGGGCGTAGTCCGCCATGGTGCCGATGATCACCGGCTGGTCGACCGGGCCCCACTGCGCGGTGCCCACCATGCCGATGACGTTGGTCGGCACGCCGTTGAGCACGAGGTTCTGGGGCGGGACGATCTGCACATAGAGGTCCGGCACCACCAGCGCGGTGGTGTTGATCGTGCCTTGCTGGACGATCGGCATGGCTCAGCCTCCCTGCTTTGTCGCGGGAGCGGCGGCGAGCACGCGCACCACCGCGCGGGCATTCTCGCTCGCCAGAATCTCCGCGCACTTCTGCGGATCGGTGATCACCTCTCCGCGCGTGAAGCCCGCGAACGGCCTCACCACCACCAGGCTGGTCTCCATCGGATTCTCCTTCAAGGGAGCAGGCCGCCGATTACGCCGGCGCCGTTGCTGATCGTGCCGACCCCGAACAGCATCGGGGCCTCGGTTTCCGAGAGGGTCGTCGGATACTCCACGCTGTAGAGCAGGTCGCGGCGATACAACGTCGCCTCTTCGTAGCTGTCGGTGACGGCGGCGGATACGTAGAGCAGTCGCCCGCTCGATCCGTCGGCGAGGGTGAGGAAGTTCTGGGCCGCCAGCGCGGCGTCCACCAGGCTCACCACAGTGTCGCGGCTCGCCGGGTCGGGACACCAGAAGCTGATGCGAAACCCTTGCACCTGCCGACGGACTTCGCGCAGCGCGGCGGCTCCCGCGCCGGCACGGGCAGCGAAATAGCCACTTCCCGGGACCGTCACCGTGGCCCCACTCGCGCTCGCACCGGTCCCCGCCGCCTGTGCGGCGGCGGCGAGCGCGGCCGCGATCGATGCCGGCGTATCGCCGCTCTGGCAGATATGCGGAAACGTCTGCAATCCGATGATCAATCCGGCGAACTGCCCGGGACCGGCGGTGCCCGTGAAGGTCGCGCTCCGTCCACTGACGGTCACGGCCAATGTCGGCGCGATCGTGCTAACCACCTCGAAGCGGTCGGGAAAGCGGGTCGTCACGCGATGGATCTGCGGCTCGGGGTAGACGCTGATGTTGATCACGCCCTGGGCCAGATCCGCATCCAGCGCCGCAGCGTTCGGCCAGCCGCGATAGACGCGCACCGTCGCCGCCGCCCCGCCCCGGAGGATCGCCGATGGCGCAGCGATGCCCGCGGGATAGGCCGCAGCGACGATGGCGCCGACCAGCGCGGTCTCGACATCGGAGAGATCGGCCATCAGCTTACCGCCTGCTTGAGGGAGAGGCGCCAGCCCAGTGCGGAAAGCTCGCTCTGGGCGATGGTGTAGGTGCGGCCGAGATCGTCGGTGAGCACATCCGCCGGATGCAGCACGAGCGCGCCGACCGATGGTGGCAGCAGGAGCGTGGATCCACCCAGCCGCGGGTCCGCCGGCAGCGGCGGCTTTTCCCCGCCTGCCATTGCCCCGCCCCCTTCCAGCAGGCTCGCCGGCCAGCCCACCAGCAGCGCAGCCGAGGTTGCCGCCAGCACGCCGCCGTATCCGTTGGCGCCGGCCAAGCCGGGTGCCGCCGGCCGGGCGATGGCAATGGTCCGGTTGCACAGCACGCAGAGCGGCGGCAGGATCGGGTCCTGCAGCGCGATGAAATGCGTTCCCGTCGGCCCGATCAGATAGTCGCCGGTCTGGGTGGTCGTGGTGTCGAACACGCCGTAGCGTGTCGCCGCGCCATAGCCCGGCGCGCGCACGAACTTCGGGTCGAGCACGTTGAACGCCGCTGGCAGCGAGCCGTAGAGCGTGGCGGGCGTGATCGGTCCGTTCGTGCCGGCCGGCCGATACGCCTGGCAGACCGCGCCGATGCTGCGCGCCGCGGTCGCCAGACCGTGTCCGATCAGCCCGGCGAGCTGCGTCTGGTCCATCACACCACCAGCCGTACGCCGCCCGTGCCCAGTCCCGGACCGGGCGGCAGTCCGAGGAACGCGCACAGGCGCCGACGCCACGCATCGAGCAGTGCGGCACGGTCACGCACTTCGTTGGCGTTGTGCGTCCACACCGCGGCGACATCGGTATCCAGATTCTGCCCCGCCTGCGGGACCGCGGATTCGAGGGCGTAGAGCGCGGTCAGATAGTTCACCACCACCGCCCCTTCCGCCGGCGACAGATTGTTCAGGCGAAACTCCATCAGCCCGTAGGCCTGGAAGAAGCGCCAGCCCTGAAACCCCGAGGCGCCGGCGCCATAGGCCGGATAGCCACAGAAGCGCCGGACATCAGTCTTCTGTGCGTCGGTGAAGACGAAGGGCGCCGTGGTGGTGGTGCCCGACATCTCAGTACACCGAGCCGTCGCCGCGCGAGAAGTAGACGGTGCCGGTACCGACATGCAGCAGTGCGGAGACGGCGGTGACGAGATGGTTCACCGCGACCAGCATGCGCCCGTTCGGCGGCACCGGCAGGTCGGTGAGTGTCGCCGCTACGCCGGCGCTGGAGCCGAAGCGCACGAAGGCGACGGAGGAGGTGGCATTGTAGATCAGCACACTCTCGCCGCCCGCCGGAAGCGCGGTCTCCGCCGCCGCGGTGGTGGCGGAGATGCTCGCCGTGTAGGAAGGCCGGAAGGGTTGGGAAGCGCCATTGGCCATGTCACACCGCCTGTATCGGCGCGCCGCCCGCAAGCAGCGACGCCTTGTTGGAAGCATCCAGGATATAGACGGAGCCGGCGCGGAAGTGATTCAGAACGCCACCGGCGATATGGCTGAAGGAGGCGAGCGCGAGATAGACCGAGCCCGCCGGCGCCTGCTCTTTCAGAGCCAGTGCCGAGAGCGGCTCCATCACACGGTTGGCGACGACGCGCGGGAGATCATTGCTCTCCGTGCTCGTGGGATAGATGACGGGCATCGGTCCTCTCCACTCTCAGCCGACGTGCTCGACCAGGACCGCGCGCTTGAACGCGGCGCTGGTCGAGGTCGAGATCGTGGTCGGGGTGGTGGTGGTGTCGGACGGCGCGGTGAAGCCGCCGATCCAGTACCAGCTCTGGGCGATGATCTGCTGTAGCCGGTCGATCGGCTCGCGGGTCACCATCGCGACACCGTCGATCACATCGACGATCGAATCCTTCGGCGCCACATCGGCCTCCGCCATGCCCGCGAAGTCACCCTCGATCAGGGCGCCCTTGCCGCAGATGATCGGCCGGCGCACATTGACGCCAGACAGCGAAGGATGGGGCTGCACGAACGCCTCGGTGGTGGGAATGAAGCGCAGGCCGAGGAATTCGTTGACCATGGCAGTGCGGAACACCTGGTTCGCGCTGGTCGCACCCTGGAACAGCTGGCGGAAGTCGGGGTCGGCGAAGAGCTGGCGGGCGGAGACCGGATCGAGATAGCAATTGTAGACGCCCTCGATCTCCGGCACCGCGTTGAGCCGCAGCGTCGCCACCGCGTCGAGCAGGTTGCTCATGGTCAGCGTATCGGTCGCCTGCAGGGCGGAGGTGTTTGTCCGCCCGCCCGGCCGCACGATCACCGAGCCGTTGACCGCCTGCACCGAGTTGCCGGCCGTGCCATCGGCCACGGCCACGCTCGCGCCGAAGGTCAGCGTGCCCGAGATGCCGCCCGGTGCGACGGACGCATTGGCGGCATCCGCCACCGCGCCGATCAGCGTATATTCGTTGCTGCCCACGGCGACGGTGAGCGGGTTGGCGGGGGAGACGGCGGTCTGCACGCCATTGACGAAGGCGAACAGGAAGCCGCGGATGTCATCGACGTGGATCGCGGGTCCCGCCGCGGCAAGCGTGGTGAGGACCCGCGTGTTGCCGCCGAAATAGGGCGCGAACAGCGCGTTGCGGGCGAGCTCGTCGAGCGAGCGAGCGGCTTGCTCGCCGTTCGCGTAGGCGTTCTGCAGGAAGAGGTTCGCGATGCCGACGCGGCTGGTGACGATGTTCAGGTCCTGCGTCGCGGCGTAGAAGTTGAGCGTGATGGTGTACTGCTCCACGCCCCAGCCCTGCGAGGCGAGCCCGTTGTCGAGGTTGGTGTTGGTCGCGGCCGCGAGCGGGGTGGTCACCGAAGGCATCAGTCCGGCCCGGGTCTTGGTCAGCGTCTCGCCGATGCCGACCGAGAATTCCTCACGATCGGCGACCATGCGGTAGCCGAGCCGCGAGCGCAGCGCCTGTTCGAACTCGCGCTCCAGGAAACCCTGCTGGATGATCGGCTGCAGGGCGGCGGGGAAATTCTGGATTCCCATATCTGTCCTCGCATCTGTGGAAGAACGGGGAGGGATGCCGCCCTCCGCGGTTCAGGGAGGCACACGCCTCCCGCCAGCCCCCGCCGCAAGCGGAGGCGATCGGTCTGCGGCCGGCTCAGCGCCGGCGCAGCAATTCCGCCTTGGCGGCGCGATATTCGGCGTCGGTCATCTCCGCCGCCCGCTTGGCCCGCGGCGGTGTGGCGGGCGGCGCCGGCGCCGCGGAAGACGTGGAGGCAGCGCCGAACAGCCACGGCTTGGACCGACGCAGCCGGTTCATCAGCGCTCCTGCCCCCTCGACTTCGCCGGCGGGCGAGAGCCGCACTTCGGCAGGATCGATCAGCTTGAGCCCGTCGAGATCGACCATGCCGGCACGCACCGCCTCGGCCTTCAACTCGGCGCGGATCACCCGCGCGTCGACGGCCTCTGCCATCTCGGCAAGCCGCCGCTCGAGCAGCGCGTTGCGTTCGCGCAGCAGTTCGAGACTCTCGGCGACCTGGTCGGTTGCAGACGCGGGGGCGTCGTTCTCGTTCATGGGGTCTCCGTGTTCGCAGCAGGCGCCGCCATCGGCGCTTCCTCGGCGATGCGCCGCAATTCGGCCGGCACGTCGGCGATATCATAGGTGTCGGCGATCGATTTCACCGCCGTCTCCCGGCTGAGCTGGCCCGAACGGGCCAGTGTCGCGAGGGTGAGCGCATCCTTCTGCCGGTCATCGGCGCTCAGCGGGTACCAGCGCGGCCATTTCAGCGAGAGCCGCGCGGTGGGGTCGAGCACGGCCACCTCGCGCCCGCCGATGCGCAGCGCGTAGCGGCCGGAGGCCGCGATCACCATGCGCGCGAGCCCGAGCAGAGCGCCCTGTCCGTAGGAGATCCGCAGATTGTCGGCAAGCCAGATCAAGCCCTGGTTCATCAGCTCCAGCGCCCGCCCGGACTGGGCCGCGGAAAGCCGGTCGGCGCTGGCCCGGTTGCCGTGCACGCTTTCAAGCGCGAGTTCGCGCAGCGTGCGCACATATTCGATCACCGCCGCCGAAGCGGTGCCGCCGATCTCGAGCAGCTTGGCGTCCCCCTTTTCGGAGACCACCAGTGCATTGCCCGCACCCTTGACGATCTCGCCGTCGCTGCTCGCCGGCTCCTTGATCAGCAGGGTGGGATCGGAAGAGTATTTCAGCCCGCGGCCGGCCTGGGAAAGCTGGTAGTCGATCTCGATCGAGGTTTCGACCGCGGCGCGGAAGGTCGCGGCGCCGTCGACGGAATCTCCGCTGGCCGAGGGGCCGGGAAGATTCTTCACCCAGACCATCGGCACGAAGCCGAGCCGATGGCGCACGCTGCGCGCCTCGTCCACCTGTGGTGGCGCATTGGCGGCGCCGACGCGCTGCGGCACGAACCAGGTCTCGGCCTCGTCGTCCCACGTGCGGCGGAACCAATAGTCGTCCTCCGGGGCCGCGATCTCGTAGCCCTGCGCGGCCAGCACGCTGCCCGGCACCTTGTAGGATTCGACCACCCTCTGCAGACGATCCGGGGCCTCGGGGTCGTAGTGCGGCGTGAGGTAGATGGTATCCAGCACCTGGAAGTAGATGCGCCCCTTGAGCACCCGCATCAGGATCGCGACCGAGCCGATCGAGCCGCGGATGGCGGCGTCGATCATCACTTCGTTCAGCCGGCTCTCGCGCACGAGGTCGGCGAGGACGGCGCGCAAATCCTCGTCGGCGCAGTCGATGGTCGGGAAGTGCCCCTCCGAGAACAGGAGTGCTACCGAGTCCTCGACCACGATCCGGCACAGCGCATAGCGCACCGAAGGGCGGCGCTGGCGCAGCGGCACATACTCGCCGCCGGGGCTGCGCTCGTCATGGAACTGGTAGGGAAGCACGTCGTAGAAGGTGCCGTTGAGGATCCGCGAGAGGAGGTCGAGCGCGCGCGCCCGCGGCGGATAGGCGCCGTCACGGGGCACGAGGTCGCAGATGGTTTCGAACATGCGCGGCCTTTCGTGGTCATTGCCTTTCGCGCTTCAGCGCGCGAACAGCGGCACGGAGATCCGACGCGCCGGAGGTGCCTGCGTGGTCAGCATGGCGAACGCGCGGGCGAGGGCGTCGACCTGGTCGTCCTTGACGCCGTGCGGGAAATCCCGCAGCTCTTCGACAAAAGCCTGGTTCCATGGGGCGCGCAGGAGGGCGACGTTGCCGGCGTCAATCTGCGCCGCCGCCGGCATCGCCCGCACCAGCTTCGAGCCCGTCTCCGGGGTTGCGCGGACCACGAAGCCGGCGAGCCGCCGGGTGAGGTAGAGAATCTGCGCCCGTCCCGCCTGGCCGGGATCCTGCGGCAGCCCGATCGCGACCGACCGACCGTCCGCCTCCGCGGTGGCGAGCAGCGCCCGCTCCACCTCTGCGGGGGCACCGCGCAGGCGCACCACGTCAAGAACGATGTAGCGCCCGGCGTCCTCTTCCATCAGCTTGACGCCGACGGTCCAGTCCGGATCACGGCCCGCGCTCGCCGCGGTGGCGGCCAGGTCCCAGGCGCGGACGATGCGCCCCCGGGCGGGTGCTGCATCCACCCGTGCCAGCCGGCTGAGCGAGATCAGCCCGCCCGCTTCGGGACGCGGGGATTGCTGGTAGAGTGCGGCGAACGCCCGCTCCCCCATCGCCGCCCGCTTGCGGGCCAGCGCGGCAGCGGTTTCCCACTCCGGCCACAAGGGTTCGCCCGGCGCCCGGCCGAGCGGATCAGCGGCCTCGGCGAGAGCGGGAAAGCGCAGCACCTGCCAGCGATCTCCACCGGTTTCGGCGGCCGCCAGCAGCCGCCCGCCAAGATCATCCTCGTGCCAGCGGGTCATGATCAGGACCACCCGCCCGCGCGGCTTCAGCCGGGTCATCAGCTCAGCGCGATACCAGTCCCAGACATGCTCGCGCGCGGTGGCGGAGTCGGCCTCGGCCCAGGATTTCACCGGGTCGTCGATGATGGCGAGATCGGCGCGCCGGCCGGTGATCGGCCCGTGCACGCCGGCGGCGAAATACTCCGCGGCCTGGTCGGTCTCGAAGCGCCCGGCGGCGCGGCTGTCGGTGGCCAGGGCCACCCCGAGCGCGGCGCCGTGTTCACGCAGAACGCTGCGCACCCGCCTGCCGAAATGCTCGGCGAGCTGGGCGGTGTGGCTGGCCGCGATCACCGCGCAGCGGGGATGGCGGGCGAGGAACCAGGCGGGGAACAGCACGCTCGCGAAGGTCGATTTCGCCGAACCGGGAGGCATCAGCACCATCAGCCGGTCGTGCTCGGCGCGATCGAGTGCGCCGAGCGCGTCGAGCAGGCAGAGATGATGGGCCGCCGGAACCTGGCCGAGCGGTTCGAGCACCGCCCGCACCCAGGAGATCAGATCTTCGGCGGATACCGGCGCCGATGCGGCCTCGCGGTCGCGGGTCAAGCGTCGGGACATGGCGTTCCGGCTCGTTCGGAGGGGGATGGAAGCGGGGAGGGATGGAGCCGCTCAGCGCGCAAAACTCCATCGTGAGGAGGTTTCTACGGCAAACCGGGGCGAATGGGCAAGGGAAATGTTCCTACCACCCAAAATTTTTTCCTATGCTGGCTTCCGGCCGGCCGCGACGCGCAATCGAGGGGTGCGAAAAGAAAAAGGCAGGAAGCGGAGCTTCCTGCCTTTGCGAGGTCGTCCGGTGTTCCGCGTCGGACGGGAAACACCGTGGCCTGGTCTCGGCCCGGTCTATTTCCCCTTCGCGGGCTTGGCCTTCGCGGCGCCGGCCTTGCCGGCCGCCGGCTTTGCTGCTTCCTTTTTTCCGGCCCCGCCTTTCGATCCGCCGGATGCACCCTTCGCTGCCATGGCTCGCCTCCCTGTGAACGGCGCGACGATGTGACACTGCCGCCGATTCGGGGTCAAGAATTATGAGCGGTTATTTGCCCGTTCCGATCGCTTTTTCGGCGAGGGATTCGTCGCTCACCCGCCGCCGCCGTTTAGCGCCGCCACGATCCGGTCGATCCCTTCCGCGTGCCAGCGCTGCACCGCCTTGTGGTCGGCGCCGAGCAGGCCGCCGAGGCGGCGCCAAGTGTAGAGGTGGCGCTCGGTCAAGGGCGAGACCAGCGCCCGCGCGCCCACGATCCGGCGCAGCACGTAGCGCGCCTGGGGAATGAGCCCGATCCAGCCCAGCGCTTCGTCCATGCGCGAGATGCGCTGCGCGGAGGGCACCGGCGGCGCCAGCCGCGCGGTCTGCCAGCCGTAGCTTTCCAGCGCGCTGCGCACGCAGAGGAGGCTGGTCTGGGCGAGCCGCGTCGAATATCCGCTCTGCGGCAGCGCGAGCAGCGTCGCCCCGGCTTCTTCGAGCCGGTAGAGCACGAGTTCGGCGTCATACCCCGCGCCAACCTCCGCGCCGTTGCGCGCGCCACGCGCCGCGCCGTTCCCCCGTGCCGGGAGCCGTGCAAGCGGGCCCGCAGCGACCGCGGCCGTCGCTCCCGCCGCCGCCGTGCCGCCGCCATACCTCCCTGGCTCCGCCAGGGAGTATGGCGCGGCCGGCGCGCTCCGCCCGGCACCGCGCCGCCGCGCGCCAAACCCTGCGCCGAACCGTGCCTCGTGGCCCGCGCCATTCTCAGCGCCCGCGCTCCTTTGCGGGTTGCGCTCCGCGCGGCGGTTTTCGAAACCATCCATCGTCCAATTCTCCGTTGGTGCCATGTTCAGCGGTGTTCGGCGGTCCATCGTCATCGGCGCGCCGCGGTCGGCCGGCGCGCCTCCACCACCCGCACGCCGAAGGGCGTCTTGCGCTGCGCTCCGTCGCGGTATTCGTCCTCGGCGAGCACGCCGGATTTCAGCCAGGCGCCGATCACTTGCGCGGCCTCGGCCTCGCTCAGGCCGAACTCGCGCATCAACACCCGCCCGGCCCAGCGCTCGGTGCCGCGGCCGCGCCGCTGGGCGGCATAGAGCGTGCCGGGCTCCGGGCCGGCGCTGATGCGGTCGAGCGCGCGGTTGCAATCCTCCGGCCGCAGCCGCGAAAACGCCGAGGGCGGCGCCCAGGGGGCGAGGGCGGCGACCTGGTCGCCATGGGGATAGGCCGGCGTGCCGTTGCCGAGCGGCACGGTCTCGATGCGGAACCAGCTCGCCCGGGTGGCGCGCGGGGCCATGTTGGCCTTGGCGTCGTCGAGCCGGACGTGCCGCCAACGTTCGCCCGGCGTCACGCCCAATTCCTCCGCCTCCGCCTCGCTCATCGGCGACAGCACCAGCCCGACTCGGGCCGCGTCCGTCAGTGCCTTCGCCCCGCGCGCGGCCTCGATGTCGCCCGCTCCCTCGCGCGGGCCCTTGCGCACGTGGTGCACGAGCTGCACCGCCGCCCCGCAGGCCTGCGCGACCTCGGCCCAGGCGGTCGCCGCGGCGTCGATCTCGGCGTTGCTGTTCTCGTCGAGCGCGTGCGACTTGACGAAGGGATCGACGGTGATCAGCCCGATTTCGGCGTCGCGCGCCGCAGCGATGATCCGCTCGCGGTCGGGATGGACGAGGAAGCCGCCGGCGTCGCGGGTGCCCATCACCACCCGCCGTGCCCGCCCCGAGTGCAGGAACAACCGCCCCGCTACCGCCTCGTGCGGAATCGCGTGGCGCAGCATCAGGGCCGCCAGGCGCCGATCGAGCTCCTCGATCGGGTCCTCGAGGTTGAGCACCCAGGCGTTCACCCGATGGTGCACGCACTCGCCGAGGAATCCCCGCCCGGTCGCCAGCGCCAGCGCCTGGGCGAGCGCGTAGGCCGACTTGCCGACACCGCCGGGCGCCACCAGCACGGTCACGAAACGGCGGATCAGCCGGGTGCCGTAGAGCCATTCGCGCGGCGGGATGGCGCTGGGTGCGGCCAGCCGCGCCGGCACCGCGACCAAGGGCGGCGGGGGCGCGGCGCGCAACCCCGCCCATTCCACCAGCGCCGTCGTCTCCGCTTCCATGCTGCCCTTCTCCGTCCCGGGCCGCATCAGGCGGCTGCCCGCGCCGGGGCGGCGGCCTCGGCGGCGCCGGCGGCGCGGGCGGGCAGCGGCGGCACGCCGGGGATCGGCCACGGGTAGGGCGTGCCCTCCAGCACGGTGCCCGCGATCAGCGCCCCCCAGCTCGCCGGGTGGCCGGGCGGCAGGGCAGGGCGGTCGCGCTCGTCGCGCGCGGCGGCGGGCGCCGCCCGTTCGGGCAGCAGCACATGCAGCCGCCGCCCGCGCTCCAGCGCCGCGTTGCGGCTGACCCCGAGCGCGCCGGCGATGCGGTCCCAGCTCGCGCCCTCCTGGTGGCGCAAGCGGACGAGGAGTGCGTCGGCGGCCTCGGTCCAGCGGATTTTCTGCGGCATCGCGGTGCTCCGGGTGGTGGGGTGACCCGGACGTTAGTGAAACTAACATCAACAGTCAATAGGTCTAACTATCTTTGTTAGAGAAACTGACCTACCCTGCCCGCATGCGCACCCCGATCCTCGATCCGGCCCCGCCGCCGCCGAACCCGCTCGCCAGCGCCGGCGCGCGCATCCGCGCCGCGCGGGAGCGGCGTGGCCTCACCCAGTCCGGCCTCGCCGAGGCGCTCGGGGTATCGCGTTCGGCGGTCGCGCAGTGGGAGACCGAGCGGGCGGGGCAGATCCGCGCCCATCTTGCGCGGCTGGCCGAGGTGCTCGGGGTCTCCGTCGCCTGGCTGCTCTCCGGCGCGCCGGAGGGGGAGGCCGCGAGCGGCGACGAGCTCGCCCTGCTCAGGCTCTATCGGGAATGTTCGGCGGAGGATCGTGCCGAGCTCCTCCGCCTCGCCCGCCGCCTCGCCCGCCGGCGTTGAGCCGCGCGGGGAGCGGGGGTCGCGGGCGTCAGGCCCCGGCGGGTTCCAGGATGGAGCCCTGGCCGAGCTTCGTCCCGGCCGGGTCGACCGCAGCGGCGCCGTGTTGTTCGTGCCAGGCCGCGAACGCCGCCACCGGCAGGGCCGGAGCCATCAGATATCCCTGGAAGCGGTGGCAGCCGATGGTGGCGAGCAGCGCCATCTGGCCCGCCTGCTCGACTCCCTCGGCGGTGATGACGATGCCGAGCCGGCGCGCGATGCCGACGAGGCCGGAGACGATCGCCTGGTGCGCCGCGTTGGTCTCGATATCGCGGATGAAGTCGCGGTCGATCTTGATGATGTCGATCTTGATGATGTCGGGGGAGAGCCGGCTGAGATAGGGCAGGGCGGTGTGGCCGGCGCCGAAATCGTCGAACGCCACCCGCACCCCGAGCCGCGCGCAGGCCGCCAGCACCTCCCGCGCCCGCGCCATCTCGGCGAGCGGGGCGGATTCGGTGATCTCGATCTCGAACCCGGCGCTGCTGGCGGCGGGGTGGGCGGACAGAGCGGCATCGAGATCGCCGATGAAGCGCGGGTCGAGCAGGTGGGTCGGGCTGATGTTCACCGCCAGCGCGATGTTGAGCCCCGTCCGCCGCCACGCTCCCGCCTGGGCCAGCGCCGCTTCCATCACGAAGCAGCCGACGTCGCGGGCGAGTTCGGGGTGGTCGAGCGCGGCGGCGAAGCGCTCCGGCCCGATCACCCCCTCCGCGGAGTCGTCCAGGCGCAACAGCGCCTCGGCCCCGATCAGCCGCCCGCAACGCTCCACCACCGGCTGGAAATGCAGCAGCAGGCGGCCCCCGGCGAGGGCGTGGGCGAGGCGGCGGCGCATCTCCTGCGCGACCCGCGCCGGCGCATCGAGCTCGGCCGAATGCAGCCGCCAGCGCCCCGCCCCTTCGGCCTTGGCGGCGAGCAGCGCGAGGTCGGCGTGGCGCAACACGGTGCCGGCCTCGCCGCCGTCGAGCGGAGCCAGGGTGAGACCGAGGGACGCGGAAATCTCCACCCGCTCGCCGCCGATCGCGAACGGAGCGTCGAGCGCCGCCAGCAGCCCCTCCACCCGCAGTCGGGCCGCCTCCCCGTCGGTGAGGCCGGCCAGCACCAGCCCGAATTCGTCTCCGCCCAGCCGGGCCAGCATGTCACCGGGGGTGAGCGCCGCGGATAGCCGCTCCCCCACCGCGCGCAACAGCAGATCTCCGGCCTGGTGGCCGAGCCGGTCGTTCACCGGCTTGAAGCGGTCGAGATCGAGCAGCCCTACGCCACTCAGCCGCCCGGCCCGTGCATCGTTCCCGAGGGTGCGGGCGAGATGGTCGGCGAAGGCGCGGCGGTTGGGCAGGTCGGTGAGCTCGTCGGCCGCCGCGAGCCGCGCGAGCCGCACCTGCTCGGCGGCCATCCGCGCGCGAAGGTCGAGGCTGTCGAGCCCATGGCCGAGCAGTTCGGCGAGCCGGGCGAGGAAGCCCAGCGTCTCCTGGTCGAACACGCCGGTCTCCGGTGCGGTGAGCCCGAGCAGGCCCCACAGCCGCCCGCCCCGGAACACCGGCGCCGCCGCCGCCGCGCGCCAGCGGTAGCGGAGGATGAAGGCGCGGAACGGCGCCAGCAGCGGGTCGGCGAGATGGTCGTTGTTGAAGCAGATCCGCCGCGCCCGCCAGGCCCGTCCCGCGAGCGCCTGCCCGCCCGGGTGGGCGGGGTCGACCGAAAGCCGCAGCGCCTGCATCGGCTGCGCCCCGGCGCCGGAGGTGCGCACCAGGCGGACCTCGCCGGCCGCATCCGGCACGCCGATCCAGGCGGCGTGGAAGCGGGTTCCGCGCACCAGCAGCCGGCACAGCCGCTCGCATAGTTCGTCCTCGGCCCTGGCCCGCACCACCACCTCGCCGGCCCGCAGGAGGGCGCGGTAGAGGCATTGGGCCGCTGCCTGGCGCGCCTCTGCGCGCAGCCGGGCGACGGTTGCACCGAGCGCGCTCGCGACGTGACGCAGCAGATCGCTGGGCGCCATCCCGGCGGCGTCCGCGCGGTAGCCCGCCAGCACGGCGGCCATTTCCGGCCCCGCGCGCACCGGCAGCACCGCGAGCCCCCGCCACTGCCGGGTCCAGCCGTGCCGGTGGAACCGCGGCGCCAGCGCCGCGAGCGCGGCGCCGGAGAGCACCGCCATCTTCCCCTCGAGCCACGCCCGCGCGGCGGGACCGAGCCCTTCCTCGCCTTCGGCGTGGAGCGAGAGGCGGGAGATGTCGAAGCCGGGATCGAGCCCGGCCTGGGCGAGTGCCAGGAAGCGGCCGGCGGCGTCGGGCCGGCCGATCCACACCGAATCGAACAGCCGTTCGCGGACCAGCAGGGTGGTGGCGGCGGCGAGGAAGCCGCCCTCCTCGCGGGCATCGAGCGCCAGCGCGTCGAGCGCGAGCACGGGGGCGACCGCGAGGGCGGCCAGCCCGTCCGGCTGGAGCGGGTCGGGCCAGGACGGGCGGCGTTCCCGGTCCTCGTCTGCGGAGGTCGGCGGCAGCGGCATGGGGCGTGATCTCGCGCTTCGGTCCCGCGGCGGGAGCACAGGTTCCGGGGAATTCCTTACCAGCAGATGAACAGGCTCAGGCCGCCGGCCCGGCCCGGCCCCCGCGCCAGGCGCGCGCCCGGTTAACGGGAGGTTACCAGAGGGCCAACAATCGTGGCAAAAATGAGAAACTTCGCACGCAATTCAGTAAATCCTTGCCAAACCGGAGCCCGACCGTTAGGAAGCGGTTAACGTCCACGGACTGGTCGGAGCGGGGGTGTTGAGGCGATGGCGATTGTTACAGTTTCCGGTGGTATCGGTCTTTCGGCCTATCAAATCCAGTTCGGTGCAGACGCAAACCCGGTGCTGGCGCAGACCCTGCTGAACGTCGTCACCGGCGCCATCACCGGCGGAACCAGCCATGTCTATAATTTCGATCCGGCCGGCGGTGGCGTGGTTCCGACCCCCACCGGAACCGGCAATACGCTGGAACTGAACGCTTCCTCGTCCTCCACCGTTCCCTTCACCGTGCCCGGCGGCTACACCACGGTGGTGGATGGTGCGCCCACCAACACCGCCCTGCCCGGCAACAACACCACCGGCGTCGGCCAGCCCGAGACCATCAACGGCGGCGGCCTCGCCAATCTCCTGCTGGTCGCGTACGGTGACCTCACGTTCTCCGGTGCCGGAACCGCCGATACCATCATGGCCGGCGGCGGGGCCAACTCGATCAGCGGCCTCCTCGGCGGCTACGTCCAGACCGGGGACGGCAACGACACCATCTCCGTCCTCACCGGCGCGAACACCGTCATCTCCGGCGGCGGCATCGACTTGATCCGGACCTTCTCCGGCACCAACCGCCTCACCATCGGCCCCGGCGGCACCGCGTTCCAGTCCGGAGTCGATACCATCGTCGCCGGTGGTGCCAATGATACCATCACCGTCCGCAACACCGACGCGGTGGTCTTTGCCGGCTCGGGGACCATCAATTTCGCCGGCGGGAGCGGTTCGGAATCGGTCTACGGCAGCACCAACTCCACCACCATGAGTGGTGGCACCGGCTCGCTCTTCGCCAACGGCGGGACACAGGGCAACAACCACATCATCGCCGGCGACAAGTTCTCCATCATCAACGGCGGCGGCAACGGGGACGTGCTCAGCGCCGCCGGCTCCGCCGGGGACTGGATCGCGGCGGCCGGCGGCAACGAAACGCTCACCGGCGGCACCTCCACCGGCAAGAACTATTTGTGGGCCGGCTCCGGCAGCGATTCCATCGGCGGCGGCCTCGGCGAGGACACCATCTACGCCAGCACCGGCAACGCCACCATGACCGGCGGCTCCGGCACCGGTTCCAACTACTTCGTCTTCTTCAACGGCCAGGCCGGCGGTTCGGACATCATCGCCAACTTCCGCCCCGGCCTCGACCAGGTCGATCTCGTCGGCTACGGCGCCTCCCAGATCGCGGTCGCGGTCGGCAACCAGCAGCAGGTCTCCACCCCGCTCGGCGGCGGCACCCAGGTCATCCTCTCCGACAATACCCACATCACCTTCATCGGCCTCACCAGCGTCAGTTCGAGCAACTTCGTCACCAACGTCTGACCGACCCGCTCCGCCGCCGGCACGGCGCCCGCCCCCGTCCGCGGGTGGGCGCTTGCCGGCAGCCGCACCGGCACCGCCCCTGGCGCGGGCCAGCGGTTGTGTGCATACTCCCATCATGGAAACGTCCAACGGGCGGCAGAAAGCCGCTACCCGCCGCGAGCATGACAGCCTCGGCGAAGTCGATGTCCCGGCCAACGCCTACTGGGGCGTGCAGACCGCGCGCGCGATCACCAATTTCCCCATCTCGGGCATCCCCATCTCCCACCACCCGCCCTTCATCATGGCGCTCGCCATGGTCAAGAAGGCCGCCGCCCGCGCCAATGTCGGCGAAGGCAAGCTCGATCTCGACCGCGGCGAAATCATCGGTGCCGTCGCCGAGGAGATCATCGGCGGCCAGTGGCACGACCAGTTCCCCGTCGATGTGATGCAGGGCGGCGCCGGCACCTCGGCCAACATGAACATGAACGAGGTGATCGCCAACCGCGGCCTCGAGCGCATGGGCCACCCCCGCGGCGCCTACCACCACCTCCACCCCAACGACCACGTCAACCTCTCCCAGTCCACCAACGACGTCTATCCCACCGCCGTCCGCCTCAGCGTGCTGCTCTCCCAGGTCGCCCTCGGTGAAGCGCTCGACCGGCTGGCCGCCACTTGCGAGGCCAAGGAGACGGAGTTCGCCGCCGTGGTGAAGCTCGGCCGCACCGAAATGCAGGACGCGGTGCCGATGACGCTGGGCCAGGAGTTCGGCGCCTTCGCCGCCACCATCCGCGAGGACATCTCCCGCCTCGCCGAGGCCTCCACCCTGCTGCGCGAGGTCAACCTCGGCGGCACCGCCATCGGCACCCGCATCAACGCCGAATCCAGCTACGGTCCCCGCGCCATCGCCGAACTGCGTGAAATCTCGGGCTTCCCCCTGGTCCAGTCCGCCAACCTCATCGAGGCCTCGTGGGACATGGGCGGCTTCGTCATGTTCTCCGCCGTGCTCAAGCGCGTCGCGGTGAAACTCTCCAAGATCGCCAACGACCTCCGCCTGCTCTCCTCGGGTCCGCGCGGCGGCTTCGGCGAAATCGCCCTGCCCGCCCGCCAGCCCGGCTCCTCCATCATGCCCGGCAAGGTCAATCCGGTGATCCCGGAGATGGTGAGCCTGGTCGCCTACCAGGTGGTCGGGCACGACCTCGCCATCACCATGGCGGCCGAGGCCGGACAGCTCCAGCTCAACGCCTTCGAACCGCTGATCGCCCACAACACCCTCGATTCGCTCTCGCTGCTGCGCAACGCGGTGGAGGTCTTCGCCGATCTCTGCATCAAGGGCATCGCCGCGCGGCCGGAGAACTGCCTGCGCCACCTCGAAGCCAGCACCGCGACCGTCACTGCGCTCGCCCCCCACATCGGCTACGAGCGTGCCGCCGCCATCGCCAAGGAGGCGCTCGCCACCAACCGCCTGGTGCGCGAGGTCGCCGCCCTCCGCCTGCCCGACCTCGACATCGAAACCATCCTCGACCCCGCCCGCCTGACCGGTTGATCCCGATCAATCGCTTTCGTCGCCGGCTGGGCTAGTCCTGCCCTCCAGACCCGCGCCGGGACGCTCGGCCGAGGGCCCGACAGGACAGCCCAGCCATGGCGAAGCGGCGATTTCTGCTCCCGATGATCGTGCTACTCGCCGCGCTCGCCGCCGGCGGCGCCTGGCTCTACGCACGCCGCCCCGGCAGCGCGGTGGCGGCGGGCCTCACCCTCTACGGGAACGTGGACATCCGCGAGCTCCAGCTCGCCTTCGACGACAGCGGCCGCATCACCCGCGTGCTGGTGCCGGAGGGCGCGCGGGTGCGGCGTGGGCAGCTGCTCGCCACGCTGGACCCGGTCCGCTACGCGGCGGCGCTCGCCCAGGCGCGTGGGCAGATGGAGAACCAGCGCCAGGTGGTGGCCGCGCTCATCGCCGGCTCCCGACCGGAGCAGATCGCCCAGGCCAGGGCGGCGATGAAAGCGCTCGCCGCAACCTGGCGCAACGATCTCGTCAATTACCGTCGCGCCGTGGCGCTCGCCGCCACCGGGGCCGGCACCATCCAGCAGCGCGACAACGCGCTCGAAGCCTTCCAGACCGCACTGCAACAATACGAGGCCGCCCGCCAGGCCTACATCCTGGCGGTGAAGGGCCCGCGTGCCGAGGACATCGCCGCCGCCCGCGGCGCCTACCAGGCCGCGGTCGCCGCGGTCGCCCTCGCCGAAATCGCCTTCCGTGACACCCGCCTGCGCGCGCCCGCGGCGGGCGTGGTGGAGGGTCGCATCCTCGAGCCGGGCGACATGGCGAGCCCCGCGACGCCGGTCTATACGCTCGCGCTGCCCAGCCCGCTCTGGGTCCGCGCCTATGTGCCGGAGGCGGATCTCGGCCGCGTCCGCCCCGGCGAGCCTGCCACCGTCACCACCGATAGTTTCCCCGGCCGCCGCTACCACGGCTGGATCGGCTACGTTGCACCGACCGCCGAATTCACCCCCAAGACAGTGCAAACCCCGCAACTGCGCACCGCGCTGGTCTATCAGATGCGCGTCTATGTCTGCGACGCGAAGGGCGAATTGCGGCTCGGCATGCCGGCGACCGTCCATCTCGCCGCCGTGTCCAGGCCGGGCGCGCCCCCTCCCGGCTGCCTGCCGCGCCATGCCGCCCATCCTTGAGCACGCGACCCCGCCCACCGATCCGCCCGCGGTGCGGATCGAGGGGCTCCGGCGCAGCTTCCGCGCCGGAAAGCGCGAGGTGGTGGCACTCGCCGCCATCACCGCCACCGCCGCGCGCGGCGCGGTGACCGGGCTCATCGGGCCCGACGGCGCCGGCAAGACCACCCTGATGCGGCTGATCGCCGGCCTCCTGCGCCCTGACGCGGGGCGGATCGCGGTGCTCGGCGTCGACGTCGCCCGCGACCCGCTCGCGGTGCAGGGCCGCATCGGCTACATGCCCCAGCGCTTCGGCCTCTACGAGGATCTCACCGTCGCCGAGAACCTCGACCTCTACGCCGACCTCCAGGGCGTGCCGGTGCCGGCGCGGCCCACCCGCTACGGCGAACTGCTGCACATGACCGGCCTCGCCCCCTTCACCTCCCGCATGGCCGGGCGGCTTTCGGGCGGGATGAAGCAGAAGCTCGGCCTCGCCTGCACCCTCGTCCAACCCCCCGAACTCCTGCTGCTCGACGAGCCGACGGTGGGCGTCGATCCGCTCTCGCGGCGCGAACTCTGGCAGATCATCGACCATCTCACCCGTGACGCGCGCATGAGCGTGCTGTTCAGCACCGCCTATCTCGATGAGGCCGAGCGCTGCTCCGCCGTCCTGCTGCTGCACGAGGGCCGCCTGCTCGGCGCCGGTCCGCCGGGCGAATTTTCCGCCGCCATGGCCGGACGCTGCTTCCTCGCCACCGCCTCGCTCGGGCGGCGGCCGCTGCAAGCCCGCCTCGCGGCCGCGCCCGGGGTGATCGACGCGCTGGTCGAGGGCCGCGGTGTGCGCCTGGTGACCGCCGCCGCCCCGCCCGCAGCACTCGGCGCCGATCTCCCCGGCTTCCGAATGATCCCGATTCCGCCCCGCTTCGAGGACGGTTTCGTCGCCCGCCTGCGTGCCGAGCGCGCCGAGCGCGCGGCAGTCCCGACCGGGCCGCCATCGGGCTCCGGCAAGCCGCCCCGCGCGGGTGGCGCGGCGGAAGAGGTCATCACCGTCTCCCGTCTCACCCGCCGCTTCGGCGCCTTCGTCGCCGTCGACGAGGTGAGCTTCACCGTCGCGCGGGGGGAGATTTTCGGCCTGCTCGGCGCCAACGGGGCCGGCAAATCGACCACCTTCCGCATGCTGTGCGGCCTGCTTCCGCCCACCTCCGGCAGCCTGCGCGTCGCCGGCTTCGATCTCCGCCGCGCCGCGGCTCCCGCCCGCGCCCGCATCGGCTACATGGCGCAAAAATTCTCCCTCTATGGCGATCTCACGCTGGCGCAGAACCTCCGCTTCTTCGCCAGCGCCTACGGGCTCTCCGGCCCACGCGGGCGCGCGCGCATCCTGTGGGCGGAGACCGAATTCGCCCTCGGCCCCTACCGGGCAGCGACCGCGCGCGATCTTCCCCTGGGTTTCAAGCAGCGCCTGGCTCTGGCCTGCGCCCTGATGCACGAGCCCGAGATCCTGTTCCTCGACGAGCCCACCTCCGGCGTCGATCCCCTGGCGCGTCGGGAGTTCTGGACCCGGATCAACGCGCTCGCCGACGCCGGCGTGACCGTGCTGGTCACCACGCATTTCATGGAAGAGGCGGAATATTGCGACCGTCTCGTGATCATGGCCCAGGGCCGCGTGCTCGCCGCTGGCGCGCCGGCGGCCATCAAATCCCTGGCCGTCGGCGCAGCCACCCCCGACCCCACCATGGAGGAGGCCTTCATCGCCGTGATCGCCGCGGCCGAGGCGCGGGCGCGGGCGGCATGAAAGCGGCACTGCGGCGCCTGCGCGGGCTCTTGCGCAAGGAGTTCCTCCAGATCTGGCGCGACCCCTCGGCGCTCGCCATCGCCTTCCTACTGCCCGCCGCGCTGCTGCTACTGTTCGGCTACGGCGTCAGCCTCGATGCCCGCCGTGTCCCCCTCGCGCTGGTGATCCAGCATCCGGACGGATTTGCCGCCAGCTTCACCGCCCGCTTCGCCCGCTCGCCCTTCTTCCGCCCGCGCACCGTTCTCTCCATCCAGGCGGCCGAGCGAGCGCTGGCGGCGCGGCAGGTCGGCGGGATCGTCTGGCTGCCGGGCGATTTCACCCGCCGTGCCATGGCCTCCGGCAATTCCCCGATCGGCGTGATCGTGGACGGGGTGGACGCCAACAATGCCCGCATCGTCGAGGGGTATGTCGAGCAGGTCTGGGCGAACTGGCTCGCCTCCCGCGCCCGGGCCGCGGGCTCGACCGCCGCGCTGCCGCTCGATATCGAGCCCCGCGTGCGCTTCAACCCTGCGGTCAGCAGCCGCGACTATCTGGTGCCCGGCCTCATCGGCGTCATCATGACACTGACCGGCGCGCTGCTCACCGCCCTCGTCATCGCCCGCGAATGGGAGCGCGGGACGATGGAGGCGCTGATGGTCACCCGCGTGCGGGTGCGCGAGATCCTGCTCGCCAAGCTCCTGCCCTATTTCCTGCTCGGCCTCGGCGGCATGGCCGCGTCCGTCGCCATCGCCGTCACCCTCTTCGGCGTGCCGCTGCGCGGCTCGCTCCTGGTGCTCGCCGGCGCCTCCAGCCTCTTCCTGCTCGCCGCCCTCGGCATGGGACTGCTGATCTCGGGCGTGGCGCGCAACCAGTTCGTCGCCGGGCAGATCGCCATCATCACCACGTTCCTGCCCGCCTTCATCCTGTCGGGCTTCGTGTTCGACATCCGCAGCATGCCGGCGGCGGTGCAACTGCTCACCCGCCTGGTTGCCGCGCGCTATCTGGTCGCGATCCTGCAATCGCTGTTCCTTGCCGGCAACGTGTGGCCGGTGATCCTGCCCAACGCCGCGGCACTCGCGGTGATGGCGGCGATCTTCCTCGGCCTCGCCCGCATCATCGCCCGCAAGCGGCTGGATTGACCGCGATGGCGCGCCGGGTGCTCGCGCTCATCCTCAAGGAGCTTCTCGCGGTGCTGCGCGACGCGAAGAGCCGCATGGTGCTGATCGGCCCGCCGCTGATCCAGCTCGTGGTGTTCAGCTACGCCGCGACCTTCGATCTCAACCACGTCCCGTTGGCGATCTACGACCAGGACCCGAGCCAGGCCTCCCGCGCGCTGATCGCCCGCTTCCAGGGCGCGCCCGCGTTCCGCCTCGTCGCCGTGCTGCGCAGCGGCGAACGCATCGACCGGCTGGTCGATGCGGGCACGGTCGCCATGGTGCTGGTGATCGACCGTCGCTTCACCCGCGATCTCCTCGCCCGCCGCCCGGCTCCGGTGCAGGTGATCGTCGATGGCCGCAACTCCAACACCGCGCTGGTGATCAGCGGCTACGCCAACACCATCCTCAGCGATTTCGCGCTCTCGTGGGCCGCCACCCACGGTGCGCCGCCACCGCCCGCGGTGCTCGACGTCCGCGCGCGCTACAATCCCACGTTGCGCTCGCGCTGGTTCATCGTTCCCGGCATCGTGGCCCTGCTGACCCAGGTCGTGGTGCTGCTCGTCGTCGGGCTCTCGGTCGCGCGCGAGCGGGAGACCGGCACCTTCGACCAGTTGCTCGTCACCCCGCTCCGCCCGCTCGACATCCTCCTCGGCAAGGGACTGCCCGGCCTGCTCATCGGCCTCCTGGAGGCGAGCGTGATCGTCGCCGCCGCCACCCTCTGGTTCGGCGTGCCGCTGCGCGGCAGTCTCGCCGCACTCTATCTCGGGCTCGCGCTCTTCATCGCCGCGGTCGTCGGCATCGGGCTTTCCATCTCCTCGCTCGCGGCCACCCAGCAGCAGGCACTCCTCGGCGCGTTCCTCTTCATGGTGCCCTCGATCATCCTTTCCGGCTTCGCCACCCCGATCGCCAACATGCCACCCGCGATCCAGGATCTGACGCTGCTCAACCCGCTGCGCTACTTCCTGGTCATCGTCCGCGCCGTCTTCCTGCAGGGCGCGCAGGTCGCAGCCCTCGGCGGGCAGTTGCTGGCGCTCGCCGGGATCGCCGGACTCACGCTGCCGCTTGCCGCCTGGCTGTTCCGCAAACGGACAGTGTAGGCGGGATCTCGCGTCCCTCGCTCGCGCCCGGCGGGCCGAGGGACCAGGCCAGCGAGCCCCGATCAGACCCGCCCGTAGGTGTCCTCGAGGCGGACGATATCGTCCTCTTCGAGATAGCTGCCGGACTGCACCTCGATCAGCGCGATCGGGATCCGCCCGGGGTTCTCCAGCCGGTGCACCGCGCCGAGCGGCAGATAGATGCTCTCGTTCTCGCGCACCAGGCTCACCTCCTCGTCGCGCGTCACCAGCGCGCTGCCCGCCACCACCACCCAGTGCTCGGCCCGGTGGTAGTGCTTCTGCAGGCTCAGCTTCTGCCCGGGATCGACGACGATGCGCTTGACCTGGAACCGCTCGCCGCGGATCAGCGTCTCGTAGAAACCCCACGGGCGATAGACGCGGCTGTGCGCCACCGCCTCTTGCCGTCCGGCCTCCTTCAGCCGGCAGACGATCTTCTTCACGTCCTGCGCCCGCTCGCGGTGCATCGCCAGCACGGCGTCGCCGGTCACCACCACCACCGTGTCCTTGAGCCCGACGACGGCGGTCAGCACCCCGTCGCTGCGCACGTAGCAGTCCCGGGCGCCTTCCAGCATCACGTCGCCCAGGGCGACGTTGCCCGCTCCGTCCTTGGCGCCGATCTCCCACAGGGCGCCCCAGCTTCCCACGTCCGACCAGCCGAAGGCCGCCGGCACCACCACCGCGTTGCGGGTGCGTTCGGCGAGCGCATAGTCGAGGCTGATTTCCGGGCAGCGTGCGAACGCCTCCGCATCGAGGCGGATGAAATCGAGATCGGTCTGCGCCGCGGCCAGCGCCGCCTGCGCCGGCGCCAGCACAGCGGGCGCATGCTCCGCCAACTCGGCCAGGAATTGGCCGGTGCGGAACAGGAACATCCCGGAGTTCCATACGTGCCCGCCGGCGGCCAGCATGTGCGCGGCGGTGGCGGCGTCGGGCTTCTCGACGAAGCGGGCGAGCCGGAAGGCACCCGGCACCGAGCCGATCGCCTCGCCCATGGCGATCCAGCCGTAGCCCGTCTCCGCCCGCGTCGGCTCGATGCCGAAGGTCACGATATGCCCCGCCCGCGCCGCCGCCGCGGCGGTGGCGAGCCCGCGCGCCAGCGCCGCTTCGTCCTCGATCGCCGCATCCGCGGCCATCATCCACAGCACCGCGTCGGGATCGGTCTCGGCCGCGAGCAGGGCGGCGACTGCCATGGCCGGGGCCGAATTGCGCCCGACCGGCTCGAGCACGATCCGCGCACCCGCGATCCCGGCCTCGCGCAACTGCTCGGCGATGAGGAACCGGTGCTCCTGGTTGCACACCACGATGGGCGCGGCGAACCCTTCCCCGGCGGCGCGCAGCGCGGTCTCCTGCAGCAGCGAACGGTCGGAGATCAGCGGCCAGAGCTGCTTGGGGAAACTCTCGCGCGAGACCGGCCACAGCCGGCTTCCCGAGCCGCCGGAAAGGATCACCGGCACGATCGCGGTGGCTGGAACGGGCAGTGGCAGCGGTGCCGGATGCAGCGAGGTCATCGATCCTCCTCAGCGTTCACCGTGGCTCCGCGCCAACAGGGGCATGCAGCCGGGGCGCGCATTTCGCACTTGCAACACTCCAATAGATAGCGGGTTCCGCCGCCCCTTGTCCATCGCCTCTTGACGCGGCGGGGGCTTCCTTCCCTCATACTGTGGCGGAAATGGGGATAGGAGGGACGATGCGGGTCGAAATCGAATACTGCGGCCGTTGAGGCTATGAACCGCGCGCCCGCGATGCGCGGGAGATCATCCGGGCCCGCCACCCGGAGGCCGAGGTGAGCCTCGCCAAGGGGCGGACCAGTTCCTTCGAAATCACCGTGGAAGGGACGCTGCGCTACTCCAAGCTGGAGCAGGGCCGCTTTCCCACCCCCGAGGAGGTCGAGGCGACGCTCGGCTGAACCCCGCATCCTCCCGGCGACCGGGAGAGGGCGCGCCGCCGGCCGCGTGGCGGTGGCGAGCGTTCGGGAAGAGCGCCGGGCGGCAACCGTCCGGCGCTTTTTTCCCTTGAGGGCGCGATCTTTTCTTGACCCTTGCCGAAACGCCGCAGCAAGCTTGGCGGATGCCCGACATCGCGATTCCCAACGATCCTGCCCGCGCCATCGCCGAAGGCGCCGCCGCATCCGCCCCTCGCCTGGTCGCGATCCGGCGCGATCTGCACGCCCACCCCGAACTCGCCTTCACCGAGCAGCGCACGGCCGGCGTCGTCGCCGCCGAACTCTCCCGCCTCGGCATCCCCCATCGCACCGGCGTCGGGCGAACCGGCGTCGTCGGCCTGATCGAGGGCGGGTTGCCCGGCCCCACGCTCGCGCTGCGGGCGGACATGGACGCGCTGCCGATCGCCGAGCAGACCGGGCTCGCCTTCGCCTCCCGAGCGCCCGGGCTGATGCACGCCTGCGGGCATGATGTGCACACCGCGACCCTGCTCGGCGCCGCCGCGATCCTGCGCGATCTCGCCCCCGCGCTCGCCGGGCGGGTCAAGCTCGTCTTCCAGCCCGCCGAGGAGACGCTGGCCGGCGCCGCCGCGATGATCGCGGACGGGGTGATGGAAAACCCGCGCGTCGATATGGCGCTCGGCTTCCACAACTACCCGGAGATTCCGCTGGGCGGCTTCGCCACCACTCCGGGCGCCGCACTCGCTGCCTCGGACCGGTTCGAGATCACGGTGCGCGGCGTCTCCGGCCATGCCGCTCACCCGGATGTCGCGGTCGATCCCATCCTCGCCGCGGCGACGCTGGTGGTGCAACTGCAATCGGTGGTGGCGCGCGAGATCGATCCGTTCCGCCCGGCGGTGCTCACCATCGGCGCGATCCAGGGCGGTGTCGCCCACAACATCATCCCCGACGAGGTGGTGCTGCGCGGCACCGCCCGCTCGCTCGACGAGGAGACACGCACCCGGATCGAAGCGGCGCTGCGTCGGCTGTGCGAGGGCGTGGGCGCCGGCATGCGCGCCCCCTGCACGCTGGCCTACCATCGCGGCTGCCCGCCCCTGGTCAACGACGAGGGGATGCGCCGGCGCCTGGTCGCCTCCGTCGCCGCCCAGTTCGCCACCCCCGTCGAGGAGCGCGCCCCGAGCTTGGGGGGCGAGGATTTCGCCTATTTCGCCGAACGCGTCCCCGCCGCCCATCTCGCCATCGGCTCCGGCCAGAAGGGCAGGGCGGATCGGCTGCACAATTCCGCCTACCAGCCCGACGAGGGCGCGATCCCCCTCGGCGCTGCCGCCCTGGCGCGGGCCGCCTTCGATCTGCTTCGCCCCGGTGCGGGCTGAGCCGCCCTACAGCATATCCACCGGAATCCGCAGATAGCGCCGCCCGCGCGCGTCCGGCCCGGGCAATTCGCCAGCCTGGAGATTTACCTGGATCGAAGGGATCAGCAGCGTCGGCATGGCGAGGCTCGCGTCGCGCTGCTCGCGCATGGCGACGAATTCCGCCTCCGAAACCCCGTCGTGGAGATGGATGTTGCCGGCCCGCTGCGCGGCGACGCTGCTCTCCCACGCCGGCGCCCGCCCGCCCGGCGCATAGTCGTGGGCGGTGAAGATCCGGGTGGCGTCGGGCAGCGAGAGAATGCGCCGGATGGAGCGGTAGAGGGCGTGCGCGTCGCCGCCGGGGAAGTCGCAGCGCGCCGTTCCGCCGTCGGGCATGAAGAGGGTGTCGCCGACGAAGGCCGCATCCTCCACCAGGTAGGTGACGCAGGCCGGGGTATGGCCCGGGGTATGCATCACCCGCACCTCGAGCGCGCCCACCGCGAACCGTTCGCCGTCGGCGAAGAGATGGTCGAACGGGCTCGTCTGGTCGGCGAAACGGTCGAAGCCGAACACCGCCTCGAAGGCCCGCCGCACCTCGGGGATCCGGTCCCCGATGCCGATCCGCCCGCCGAGCGCCCGCTTCACATAGGGCGCACCCGAGAGATGGTCGGCGTGGACGTGGGTTTCGAGGACCCAGGAAACCGTGTAGCCGTGGGCGCGGACGTGGGCGATCACCCGGTCGGCGGATGCGTGTGCCGTCCGCCCCGAGCGGGGGTCGAAATCGAGCACCGAATCGATCACCGCCGCGGTCCCGCTCGCGGGGTCGGCGAGCAGGTAGCTGATGGTGCCCGTCGCCGGGTCGTGGAAGCCGGCGATCTCGGCGGCCATGATCAGCTCCTCCGTGCACTTTCTCTCTGTCTGGAAAGAATTGGCGAGAATCCTGCTGCGATCAAGGGTGTGCGGAGAATCACTCTCTCCCGACCGGAAGCTTCGCGCCGCGACCGATTCTCGTTGCGTGGGCCCGGGCGCCGCGCCCATGATCGCAGCGCAACCAGGAGGATTTCGGGATGCGTACCATTCACTGGCTCGCGCTGCTGCCCTTCCTGTTCCTGCTCGGCGGGCCGATCCTGCACGATGCGACCCACCCCTTCCTGCTCGGCATGCCCTTCCTGCTCGGCTGGATCGCGCTCGGCCTGCCCTTCACCGCCCTCGTCATGGCGCTGATCTACCGGCTCGACCCCGCCAACCGGCCCGGCGACCGGGAGGAGGGACGATGATCCTCCCCCTGGTCCTGATCGCGTTCGCCGCGCTGTTCGCCCTTGGCCTCGGCATCCGCGCCCGTGGTGGCCGCGAGATGGGGCTCGAGCAGTGGACGGTCGGCGCCCGCGGCTTCGGCGCCTTCCTGGTGTTCCTGCTGCTCGCCGGCGAGATCTACACCACCTTCACCTTCCTCGGCGCCTCCGGCTTCGCCTACGGGCAGGGCGCGCCGACCTTCTACATCCTCGCCTACGGCACGCTCGCCTATGTCATCTCCTATTTCATCCTGCCGCCCATCTGGGCTTATGCGCGGGCCGAAAAACTGGTCTCCCAGCCCGATTTCTTTGCCCGCAAGTATGACAGCGCGGCGTTGGGCGTGCTCGTCAGCGTGGTCGATATCCTGGCGCTGGTGCCCTATCTCGTGCTCCAGTTCACCGGGCTCGGCATCATCGTGCAGACCGCGGGCTATGGCGCCATCTCTTCGGCGGTCGCGATCTGGATCGGGGCGGGCGTCGTCACCGCCTATGTCATCGCCTCCGGCGTGCATGGCTCGGCCTGGACCTCGGTCGCCAAGGACGGGATGATCCTGCTCGTCGTCGTCTTCATGGGCCTCTATCTGCCGTTCCATTATTTCGGCGGGCTGGGACCGATGTTCGCCGCGATCGAGAAGACCCATCCGGGCTTCCTCGCGCTCCCCGCCAAGGGGCAGAGCGTGTCCTGGTTCGTCTCCACCGTGCTGCTCACCGCCCTGGGCTTTTTCATGTGGCCGCACAGTTTCGCCGCCTGCTATACGGCCCGCAGCGCGCGCACGTTCCGCAAGAACGCGATCTTCCTGCCGCTCTACCAGCTCATTCTGCTGTTCGTCTTCTTCGTGGGCTTCGCCGCCCTGCTCAAGGTGCCCGGGCTCAAGGGCGCGGCGACCAACCTCGCGCTTTTCCGCATCGCGGTGGCGGCGTTCCCGCCCTGGGTGGTCGGCATCATCGGCGCCACCGGCGTGCTCACCGCGCTGGTGCCCGGCTCGCTCATCCTGATGAATGCGGCGACGCTGCTGTCCAACAACCTCTACCGCGTCTTCCGCCCCGCCGTGGATGACGATCACGTGGTCGGGCTGGCCAAGATGCTGGTGCCGGTGGTGGCGCTGGTCGCGGTCTATTTCACCCTGCAAGGGGGTGCGACGATCGTGGCGCTGCTGCTGATGGGCTACAGCTTCGTGACCCAACTCTTCCCCGCCCTGCTCGCGAGCCTGCTGGCAGTGAACCCGGTGACCCGCGCCGGCGCCTTCGCCGGCATCTTCGCCGGCGTGGCCACGGTGGTCGCACTCACCCTCTCCCACGCCTCGATCGGCTCGCTGATGCCCTTCCTGCCCCAGCAGGTGCAGGATCTGAACGTCGGCATCATCGCGCTCGGGGTGAATATCATCGTCCTTGCGGTGGTCAGCCTCGCCACCCGCGCTCCCGCAGTGCAGCGCGCTTGAATTGGGCCGCGGGATCGGCGATAGTGTCGTGTTCCCGCACTTCCGCGCGGGAGAGAGCGGGTTCGCCCGCCGCCGAAGGCGCAACCGGCCCCCGGAAACGCTCAGGCAGAAGGACCGCGCGGACGGGGAATCTCTGGAAAGCCGGCGGGTAGCCGCCGCACCGAAGGAGAAAGGGGAAACCCGAATCTCTCAGGTTCCGCGACAGAGGGGGGCCGAAGGGTGGCATCGGGCCGCCCGCCGACCCGTTGCGCGGAGCCATCATGGACCAACCTCTCGCCACCACCCCGCTCGATCGCTGGAGCCGCGCTCTCGGCGCCCGCATGGTGCCCTTCGCCGGCTACGCCATGCCGGTGCAATACCAGGGCGTGCTCGCCGAACACCGGGCCTGCCGCGAGCGTGCCGCCCTGTTCGACGTTTCCCACATGGGCCAGGCCCGCCTCGCCGGGCCGGGTGGGGCGGCGGCGCTCGAACACCTGGTCTGCGGCGATATCGCCGGCCTCAAGCCGGGCCGGCAGCGCTATACGCTGCTCACCAACGAGGCGGGCGGCATCCTCGATGACCTGATGGTCGCCAACCTCGGCGAGGCGCTGTTCCTCGTCGTCAACGCCGCCAACAAGGTGGCGGACTTCGCCCACATCGCCGCCGCCCTGCCCGCCGGCCTGCGGCTCGAACCGCTGCCCGGGCGCGCGCTGATCGCCCTGCAGGGTCCGCGCGCGGCGGAGATTCTCGCCCGCTTCGCCGCCGGGGCGGCGACGATGGCGTTCCTCGGCGTCGCCCGCCTGGAGATCCAGGGTGCCGAGGCGATCGTCTCGCGCTCCGGCTACACCGGGGAGGACGGGTTCGAGATCTCGCTGCCCGCCGAGGCGGCGGAACCCTTCGCCCGCGCCCTGGCCGAGGACCACGGCGTGACGCCGGCCGGCCTCGGCGCGCGGGATTCGCTGCGCCTGGAAGCCGGCCTCTGCCTGCATGGCGCGGACATCGACGCCGCCACCGACCCGATCGAGGCCGCGCTCGGCTGGACCATCGGCAAGCGCCGGCGCATGGCGTGGGATTTTCCGGGCGGGGAGGCGATCCGCGCCACCCAGGACGCGGGTCCGGCCCGCCTGCGCGTCGGCATCGCGCCCGAGGGCCGCGCCCCCGCCCGTGCCGGCACCGAAATCCGGACCGCGGCGGGCGAGCCAGTCGGCACCGTCACCTCGGGCGGCTTCTCTCCCACCCTCGATCGGCCCATCGCCATGGGCTACGTCCGGCGCGACCATGCGGCCGACGGCACCGAACTCGCCCTGCTCGTCCGCGGCCGGCCGCTTTCCGCCCGCATCGTGCCGCTTCCCTTCGTCCCCCACCGCTATCCGTCCCGCTCCGCCGCTTCGTGAAGGAACCCGCCATGTCCGCCACCTCCGAGTCCGCGACCGCCGAGACCCGCTACAGCCGTGACCACGAATGGATCCGCCGCGAGGGCGGGACGATGACCGTCGGCATCACCGACCACGCCCAATCCGCGCTCGGCGATCTCGTCTTCGTCGAACTGCCCGAGGTCGGGCGCGAACTCGAAGCCGGCGAGACCTGCGCCGTGGTCGAAAGCGTCAAGGCCGCCTCCGACGTCTATGCCCCGCTGTCCGGCACGGTGAGCGCGGCCAACGACGCGGTGGTGCAGGAACCCGCCCTGGTCAACCGCGCCGCCGAGACGGAGGCCTGGTTCTTCCGCCTCTCCGGCGCCGACCCGGAGGCCTTCGCCGAACTGATGGACCGCGCCGCCTATGACGCGTTCCTCGCCACCCTCTGAGCGGAGAGATCCGATGGATACGCTCGCGGCCCTTGCCACCCTCGCCCCCGAACCCTTCACCGCCCGCCACATCGGCCCCGACGCCGCCGAGCAGGCCTTGATGCTGCGCGCGCTCGGGCTCGCGAGCATCGACGATCTGATCCTCGAGACCATTCCCGCCGACATCCGCGCGCCCGCTCCCGAGGGCCTGCCGGAAGCGGTGGACGAGGCCGCGGTGCTCGCCGAACTCGCGGAGCTCGCGGAGCGCAACCGCCCCGGCCGCGCGCTGATCGGGATGGGCTATCACGGCACCCACACCCCCGCCGTGATCCGCCGCAACATCCTCGAAAACCCCGCCTGGTATACCGCCTATACGCCCTACCAGCCGGAAATCGCGCAGGGCCGGCTGGAGGCGCTGCTGATCTTCCAGACCATGATCGCCGATCTCGCCGGCCTCGAAATCGCCAACGCCTCCCTGCTCGACGAAGCGACCGCGGTGGCCGAGGCGGTGGCGCTCGCCCATGCCGTGGCGCGCGCCAAGTCCGACGTGATCGCGCTCGCCGCCGACCTCCATCCCCAGACCCGCGCGGTGCTCGCGACCCGCGCCGCCCCGCACGGATTTTCGCTCGCCTCCTTCGCTCCCGGCGATGGCCCCGCCATCGCGGCGGCCAAGCCCTTCGCCGTGGTGCTGCAATATCCCGGAACCACCGGCGCGGTGCGCGACCTCTCGGCCGAGATCGCCTCCGCCCACGCGGCGGGCGCGATCGCCATCGTCGCCGCCGATCCGCTGGCGCTCGTCCATCTGACGCCGCCGGGGGAGATGGGGGCGGATGTGGTGGTGGGTTCGGCGCAGCGCTTCGGCGTGCCGATGGGCTTCGGCGGCCCGCACGCCGGCTTCCTCGCCACCCGCGACGCCTACAAGCGCCATCTTCCGGGCCGGCTGGTCGGCGTCAGCCGCGACGCTTCCGGCGCGCCCGCGCTGCGGCTTGCGTTGCAAACCCGCGAACAGCACATCCGCCGCGACAAGGCGACCTCCAACATCTGCACCGCGCAGGTGCTGCTCGCGATCATCGCCGCCATGTATGCGGTCTGGCACGGGCCCGCCGGGCTCGCGCGGATCGCCGCCCGCGTCCATCTCGGCGCCCGGCTGCTCGCAGAGGCCGCCCGCCGCGCCGGCCTCGCGCTCCGCCACGAGGCGTTCTTCGACACCCTGGCGCTCGCCACCGGCGCGCGCACCGAGGCGCTCTTCGCCGCCGCCGCCTCCGAGGGCTTCCATCTCCGCCGGATCGACGCCGAAACGCTGGGCATCGCGCTCGACGAGACGGTGACGGAGGCCGAACTCCACCGTCTCGCCGCCCTGCTCGGCGCGCCCCTCGGCGAAGCTCCCGCCGTGCTGGGGGCAACCGTTCTGCGCAAGCGTCCCGCGCTGCGGGACGCGATTTTCTCCGCCCACCACTCCGAGCCCGCCATGACGCGCTATCTCAAGCGTCTGGCGGAGAAGGATCTCGCGCTCGACCGGGCGATGATCCCGCTCGGCTCCTGCACCATGAAGCTCAACGCCGCGGTGGAGATGACGCCGATCACCTGGGCGGGTTTCGCCGACGTCCATCCCTTCGCGCCCGTCGCGACCACCGAGGGCTACCGCACGCTCATCGACCGCCTCGAATCCTGGCTCGCCGCGCTCACCGGCTTCGCCGGCGCCTCGCTCCAGCCCAATTCCGGCGCGCAGGGCGAATTCGCCGGCCTCCTCGCCATCCGCGCCTTCCACGCCGCGCGCGGCGAGGCCCGGCGCGATCTTTGCCTGATCCCGGCGAGCGCGCACGGCACCAACCCGGCCTCCGCCGTCATGGCCGGCTTCCACGTCGTGGTCGTGGCCTGCGATCGGGAAGGCAATGTCGATCTCGCCGACCTCGACCGCCGCATCGCCGAGGCCGGGGACCGTCTCGGTGCCTTCATGATCACCTACCCCTCCACCCACGGCGTGTTCGAGAGCGCGATCCGCCCCATCTGCGCGCGCATCCACGCGGCCGGCGGGCAGGTCTACATGGACGGTGCCAACCTCAACGCCCAGCTCGGTCTGACCAGCCCGGGCGCGATCGGCGCCGACGTCTGCCATCTCAATCTGCACAAGACGTTCTGCATCCCGCACGGCGGCGG
>DAHWFB010000003.1 GCA_027326105.1 Acetobacteraceae bacterium
GGTGACGTCGGGGCGGGCGGCGAAATAGCGGTGGGTGCGGCGGAGCATGTCGGTGAGCGCCGCGGCGGTGGTGGCATCCGCCGCGGGGAGGGTGCCGGAGATGAGGCGACCGCCGCCGGGATTGTCGAAGGTGGTGAAGCCCCCCGCCCCGGTGGCGGCCCCGGCGGCGGCGGAGGGCAGGCAGGCGGCGGCGAGCGCGAGAGCGGCGGCCAGTGCCCGCCGCCAGCGGCCGTGCGGGCAGCGCGGGCGATACGGCGGCTTCGCGGATGCGGACATGTGGAACTCCCTTCCCTCTCCACCGTCCCAGGATAGCACGGTTGCGGGTCCGAAAGGAGGGCGGCGGCAGGGATGCGGGCGCTCAGACCACGGCGAGATCGAGACCGAGGATGCGGGCGAGCTTTTCCACCCGGGCACGCTGGTGGCCGATGGCCAGCGCGACGTGATGGGTCGGTGCCTGCTCGCACCAGCGGGTCAGGAACTCCCGCGGCGGCAGGGCGAAGCGCAGGCGCGAATTGGTGTTGCCGATGGCGAGCGTGGGGCCGGGGATGGCCTCGCCCTCGGCCAGCACCAGCTTCAGCCCGGCCTCGGTCTGGGTCAGCCCGAGGATGCTGACCGGGCCGATGCGCACCCGGAACTCGACCGCTACCCCGGCGCCGCGCTTGCCGTGATAGACGCCGAGCCCGCGCAGCACCGGCGGCTCGGCCGCGATCGCGATGTGGCCGGGACCGTCGTGGCCCATCAGCACGAAGGATTCGCGGAAATCCATGGCGTAGAATTCGGTGAAGGAGCCGCCCGCGCCGAGCCGGTCGCAGAGCAGCATGGCGAGGCAGGTCTTGAGGTCGGCCTCGCCGGCGGCGGGCACGCCGCGCGCGGTGAGCAGGGTGTTGCCGACGATCAGCGCCGACCAGAGACGCTCGTTCTCGTTGCCGTCGAGGCCGCGATAGTAATAGGTCAGCCCCTGGAGGTCGTGCTCCGCCACCAGCCGGTCGAGCGCGCAGGCGACGCGGGCGGTCCAGGCCATGGTCTCGGGCGGGATGGGTCGGGCGATCGGGTCGGCGCCCGGCCCGTCGCTGCGGGCGAGGGTGAAGCGGGCGCGGATCTCGGCCTGCTTCGCCGCCACCTCCGGCTCGCCCACCCGCGCGACCGCGCGATGGAGATCGTCCATCTCGAGGATTTCGAGATGGGTGCCGAGGCGGGCGCTGACCTCGGTGAAGTCGGTGTACATGTCGAGCATGCCGGGGTAGGGGTGGCCGAGATAGCCGATGCGCGCCCGCCGCAGCGCCCGCGCGGCGCGCGCCGCCGCCACCCAGTCGGCGATTTCGCCCCAGGCGATCGCATCGTCGAACAGCATGCCGGTGACGACGTTGAAGCGCACCCGGGCGCGGGCGAAGGCGTTGGCGATCTCGGGCACGCAGCAGGCGCAGCAATGGGCGAGCCATTCGGCGGTGTCGCAATGGGCATAGTCGAGCGCGGCGGCGGGCTGGAGATTGAGGATCACCACCGGCTTGGCGGCGAACTGCACCGCCGGCAGCACCTGCGAGGAGGTGGCGTAGGTGCCGACGTAGCAGACCAGGAGATCGAGGCCGGGATCGCCGAGGATCGCCGCGGCGGCGCGGGCGCGGGGCGCGGTATCGACCAGCCCGGCGGAGACGACCCGCGCCCCCAGCGCCCCCAGCCGCTGCTCGACATGGGCCTGCCAGCCCTCGAGCCGCTCCCGCAGGCCAGGAAACTGCGCCCAATAGGCCTCGAGCCCGATGCCGAAGACGCCGACGCCGACCGCGCTCTCGGGCGCGGTGTCCTGCTGCTCCCCGCGCTCCTGCTGCTCCCTGTGCTCCTGCGGCATCCTCGGCCTCGCGCGGGCAGGCCGCCCCGGTGGCGGGCGCGGCTCAGAAGTTGAACTTGTCGATGTTGGCCTTGTCGAACACGGTGGGCGGGCCGAGCACCACCTCGCCCATCTTGCCGACCGTGCGCGAGCCGAGCTTGCCGGCGGGGAACGTATCCCCCTCCTTGCCGGTGATGATGCCCGAGGCGAGGGCGGCGGCGGCGTAGGCCGCGAGATAGCCGAGATCGGCAGGGCTCCAGAGTTCGAACGCGGTCACCGTGCCGTCCTTGACGTAGGGGCGCATCTGGTTGGGCAGGCCGAGGCCGGTGAGTTCGAGCTTGCCCTTCAAGGGCGAGGTGGAGAGATAGCGCGCCGCCGCCGAGATGCCGACGGTGGTCGGCGAGATGATGCCGCGCAGATGGGGATAGGCCTGCACCAGCCCCTGCATCTCGATGAAGGACTTCTGGTCGTCGTCGTTGCCGTAGGCGATCTTGACCAGCTTCATCCTGGCGTATTTCGGCAGCGCGAGTTCCGCCTTCATCCACTTGATCCAGGTGTTCTGGTTGGTGGCGTTGGGGGTCGCGGACAGGATGGCGATCTCGCCCTGGTAGCCGATGAGCTTGCCGAGCAGCTGCACCTCGCTGCGCCCGATCGCCTCGCTCACCGCCTGGTTGATGAACAACTGGCGGCCGGCGGGGGCGGTGTCGGAATCGAAGGTGACGACCTTGATGCCCTGGCTCATCGCCCGCTTGAGATAGGGGACCAGCGCGTTGGGGTCGTTGGCGGCGATGACGATGGCGGCCACCCGCTGGGCGACCAGCGTGTTGATGTAGGAGACCTGCGAGGAGGCGCCGGCGTCCGACGGGCCCACCGCCTTGCCGATGTCGCCGATTTCCTTGCAGGCGGCGAGCCCGCCATTGTCGGCGATGACCTCGTAGGGGTTGTTGATCTGCTTGGGCAGGAAGGCGATGGTCTGGCCCTTCTTGAAGCTCGCGGCGTCCGCCGGCAGGGCGGCGCCGAGCACGAGCGCGGGGGCGGCGAGCAGCAGGGAGCGACGTTGCATGGGGTTTCCTCCTCGGGTTGGGGATGGGGGGCGGGCGCGGTCAGGGCAGGTGGAAGACCTCCGCGAGCAGCTGGAAGGATTCGTCCGGCCGGCCGGAGAGGGAGACGAAGAAGGGCGCCATTTCCGCCTGCCAGCGGGCGTTGACGGCCCGCGCCGCCATGGCGGCGCGGGCGGCGGCGAAATCAGGGGTTTCGAGATAGCCGACGAGCAGCCCATCCTCGGCCAGGAACAGGGAATAATTGTGCCAGCCGGCCTGGTGCAGCGCCGCCCGCATCTCCGGCCAGACCGCCGCGTGGCGGGCGCGATATTCGGCGAGCCGGTCGGGGCGGACACGGAGGGTGAAGCAGATTCGCTGCGTGGAAGCGCCGGCCAATTTCGTTTCCCCCGCTCGTTGTGCGAATTCTTACCATAACGCGCAGGCTGGTGCAAGATTATGTGCATTCATGTGCGAACAGCGCGGAGTCCACGGCTGCGCGCACGGTTGTGGCCGGCTGCCGTGCGGTGGTAGAACGCTCGTGCAACGAACGTGGAGGCGCGCCATGTCCTTCCTCAGCTTCGACCGCTTCATCACTCCCGCCATCATCCAGATCGTCTTCGTGATCGGCCTGGTGGTGATCGGGCTTTCCACCCTCGTCGGCGTCGCCGGCGCGCTGTTCGGCTATGGCGGCCTGCTGCACGGGCTGTTCGCGCTCGCCGCCGGCGCGCTCGGGGTGCTGCTGTGGCGGGTCTATTGCGAACTGATCATGGTCTTCTTCGACATGCGGACCCACCTCGAGAAGATCGCCGGGCGCTAGCGGTGTGATCGTCGCCTTCGACTGCCGGATGCGCACCGTCGGAATCTCTATCTTCCGGAGCAGGGGGTCCGGGGCCTCAGGCCCCGGCGGGTCCAGGGCGGAGCCCTGGCCTCGGCGTTTGCCCTGGCCGCGGGGTGTCCGCGGCCGGCGGGCGCCGGCTTAACCGCCGGGGCGGAAGCGGCCGACCAGCGCATAGTCCGGCCCGGGATAGCAGAGCCGGACGGCGGTGACCGGCACTTCGCCGGACCAGGTGCGCCGGGCCAGCACCAAAAGCGGCGCGCCGCGCGGGATGGCGAGCGCCGCGGCCTCGAAGGCGCCGGCGGGCTCGGCGGAGATGCGGTGCTCGGCCTCGTTCCAGGGCACGTGGGAGAGCAGCCAGCGCCCGGGCGGGACGGTGGCGAAACTTTCGCTCCGCGCCGCGGGCACGGCGGCGAGATGGATCAGCCGGTCCTCCAGCACGAAGGCGCGCGGGCCGGCGAAGTGGCGCGCGCCGAGGGCGAGAACCTCGGCCGGCCCGGCGAGGCCGAGGCGCGCGCGCTCCGCGCGGCCGGCCGGGCGGAGCGCGCGGGAGAGCCGCTCGTAGCGGTAGGGTGCGCCCGAGCGGGCGATTTCGGCCTCGATGTCGTGGATGCCGAACACCGCCTCCTCGCGCCGGGGGGCGGCGACATGGGAGCCGGCGCGGCGGCGGCGGGTGATCAGCCCGGCCTCGGCCAGACCCCAGAGGGCGCGATAGACGGTCATCCGCGAGCAGCCGAATTCCGCCATCAGGCTGGCCTCGGTGGGGATGGGGTGGCCGGGCGGCCAGTCTCCGGCGAGGATGCGCGCGCGCAGCGCCTCGGCGATGGCGACGTAGCGCGGCGGTGGCGGGGTCGCGTTCACGCGAGGCGGGCCAGCGCCCGTCCGTAGGCCGCGAGGATCGGCTCCCGCGAGCGGTGGCGGCCGGCGGAGACCGTCCGCTCGCCGCCGACGTAGACCGCCCCGATCGCGCTCCGCCCGAGCGCGAAGATCCAGCGGTCGAGCCAGAGATCGCCGCTGACCACGGCGAGGTCGGGGTGGGTGGCGTCGAGCACCACGATGTCGGCCCGCGCGCCCGGCGCCAGCGCGCCGATCCGCCGGCCCAGCGCCTGCGCGCCGCCGGCGAGCGCGCCGGCGAACAGGCGCCGGCCGGTGGAGGCCCCGGGCGCGCCGAGCACGTTGCGGGCGCGGTGGGCGAGGCGCTGGCTGGTCTCCAGCTGGCGCAACTCCTCTGCCGCGCCGATGGCGACGTTGGAATCGGTGCCCAGCGCAAAGCCGCCGCCCGCCGCCGCCCAGGCCAGCGCGGGAAAGATGCCGTCGCCGAGCGAGGCTTCGGTGACCGGGCAGAGGCCGGCTGTCGCCCCGGTGGCGGCGAGTGCCGCGGTTTCGGCCTGGTCCATGTGGGTGGCGTGGACCAGGCACCAGCGGGCATCGACGGGAAAGCGGGCGAGCAGCCAGGCGACCGGACGCTCGCCCGAGAAGGCGAGCGACTGGGCCACCTCGCCCTCCTGTTCGGCGATGTGCAGATGCACCGGCCCGGCGGGGTGGGCGGCGAGCAACTCGCGCAGGGCGGCTTCCGGCACCGCGCGCAGCGAGTGGGGGGCGATGCCGAGGCTGGCGTCGTCGAGGTTCGCGAGCGCACGCCGCCCGCCTTCGAGGATGCGGGCGAAATGGTCCGCGGGGGCGATGAAGCGGCGCTGCCCCGCGGCCGGCGGGGCGCCGCCGAAGCCGCTCGCGAGATAGAGCGAGGGCAGCAGGGTGAGGCCGATGCCGGTGGTGGCGGCGGCGGCGGCGACGCGTTCGGACAATTCCGCCGGGTTGGCGTAGGGCGCGCCGGCGGGGTCGTTGTGCAGATAGTGGAACTCGCCCACCGCGGTGAAGCCGCTTTCGAGCATCTCGGCATAGGCGAGCGCGGTGATCGCCTCGACATCCTCGGGCGAGAGGCGGGCGAGGAAGCGGTACATCACCTCCCGCCAGGTCCAGAAACTGTCGTCCGCGACCGCCGCCGCGGCCGGGGCACGGCGTTCGGCGAGCCCGGCCATGGCGCGCTGGAAGCCGTGGGAGTGGACGCTCGCGAGCCCGGGCACGGCGATCGCCCCGGCCCGCTCGTAGCCCGCCGGCGCGGCGCCGGGATGGACGGCGCGGATCCAGCCCCCTTCGATCTCGACGCCGACGTTCCCGGCCCAGCCGTCCGCGAGCAAAGCGTGATCGAAGAACAGGCGGGGCATGATTTTCCTCCTCGCGGGGGTGGACAGCGGGTGGGCGAATATGTATAGACAAATACGCCGCCCGTCCAGAGGGCGCGGGCGGCCTTCGAGGGGGAATCGGCAAGCATCATGGCGCTCCGGGTCGATCGTCTGTGGACCGATGTCCGCCTGCTGCCGCTCGCCGAGCCCGCCGCTGGCACCGCGCTGGTCGAGCGCGGGGCGCTCGCGGTCCGCGGCGGGCGCATCGCCTGGCTGGGCCCGATGGACGATCTGCCCGCCGGGCTGCGCGCCGGCGAGACCATCGCGGGCGAGGGCCGGCTGCTGAGCCCGGGGCTGATCGACGCCCATACCCACCTGGTCTTCGCCGGCGACCGCACGGAGGAGTTCGAGCGGCGGCTGGCCGGGGAGAGCTATGCCGAGATCGCGCGCGGGGGGGGCGGCATTCTCGCCACCGTGCGGGCGACGCGGGCGGCGGACGAGGCGGCGCTGGTCGCGGCCGCGCTGCCGCGGCTGGACGCGCTGCTCGCCGAGGGGGTGACCACGGTCGAGATCAAATCCGGCTACGGGCTGGAGCCGGAGGCCGAATTGCGCCAGTTGCGCGCCGCCCGCCGGCTCGGCGCGCTGCGCGCGGTGAGCGTCGCCACCAGCTTTCTCGGCGCCCACGCCCCGCCGCCCGACCGCGAGCGCGGGGCCTGGCTCGACTGGATCTGCGGCGAGGCGATTCCCGCACTCGCGGCGAGCGGGCTCGCCGACGCGGTGGACGGGTTCCACGAGAGCATCGCCTATACCGAGGCCGAGATCGCGCGGGTGTTCACCGCCGCGCGGGCGAACGGCCTGCCGGTCAAGCTCCATGCCGACCAGCTCGCCGACAACGGCGGCGCGGCGCTGGCCGCCCGCTTCGGCGCGCTTTCCGCCGACCATCTGGAATATGCGAACGCGCAGGGCGTCGCGGCGATGGCCGCCGCCGGCACCGTCGCCACGCTCCTGCCCGGCGCCTTCTACTGCCTGCGCGAGCGCCAGAGCCCGCCGGTGGCGGCGTTCCGGCGCGCCGGGGTGGGGATGGCGGTCGCGACCGACTGCAACCCCGGGACCTCGCCGCTGTCCTCGCTGCGGCTTGCCGCCCACATGGCCTGCACCTTCTGGGGGCTGACCGTGGCCGAGGCCTGGCGCGGGGTGACCATCGAGGCCGCGCGCGCGCTCGGGCTCGGCTCGGAAACCGGCTCGCTGGAGGCCGGCAAATGGGCCGATCTCGCGCTCTGGGACGCGCCCTCGCCGGCCGCCCTGATCGGCTGGATCGGGCCGGCGCCGCTCGCCGCACGGGTCCATCACGGAGACATCACGCCATGACCACCCTCCTCCTGCGTCCCGGTGCGATGAGCGGGCCGGACTGGCGCGCGCTGCACGCCGGGGCGGCGGCGACCCTCGATGCCGCTGCCTGGCCGGTGGTCGCCGCCGGGGCCGATGCGGTGGCGGCGGTGCTGGCGCGCGGGGCGCCGGTCTATGGCATCAACACCGGGTTCGGGCGGCTCGCCTCGGTCGGCATCGCGCCCGCCGATCTCGCGACGCTGCAACGCAACCTCGTGCTCTCCCACGCCGCCGGCGTCGGCGAGGCGTTGCCCGCGCCGGTGGTGCGGCTCGCGCTCGCGCTCAAGATCGCGAGCCTCGCCCAGGGCGCTTCCGGCGTCCGCCCGGCGACGCTGGAACGGCTGCTGGCCGCGCTCGGGCGCGATCTGCTGCCGGTGATCCCCGCGCAAGGCTCGGTCGGCGCTTCGGGCGATCTCGCGCCGCTCGCCCATCTCGCCGCCGCACTCCTGCTCGGGGTGGGGGAGATCCTGGCGGGGGGCGTTCGCCGCCCGGCGGCCGAGGCGCTGGCGGGGGCGGGGCTCGCGCCGCTCGAACTCGCGCCGAAAGAGGGGCTCGCGCTGCTCAACGGCACCCAGATCTCGACCGCGCTCGCGCTCGCGGGCCTGTTCGCGGCCGAACGCTGCTGGCAGGCCGCGCTGGTGACCGGGGCCTTGTCCACCGACGCCGCGCGCGGTTCGGACGCGCCCTTCGATGCGCGCATCCAGACCCTGCGCGGCCATCGCGGCCAGATCGAGGTGGCGGGGGCGATCCGCGCGTTGATGGCGGGAAGCGCCATCCGCGCCTCCCACCTCGAAGGCGACGACCGGGTGCAGGACCCCTACTGCCTGCGCTGCCAACCCCAGGTGATGGGTGCCGTGCTCGATCTTCTGCGCGGGGTGGGGGCGACGCTGGCCACCGAGGCCAACGGGGTTTCCGACAACCCGCTGATCTTCGCGGACGGCACGGACGGACCCGAGGTGCTCTCGGGCGGGAATTTCCACGCCGAACCGGTGGCCTTCGCCGCCGATATCACCGCGCTCGCGCTGTGCGAGATCGGCTCGCTCGCCGAGCGGCGCATCGCGCTCCTGACCGACCCGACGCTGTCGCGCCTGCCGGCGTTTCTCACCCCCGCGCCGGGGCTGAATTCGGGCTTCATGCTGCCGCAGGTGACGGCCGCCGCGCTGGTGGCGGAAAACCGCATGCTGGCGCACCCCGCCAGCGTCGATTCCATCCCCACCTCGGCCAACCAGGAGGACCATGTGTCGATGGCGACCCATGGCGCCTACCGGCTGCTGCGCATGGCCGGGAATCTCGAGCATATCCTCGGCATCGAGGCGCTGGCCGCAGCGCAGGGCTGCGATTTCCACCAGCCGCTGGCGTCGGGCCCGGCGCTGGAGCGGGCGCGCGCGGCGATCCGCGCCGTGGTTCCCCCGCTCGGCCCCGACCGCTTCCTCGCCCCCGACCTCGCCGCCGCCGCCGCGCTGGTGCGCGAGGGCGCGCTCGCCGCCGCGGCGGGCGCGCGGATGCTGCCGGGGATCTGGAGGGAGGCATGAGCGCGCCGCCCGAATGGCTGCACGTTCGTCGCGGCGAGGGGCCTTTGTTGCTGTCGATTCCGCACGCGGGCATCCAGATTCCATCGGAGCACGTGGCGGATTTCGTCTCGCCCTGGCGCGCGCGCAAAGACGCCGACTGGTTCCTGGCCGAACTCTACGGCTTCGCGGGCGCGATGGGCGCGACGATCGTCACGACCGCGCTCTCGCGCAGCATCATCGACGTCAACCGCGACCCGTCCGGGGCCTCGCTCTATCCCGGCCGGGCGAGCACCGAACTGTGCCCGACCACCACCTTCGACTGCGAGCCGCTCTACCACCCGGGCGCCGCGCCGGACGCCGCCGCGATCGCCGACCGGAGGCAGCGATACTTCGCTCCGTACCATGCGGCGCTGGAAGGCGAGATCGCCCGGCTGCGCGCGCGGCACGAGCGCATCGTGCTCTATGACTGCCACTCCATCCGCTCCGAAATTCCCCGGCTGTTTGCGGGGCTTTTGCCGGTCTTCAACCTCGGCACCAGCGATGGCGCGGCCTGCGATCGCGGCCTGCGATCGCGGCTCGGCGCGCTGATGGCGGCGAGCGGGCGCGCCCATGTCACCGACGGGCGCTTCAAGGGCGGCTGGATCACGCGCCACCACGGCGCACCCGGTGCGGGCGTGCACGCCGTGCAGATGGAACTCGCGATCCGCGCCTACCTGCGCGAGCCGTGCGGCGCGGTGAGCGAGGCCGACTGGCCGCCGCCCTATGACGCCGATTTCGCCGCGCCGCTCGTCGCCGAACTGCGCGGCATGCTCGCCGCCTGCATCCGTTTTTGCGAGACCGAGGAGTCCGCGCCATGACCACCCTCTCCCGCCTCGACAACGCCCGCCGCATCCGCAGCCCGCGTGGCAGCACGCTGCATGCGAAGAGCTGGCTCACCGAGGCGCCGTTGCGCATGCTGATGAACAATCTTGACCCGGAGGTTGCCGAGAAGCCGGAGGAACTCGTGGTCTATGGCGGCATCGGCCGCGCCGCGCGGGATTGGGAGAGTTTCGACCGCATCGCAGCCACGCTGGCCCGCCTCGAAGCCGACGAGACGCTGCTGGTGCAGTCGGGCAAGCCGGTCGGCGTCTTTCGCACCCAGCCGGACGCGCCGCGCGTGCTGATCGCCAACTCCAACCTGGTGCCCCACTGGGCGACTTGGGAGAAGTTCCACGAGCTCGACCGCAAGGGGCTGATGATGTACGGCCAGATGACCGCGGGCTCCTGGATCTACATCGGCTCGCAGGGCATCGTGCAAGGCACCTACGAGACCTTTGCCGAGATGGCGCGCCAGCACTTCGGCGGTGATCTCGCCGGCCGCTGGATCCTTACCGGCGGTCTGGGCGGCATGGGCGGGGCGCAGCCGCTCGCCGCCACCATGGCCGGCGCCTCCCTGCTCGCGGTCGAGTGTTCGCCCTCGCGCATCGACATGCGCCTGCGCACCCGCTACCTCGACCGCGCCGCGCAGACGCTCGACGAGGCGCTCGCGATGATCGCGGCGGCGAAGCGGGAGGGCAAGCCGGTCTCGGTCGGTCTCCTTGGCAACGCCGCCGAGATTTTCCCCGAAATCCTCCGCCGCGGCATCCGCCCCGACGCGGTGACCGACCAGACCTCGGCGCACGACCCGCTCAACGGCTATCTTCCCGCCGGCTGGACGATGGCCGAGTGGGAGGAGCGCCGCGCGCGCGACCCCGCGGGCGTGGCGCTGGCCGCCAAGCGCTCGATGGCGGCGCAGGTCGCGGCGATGCTGGGCTTCTGGCGCCAAGGCATCCCCACCGTCGATTACGGCAACAACATCCGCGCCATGGCCGAGGAGATGGGGGTCGCGGACGCCTTCGCCTTCCCCGGCTTCGTGCCCGCCTATATCCGCCCGCTGTTCTGCCGCGGCATCGGCCCGTTCCGCTGGGCGGCGCTCTCGGGTGACCCCGAGGATATCGCGCGCACCGACGCGAAGGTGAAGGAGTTGATCCCCGATGACGCGCATCTGCACCACTGGCTCGACATGGCGCGCGAGCGGATCGCCTTCCAGGGCCTGCCCGCGCGCATCTGCTGGGTGGGGCTCGGCCAGCGCCACCGGCTGGGGCTCGCCTTCAACGAGATGGTGGCCACGGGCGAATTGAAGGCGCCGATCGTGATCGGGCGCGATCATCTGGATTCCGGCTCCGTCGCCTCGCCCAACCGCGAGACCGAGGCGATGGCCGACGGCTCGGACGCGGTTTCGGACTGGCCGCTGCTCAACGCCCTGCTCAATTGCGCCTCGGGGGCGACCTGGGTCTCGCTGCACCACGGCGGCGGGGTGGGGATGGGCTATTCGCAGCATTCCGGGATGGTGATCGTGGCCGATGGCACGCCCGAAGCCGCCCGGCGCCTGGCGCGCGTGCTGTGGAACGACCCCGCGACCGGGGTGATGCGCCACGCCGACGCCGGCTACGCCATCGCCCGCGACTGCGCCCGCGCGCAGGGGCTCGATCTGCCCGGCCTCGCGCTCTGAGGTCCTGATGGACAGGGGCGCCCGCGCGTCCCTACTCTGGCCGCAACCGCCCAGGAGGAGAAACCACGATGGATCGCCGCAGCTTTCTCGCCGCCACCGGCGCGCTCGCCCTGCCCACGCTCGCCATGCCCGCCATCGCCGGCGCGGCGGCGCTGCCCAAGGTGGTCATCGGCATGTCGGGCTGGACCGGCTTCGCGCCCCTCTCGCTCGCCGAGGACGCCGGCATCTTCCGCAAGAACGGCGTCGATGCGACGACCAGGTTCGTGCCCCAGAGCGGGCGCAACCTCGCGTTCATGTCGGGCGCGCTCAACTGCCTCGTCACCACCATCGATACCATGATCACCTGGGCCTCCGGCGGCGTGCCGCTGACGCAGGTGCTGGTGCTCGACAAATCCAAAGGCGCGGACGGGATCGTCGCCAAGCCCGCCATCACCACGGTGGCCGGGCTGAAGGGCAGGAGCGTGGGTGCGGACGCGCCCGGCACCACGCCCTATTTCCTGCTCGCCTACGTGCTCTACAAGAACGGACTCTCGATCAAGGACGTGAACTACGCGACCGTCGACCCGCAGGCGGCGGCGCAGGCCTTCATCGCCGGGCGGTTCGACGCCGCCTCCACCTACGAGCCCTATCTTTCCGAGGTGCGCAAGCTCGGCCCGGCCAAGGCGCACATCCTGGTCTCCACCCTGCAATATCCGGTGATCGAGGACACGCTCGCCTTCGGCCCCGCCTTCATCAAGGCGAACCCCGCCGCGGTGCGCGCGGTGGTGCAGAGCTGGTTCGACGCGCTCGCCATGATCAAGCGCGATCCGGAGAAATCCTTCGCCATGATGGGCAAGCACGTGAAGCAGACGGCGGCGCAGTTCGCCTCCTCCGCCTCCTATCTCACCTGGCAGGACCGGGTGATGAACCAGGCCTACATGAAGGGGCCGATGCAAGCCTTCACCAAGGATGCCGCCGCGGTGCTGAAAGATACCGGCGTGATCAAGAAGATTCCCGATCTTTCGGCATTGCTCGATCCTTCGTTCGTCTGATGGTGGCGAGCAGCGCTGCTCGCCGCCCGCGCGCGTGGAGTTGGCGGGGCCGTCACGCGCCACATTGCTCCCCTGCCGATGGCGCGGAGACGCGGCTGACAGATCGGCGGAAAGGTGCGGTGCCATGATGCGCCCGCTGGTGGCGGTCTCGGGCGCCGCGCGGGCGGTGCTCGGGGCGGGGTTCTTCGCGCTCTTCGTGGGGTTCTGGGCGGCGCTCACCTACGGCGGCGCGGTGCCGGCGATCTTTCTCGCCTCGCCGGGCAAGGCGGCGCTCTCGGGCTGGCATCTGCTGACCCGCTTCGGCTTCGGCTTCGACATGGCGATGACCATCTGGCGCGTGCTCGGCGGCTTCGCGATCGCCGCCGCCCTCGGCGTGCCGCTCGGGCTCGCCATGGGCGCGTTCAAGCCGGTGGAGGCCTTCTTCGAGCCCTTCATCAGCTTCGCCCGCTACCTGCCGGCCTCCGCCTTCATCCCGCTGCTCATCCTGTGGGCGGGGGTGGGCGAGGTGCAGAAGCTCGCGGTGATCTTTCTCGGCACCTTCTTCCAGATCGTCATCATCGTCGCGGTCTCCGCCGGCGCCACGCGGACCGATCTGATCGAGGCGGCCTATACGCTCGGCACCCGCCCGGGCGGCATCGTCCGCCGCGTGATCCTGCCCGCCAACGCCCCGCAGGTGATGGAGACGCTGCGCCTCGTGCTGGGCTGGGCCTGGACCTATGTCATCGTCGCCGAACTCATCGGCGCCTCCTCGGGGATCGGCCACATGATCATGGACAGCCAGCGCCTGCTCGATACCGGGCAGATGATCTTCGGCATCGTCACCATCGGGCTGATCGGTCTGGTGACGGATCTCTTGTTCCGAGCCGCGAACCGCCGGCTGTTTCCCTGGGCGGGGCTGTGAGCTTCCTGGAGATCGGAGGGGTCGCGCGCACCTTTCCCCCCGCCCACGGCCGCCCGGCGCTGCCCGCGCTCGCCCCGGTCACGCTCTCGGTCGCGCGCGGCGAGTTCGTCACCATCCTCGGCCCCTCGGGCTGCGGCAAATCCACCCTGCTGCGGCTGGCCGCCGGGCTCGATGCGCCGAGCGCGGGGGCGATCCGGCTCGAGGGGCGCACCATCACCGGCCCCTCGGCCGAGCGCGGCATGGTGTTCCAGTCCTACACGCTGTTTCCCTGGCTGACGGTGGAGGAGAACATCCGCTTCGGGCTGGTGGAGAAGCGCGTGCCCGCCGCCGAGCAGGCGCGCATCAGCGCCGACCTGATCGCCCGCGTCGGCCTGCGCGGGTTCGAGCGCCACTGGCCGCGCCAGCTTTCGGGGGGGATGCAGCAGCGCACCGCGCTCGCCCGCGCGCTCGCCAACGACCCCGCCATCCTGCTGCTCGACGAGCCCTTCGGCGCGCTCGACCACCAGACCCGCGAGCTGATGCAGGAACTGCTCGCCGCCATCTGGCAGGCCGACCGCAAGACCGTGCTGTTCGTCACCCACGACATCGACGAGGCGATCTTCCTCGCCACCCGCGTCCTGGTGATGACGGCGCGGCCCGGGGCGGTGAAGTGCGACCTCGACGTGCCGCTGGCCTGGCCGCGCCCCTATACGGTCAAGACCACCCCCGAATTCGCCGTGCTCAAGGCGCGGCTGACCGAGGAGATCCGCGCCGAGGTGCTGCGCGCCGCAGCACTCGGGTCCTGACGGCGAAAACACCCTGCAAACCATATTGACGCAGGCGGGTTCCGCAAGGCAGACTGTGGCAAAGAGAAAACGATTGCGTGTCCGGGGAGGAACGAGCATTGCGCAGCCGTCGGCCTGTTGCCGGGCATTTCGCCCTGCCCTCCGCTGCGACGCCGTCTCCGCTCTGTGCCATCCCCGCTCCGTGCCCTGCCGGCCGGGCGACGGCCGCCGGGTGGGTCGCGCGCCGGCGACCGCTGGCCGGAGCGCCACGGGGCGGTTGCCCGACACCCGAATTCGCGCCTAGGCTGTGGACGCAGCCGGCAAACAGGTCGCCCATCGGGGGAGAATCCCGGTGAAGACAGAAGCCAACCAGGAGAAGAGACAGATGCCCAGGAAACTACCCCTCGCGAAACCGGCGCTCCTCGCCGCCGCTGCCATCGGCCTCGGCGCGCTGTTCGGGCCGGCTTCCGCCCAGGCCGCGCCGGTGAAGGCCTGCCTGATCACCAAGACCGATTCCAACCCCTATTTCGTCAAGATGCGCCAGGGCGCGCTGGCGGAAGCCAAGAAGCTCGGGGTCGATCTCAAGACCTACGCCGGCAAGTACGACGGCGACAACCAGAGCCAGGTGGCGGCGATCGAAAGCTGCATCGCCGATGGCGCCAAGGGCATCCTGATCACCCCCTCCGACACCAAGGCGATCGTGCCGACGGTGGAGAAGGCGCGCAAGGCGGGGCTGCTGGTGATCGCGCTGGATACCGCGCTGAGCCCGGCTTCCGCCGCCGACATGACGTTCGCCACCGACAATTTCGAGGCCGGCAAGCTGATCGGCGAATGGGCGAAGGCGAAGATGGGGGCGGCGGCGAAGACCGCGAAGATCGCCCTGCTCGATCTTTCCATCGCGCATCCGACGGTGGACGTGGAGCGCGACCACGGCTTCCTCACCGGCTTCGGCATCAAGATCAAGAATCCGCATAGCTGGGGCAGCGAGTCCGATCCGCGCATTGTCGGGCACGCGGTCACCGGCGGTGCCGAGGCCGGCGGGCAGAAGGCGATGGAATCGCTGCTCGCGCGCAACCCCAACATCAACCTGGTCTACGCCATCAACGAGCCGGCGGCGTTCGGCGCCTACCAGGCGCTGAAGTCGGTCGGCAAGACCAAGGGCGTGCTGATCGTCGCGATCGACGGCAGCTGCACCGGCGTGAAGGGGCTGGAGGCCGGCATGATCGGCGCGGATTCGCAGCAGTATCCGCTCAAGATGGCTTCCCTCGGCGTGGACGCGATCGCCAAATGGGCGAAGAGCCACGTCAAGCCGCAGGCGAGCAAGGGACTCAATTTCTTCAACACCGGCACCAACCTGATCACCGCGCAGCCGATGCCGGGGATCCCCTCGATCACGCCGGCGGAAGGTGCCAAACTCTGCTGGGGCTGAAGCAAGGGCGGGGCTGAGACATGGTCGAGGCTGAGCCGGCCTGGCTCGGTCTGAACGCGGCATCGGGAGCGGCGGCGCGTGCCGCTCCCACCCGCGAAGGTGCCGGAGCCGACGGTCAACGCAGGGGAGAGCAGTGAAATGTCCGCCAATCGTGGCAGCCCGCAGGATTTCGAGGCGGTAATCCCGACCGCGGGGAAGGAGGCGGTGGCCGAGTTCGGGCAGCGCAAATCGGCGATGCAGCGGTTCCAGAGCCTGCTGCACCGGGTGCCCTCGCTGGTGCCGCTGATCGTGCTGCTGGTCTCGATTCTCGGCTTCGGCGTGGTCGTGGGGCAGCGCTTCTTTTCGGCCTATGCGCTGACCCTGATCCTCCAGCAGGTGATGATCACCGGCATCGTGGGCGTGGCGCAGACGCTGGTGATCCTGACCGCCGGGATCGAGCTCTCGGTGGGCGCGATCATGGTGCTGTCCTCGGTGGTGATGGGGCAATGCGCGATGAGCTACGGCCTGCCCGCGCCGCTCGCCGTCCTGGTTGGACTGGCCTGCGGGTCGGCGCTGGGCTTCTTCAACGGGGTCCTGGTGGCGCGGGTGAAGCTGCCGCCGTTCATCGTCACGCTCGGGACCTGGCAGATCGTGCTCGCCGCCGACTATCTCTATTCGCAGCACCAGACCATCGGCGCGGCGCAGATCGAGTTGCAGGCGCCGCTGCTGCAGTTCCTCGGCGATACCTTCACCATCGGCGGCAAGATCGGCACCGGGGCGACGTTCACCTACGGCGCGATCCTGATGCTGCTGCTGGTCGCGGTGATGGCCTATGTGCTGCGCCATACCGCCTGGGGCCGGCACGTCTATGCGGTGGGCGATGACCCGGAGGCGGCGGAGCTGGCCGGCGTGCCGGTGAAGCGCATCCTGATCAGCGTCTATACGCTTTCGGGCCTGATCTGCGCGGTTGCCGGCTGGGCGCTGATCGGGCGCGTCGGCGCGATCTCGCCCAATTCCGGCCAGTTCGAGAACATCAACAGCATCACCGCGGTGGTGATCGGCGGCATTTCGCTGTTCGGCGGGCGCGGCTCGATCCTGGGGATGCTGTTCGGGGCGATGATCGTCGGCGTCTTCACTCTCGGGCTCAACATGTATGGCAGCGACCCGCAGTGGACGTACCTTTTGATCGGCGTGCTGATCATCGCCGCGGTCGCGGTGGACCAGTGGATCCGAAAGGCGGTGGCGTGATGGAACCGATCGTCAAGGCTCGCGGGCTGACCAAGCGCTATGGCAAGGTCACCGCGATGGACCGCTGCGATTTCGACCTTTTCCCGGGCGAGATCCTGGCGGTGATCGGCGACAACGGCGCCGGCAAATCGACGCTGATCAAGGCGATCTCGGGCGCGGTCCACCCCGACGAGGGGGAGATCCTGCTCGAGGGCAAGCCGGTGCGGTTCTCCTCGCCGATCGACGCGCGCATCGCCGGCATCGAGACAGTCTATCAGACGCTGGCGATGTCTCCCGCGCTCTCGATCGTGGACAACATGTTCATGGGCCGCGAGCTGCGCAAGGCGGGGTTCTTCGGCGCCTGGCTGCGCAAGCTCGACCACGGCGAGATGGCGCGGATCGCGCGCCAGAAGCTCACCGAGCTCGGGCTGATGACGATCCAGAACATCGACCAGCCGGTGGAGACGCTGTCGGGCGGGCAGCGGCAGGGGGTGGCGGTGGCGCGCGCGGCGGCGTTCGGCTCGAAGGTGATCATCCTCGACGAGCCGACGGCGGCACTCGGCGTGAAGGAATCGCGCCGGGTGCTGGAACTGATCCTGGACGTGAAGGGGCGCGGCATTCCGATCATCCTGATCAGCCACAACATGCCGCACGTGTTCGAGGTGGCGGACCGCATCCACATCCACCGGCTCGGGCGGCGGCTCTGCGTCATCGACCCCAAGGCGCATACCATGTCCGACGCGGTCACCTACATGACCGGAGCCAAGCTGCCCGACGAGGTGATGCAGGCCGCCTGAGGGACGCAGGCCGCCTGGGTGATGCCCGCCGCCTGAGCCGCGGCGGGAGACCCGGGGGGTCCGGCGGGCGGGCGGGACGCTACGCCCGCCGTGCCGCGATGAGGAATTCCTGGTTGCCGGCCGGCCCGGTGATCGGCGAGGGGGTGAGCCCGATCACCGACCAGCCGGGCAGTTGGGCCCACCAGGCGGCGATGCGTTCGCAGACCGCAGCGCGCACCGCGGGCTCGCGCACCACGCCGTGATGGTCGAGCGCGCGGGGCCCGGCCTCGAACTGCGGCTTGATCAGCGCGACCGCCCAGGCGCCCGCGGCGCAGAGAGCGAGCGGCGCGGGCAGGAGTGTGGCCAGCCCGATGAAGCTCGCATCGCACACCAGCGCGCCGGCCGCCTCGCCGATCGAGGCGGCTTCGAGGTAGCGGGCGTTGGCGCGCTCATGCACCACCACGCGGGGGTCGCAGCGCAGCTTCCAGGCCAGTTGGCCATGGCCGACATCCACCGCGTGGACCCGCGACGCGCCCCCGGCGAGCAGCACGTCGGTGAAGCCTCCGGTGGAGGCGCCGATGTCGAGACAGACCAGGCCGGCGGGGGAGAGGCCGAAATGGGCCAGCCCGTGGGCGAGCTTCAACCCGCCGCGGGAGACCCAGGGATGGTCGGGGCGGGCGAGGGACAGGGTCTGCCCGGGGGCGAGCATCTCGCCCGCCTTGGCGATGCGCCGCGTGCCGGCGAACACCTCGCCGGCGAGGATCAGCGCCTGGGCGCGGGCGCGGCTCTCCGCCAGCCCCGCCTCCACCACCGCCTGGTCCGCCCGCCGCCTGCCGGCCATGCCCATCTCCATAAGGACATAAACATATATGCATGCCTCGCCGCCACCGGCGAGGGTTGCGGTCGGGCGGGAAAATCGCCTATGCGAACGGGCGGTCTGTCGGTGGGTCGCGGACGGGGGGTTGCATGCGTGTCGTCTTGGCCGAGCCGCGCGGGTTCTGCGCCGGGGTGGAGCGGGCCATCGAGATCGTCGAGCGGGCGCTCGCCAAGTTCGGCCCGCCGGTCTATGTCCGCCACGAGATCGTCCACAACCGCCACGTGGTCGAGGATCTGCGCAGCCGCGGGGCGGTGTTCGTCGAGGAGCTCGACCAGGTGCCGGAGGGGGCGATCACCGTCTTTTCCGCCCATGGCATCGCGCGGCGGGTGCAGGAGGAGGCGCGGGCCCGGGCACTGCCGGTGCTGGATGCGACCTGCCCGCTGGTGAGCAAGGTCCATGCCCAGGGGCGGCGCTACGCCGCGACCGGGCGCGATATCGTGCTCATCGGCCACGCCGGACACGCCGAGGTGGAGGGCACCATGGGCCAGGTGCCGGGGACCATCCATCTGGTCCAGACCGTCGAGGACGTGGCGACGCTGGAGGTCGCCGATCCGGCCCGGCTCGCCTACATCACCCAGACCACGCTCTCGGTCGATGACACCCGTGACATCATCGCCGCACTCACGGCGCGCTTTCCCGCCATCGTCGGCCCCGACGTCAAGGACATCTGCTACGCCACGCAGAACCGCCAGGACGCGGTGCGCCGGCTCGCCCGCGAGGTCGATTGCATCCTGGTGGTGGGCTCGCGCAACTCCTCCAACTCCAACCGGCTGCGCGAGATCGGCGAACAATTGGGCCGGCCCAGCCACCTCATCGACGACGCCGGGGATTTGCGGGCGGAGTGGTTCGCGGGCGTCCGCGCGGTCGGCGTCACCGCCGGAGCCTCGGCGCCGGAAGTGCTGGTGCGGGCGGTGATCACCGCGCTGGAGCGGTTCGGGCCGGTGGAGCTGGTCCCGCTCGCGGACGGCATTGTCGAGGACGTGCGCTTCCGCCTGCCGGCGGAACTGGCGGAGGTGTGAGATGGGCGTTCCCTTGAACCAGGCGGCGCGGGTCGGCGCCTATGTGGTGCGCCAGCATCTCGCCGGGCGGAAGCGCTATCCGCTGGTGCTGATGCTCGAGCCGCTGTTCCGCTGCAACCTCGCCTGTTCGGGATGCGGCAAGATCGACTATCCCGCCCCCATACTCAACCAGAGGTTGTCGGTCGCGCAATGTCTCGAAGCGGCCGAGGAGTGCGGGGCGCCGGTGGTCGCGATCGCCGGCGGTGAGCCGCTGTTGCACAAGGAGATGCCCGAGATCGTGCGCGGACTGCTGGCGCGGCGGAAGTTCGTCTATCTCTGCACCAACGCGCTGCTGCTCGAGAAGAAGCTCGACCAGTACACGCCGCATCGGGACTTCTGCTGGGACATCCATCTGGACGGCGATCGCGCCATGCACGATGCGGCGGTGAGCCAGGAGGGGGTGTTCGACCGCGCGGTGGCGGCGATCACCGCGGCCAAGGCGCGCGGCTTCCGGGTGGCGATCAACTGCACCCTGTTCGAGGGCGCGCTCCCGGAGCGGGTGGCGCGGTTTTTCGACGAGGCGATGGCGCTCGGCATCGACGGGATCATGACCTCGCCGGGCTATGCCTATGAGCGGGCGCCCGACCAGGCCCATTTCCTCAACCGGCGCAAGACCAAGGAATTGTTCCGCGACATCCTCCGCCGCGGCCGCGGGCGAGGCTGGAAGTTCAACCAGAGCCCGCTGTTCATGGACTTCCTCGCCGGCAACCAAGCCTATCACTGCACGCCCTGGGGCAAGCCGACGCGCAACGTGTTCGGCTGGCAGCGGCCCTGCTACCTGCTCGGCGAGGGCTATGCGAAGAGCTTCGCCGAACTGATGGAAGACACCGACTGGGACCGCTACGGCACCGGCAACTACGAGAAATGCGCCGATTGCATGGTCCATTCCGGCTACGAGGCGACCGCGGTGGTGGATGCGGTGAAGCACCCGTTCAAGATCGCCGCGGTGGCGCTGCGCGGGCCGCGCACCGAGGGGAAGATGGCGCCCGAGATCGCGCTCGATGGCCAGCGGCCGGCGGAATACGTCTTCTCGCGCCACGTGGCGGAGAAGATGGAGGAGCTCGCCCACGCCAAGCCCGCGGGCGGGATGGCCGACGCCGCGGACTAGCGCGACATCCGGGCCCGCCTCCTGTTGCCTTGGGCGGCGAAATCGGCAAGCCTTGGGTATCCGGGGGCGGAAAACCCGCCACAGGCCCGGCCGAACGCAAGGGAGCAACGAACATGTCTCGCATTCGGATTGCAGCGGTCGCCGTCTTCGCCACCGGCGTGCTGGCGGCGACCGCCTATGCCGCGTTTCCCCGCATCAATGCGGCGGAGAACGCGATTTCCAACGCGATCGCGCAGTTGCGCGCTGCGCCCGCCGTCTATGGCGGGCACAAGGCGGCGGCGATCAATCTGCTGCAACAGGCGATCGGCCAGTTGCAGGCGGCGAAGGCG
>DAHWFB010000039.1 GCA_027326105.1 Acetobacteraceae bacterium
GCGATCACGAGCGTGCTCCCGGGCACTCGGACAAGGCGGTGAAGCAGTCGGAGACGGCGCACGAGGCCGCCTGGGTCGCGGGGGCAAAGAGCAGGGCCGCGGCTTTCCGAGCGGGCTGCGATCCAAGACCCGGGCGCCGAAATACCCGGGCGCCGACATACCCGGGCGCCGAAATCCCGGCGCCCGGGGCAGCATCGCTCCTGAGGCACGAACGACGTGAGGGACGAAAGAAAGGAACCAGGACCACGCGCAAGAACCTCTCCCTCGTCCTCGCGCTGGTGGCCCCGATCGGCCCGGCGCCCCTGCCGGCGCCAGCGACACCACGGCCGGCGCGGGTCGGGATGGCGAACGATAGGACGCCGCCCGGAACCAGGAAATGATCGGACTCTACGCACGCCCGACCGCGAGGAGGGGCGCGGCGGATGCCGGGGCGGCGGGCGGCGGTCAGTCGGGGCGGAGCCGGCGCACCTCGCGGAGCGCGAGGCCCATGGCGCTGCGCACATGGGCGATGGAGGCCGCCTCGGCCGCGGCGGGGTCGCGCGCGGCGATCGCCTCATGGATGCGTTCCATTTCCGCCACCCCGTCGCGGTCGCGGCCCTCGGTCGCGATGGTGGTGGCGCGGAGGTGGGTGATGCGCCCGTTCAGCCCCATCACCACGTCCCAGGCGACGGTGCGGCCCGCGGCGCGGAACATGGTCTCGTAGAATTCGGTGGTGGCGCGCAGCACCGCGCCCGGGTCGGCCATGGCGTAGCCGTCCTTGACGCGGGCGAGGGCGGCGCGCAGGGCGGCGCGTTCGGCCGGCCCCGCCCGTTCGGCGCAATGGCGCGCCGCCATGCCTTCGAGAATGGAGCGCAATTCGTAGATCTGCCCGATCTGCGCCGGATCGGGGTTGGCGACCGCGGGCCCATGGCCGGGGATGGAGACGACCAGCCCCTCCGCCTCCAGATGGCGCAGCACCTCGCGCACCACGCTGCGGCTGACGCCGAGCCGCGCGCACAAGGTGCGCTCGACCAGCCGTTCGCCGGGCCGGAAGCGAAGCTCCAGGATCGCGCCTCGGAGTTTTTCGAGCGCCAGCTGGCGCAGGCTTTTCGCGCTGCGGTCCACGAGCAGCCCAGCGCCGGCGTTCGCGTCTTCCATGGCCTCCTCGTGGGGGCGTGTGGCCGCCCCGGCTTTCCGGGCGGGGCGGGACTCTAGCCCACCGCCCCCCGGCGGGACAGCGGCGGCGGAATCCGCTTTACAGCCCCGACATCCCGACATATGGTATACCAGAATACGGTAAGACAAGAGGGGGCGCGCATGAATCTGCCGCTGCGCAAGCTGGTGAGCTATCGCGAGGATGTGCGCGTCGAAGGTGGCCGGCCAGTGGTTGCCCCCTTCCGCCTGTTCGGGGTCGCCGCGGTGCTGCGCAACCCCTGGGCGGGGGCGGAGTTCGTCGCCGATCTCGGCCCCGCGATCCGCGCCCTCGCCCCGCAGCTCGGGGAGATGCTGACCGCCGAGATCCTCGCCCTCGCCGGCGGCGGAGAGGCGGTGGAAGGATACGGAAAATCCGCCGTCGTCGGCACCGCGGGAGAGGTGGAGCACGCCTCCGCCCTGATCCACACGCTGCGCTTCGGCAACGTCTACCGCCGCGCGGTGGGGGCCAAGACCTATCTCGCCTTCACCAACACGCGCGGGCCGGCCGGCGCGCCGATCCAGATCCCGCTCATGCACAAGCACGACGAGGGCATGCGCTCCCACTATCTCACCGTGCAGTTCTCGATCGACGATGCCCCGGCGCCCGACGAGATCGTGGTCGCCCTCGGGGCTTCGGTGGGCGGGCGGCCCCACCATCGCATCGGCAACCGCTACCAGGATCTCGAGGAGCTGGGCGGTCTGCATGGTTGAGCAAGGCCTCGCGCTCGGCCGGGTCGGCGCCACCGCCTATTGCCGCGCCGGCAGCGGGCCGGCGCTCGTGTTCGTCCACGGGGTCGGGCTGAACCAGGGCTTCTGGGCGCCGCAGATCGCCGACTTCGCCGCCACCCACGAGGTCGTAGCCTTCGACACGCTCGGTCACGGCGGCAGTCCGCCGCCGCCCGAACCCGCGGCACTCGGGGATTATGCGCGCCAGATCCGCGAACTGATGGACGGGCTGGGCCTCGGGCGGGCGGCCATCGTCGGCCATTCGATGGGTGCGCTCGTCGCGCTCGAATTCGCCCTCGCCCATCCCGAGCGGGTGGCCGCGGTCATCGCCATGAACGCGGTCTATTGCCGCTCGCCCGCCCAGCGCGCGGCGGTCGCGGCGCGGGCGGCCGCACTCGAAGGCGCGAACACGGAAGGCTGGCGGCAGGCGGCGATCGAGCGCTGGTTCGGCGCGCCCGTCCCGGCCGGGCAGATGGAGACCGCGGTCTGGGTGGGTGCGGCGCTCGCCGCGGCCGATCCGCTCGGCTACGGCAGGGCCTATCGGCTGTTCGCCCGGGCCGACGCGGCGCACGCCGGGCGGCTCGGCGCGCTGGCCATGCCCGTCCTGTTCCTCACCGGCGCGCTCGACCCCAATTCCGCGCCCGAGATGTCACGCCGGATGGCCGCCGAGGCGGCGAACGGCCGCGCGGTCGTGTTGCCCGGGGCCCGCCACATGATGAGCCTCACCGCGCCGGCCACGGTCAACCAGGTGCTGCGCGCCTTCCTCGAGAGCGCCGCGGCGCGGGCTCCGGCGGGGTAGGGCGATGGGCGGCATCGCCGATCCGCGCGACTTCCGCCGGGCGCTCGGGGCCTTCCCGACCGGCGTCACCGTGGTCACCAGCCGCGATCCGGCCGGCCAGCCGCGCGGCTTCACCGCCAACTCCTTCACCTCGGTCTCGCTCGCCCCGCCGCTGCTTTCGGTGTGCGTGGCGGAGAGCGCGGCGAGCGCTGCGATCTTCAGCGCCGCGCCGGCCTTCGCCATCACCGTGCTCGGCAACCGCCAGCAGGACGTCTCGGCGCTCTTCGCCTCCAAGGCGGCCGACAAATTCACCCGCGCCGCCTGGCGTGAAGGGGCGCTGGGGATGCCGCTGATCGAAGGCGGCGTGGCCTGGTTCGTCTGCCGGCGCGAGCAGACCGTCCGCGCCGGGGACCATTTCCTCCTGCTCGGCGAGGTCGTCGCATACGGCCACACGCCCGAGGAGCCGCTCGGCTATTGCCGCGGCGCCTACGTCGATTTCGCCCTCTCCCAGTCGGCCCTCGCCGGCCTCGGCCGCAGCGTCTCGGTGCAGGCGCTGCTCGAGCACGACGAGGGGCTGGTGCTCCTGCGCCTCGCCGGGGGCGCGCTCGGCCTGCCCGCCGGCCACGCGCTCGGCCCCGCCACGGACCCCGCGTCCCTGCTCGGCGTGCTGGCCGGCCTCGGCCTCCCGGCGCGGCTCGATTTCCTGTTCGCGGTCTTCGAGCACGCCGGGGACCAGCGCATGAGCATCGTCTATCGCGGCAGCGCGGGCGGCGATCCGCGCCCGCCGGCCGAGCGCCACCCGATCGGCGCCGTGCCGCTCGAGCGGGTGGCCGATCCGGCGCTGCGCAGCATGATCAGCCGCTATGTGCGCGAACGGGTCGAAGGGTTCGGCATCTATGTCGGCGATGACAGCTCGGGAACCGTGCAAACGCTAATGCGGGAGATCGCGCCGTGAAATTTTCCCTCTTCGTCCATATGGAACGGTTCGACCGGCGCCAGAGCCACGCCGCGCTGTTCGCGGAGCTCGAGGAGCTCGTCCTCCTCGCCGAGGCGGGCGGGATGGAAGCGGCCTGGATCGGCGAGCACCACGCGATGGAATTCACCATCGCGCCCAATCCCTTCATCAACATCGCCTATCTCGGCGCGCGCACGCGCCGCATCCGGCTCGGCACCGGCACCGTGATCGCGCCCTTCTGGCACCCGATCAAGCTCGCCGGCGAGGCGGCACTCGCCGATCTCGCCACCGGCGGGCGTCTCGACCTCGGCATCGCACGCGGCGCCTACAGTTTCGAATACGAACGGCTGCTGCCCGGGCTCGACGCCTGGACGGCGGGGCAGCGGATGCGGGAACTGGTGCCCGCGGTCGAGCGCCTGTGGGCGGGAGACTACGCCCACGACGGCGAATTCTGGAAGTTTCCCAGCACCACCGTGGTGCCGAAGCCGCTCCAGCAGCCCGGTCCGCCGGTCTGGATCGCGGCGCGCGATCCGAGCTCGCACGAATTCGCCGCCCGGAACGGCTGGAACGTGCAGGTGACCCCGCTCGCCTCCGGCGATGGCGAGGTGACCAGCCTGATCGAGCGGTTCCGCGAGGCGTCCCGCCAGCACCCGCGGCCCGCGCCCCGGCGCATCATGCTGCTGATGCACACCTACGTCGCCGAGGACGAGGCGGACGCGGCGCGGGCGGCCGAGGAACTCAGCCGCTACTATTGCTATTTCGGCGCCTGGTTCCTCAACAAGCGGCCGGTCGAGCAGGGCTTCATCGCCGATCTGGAAAGCGGGGAGATGGCCGCGATGGCGAACTACGCCCCCGAGGTGATGCGCCGCGCGCTGGTCATCGGCACCGCCGGGCAGGTCGCCGAACGGCTGCGCCTCTACGCGGCCCTGGGCTACGACCAGTACAGCCTGTGGATCGACAGCGGCATGTCCTTCGCGCGCAAGCGGGCCTCGCTCCTGCGCTTCACCGCGGAGGTGATGCCGCGCCTCGCCGCGGCCCCGGCGGACGGTGTCGCGGCCTGATGCGCACGTTCGAGCACTACATCGACGGCGCCTTCTCGCCCGGCCGGCGTTCCTTCGCGAGCATCGACCCGGCGAGCGGCGCGCCCTGGGCGCTGATGGCAGAGGCGGACGCGGAGGATGTGGACCGGGCGGTGGCGGCGGCGGCGCGCGCGCTGACCGATCCGGCCTGGTCGGCGCTCTGCGCGAGCGCGCGCGGGCGGATGCTGCGGCGGCTGGGCGATCTGCTCGCCGAGCATGCGGCCGGCCTCGGCGAACTCGAAACCCGCGACACCGGCAAGCTGTTGCGCGAAACCCGCGGCCAGATCGCCTACATCGCCCAATACTACCACTATTTCGCGGGCCTCGCCGACAAGATCGAGGGCTCCCACCTGCCGATCGACAAGCCGGACATGGAGGTCTATCTCCGCCGCGAGCCGATCGGCGTCGTCGCCGCCGTGGTGCCGTGGAATTCGCAGCTCTTCCTCGCCGCGGTGAAGCTCGGCCCGGCGCTCGCCGCCGGATGCAGCGTGGTGCTGAAAGCATCCGAGGACGGGCCCGCGCCGCTGCTCGCCTTCGCCCGGCTGGTGCACGAGGCGGGGTTTCCGCCCGGCGTGGTCAACATCCTCACCGGCTTCGGCGAACCCTGCGGCCAGCGCCTGACCAGCCACCCCCGGGTGGCGCGCATCGCCTTCACCGGCGGGCCGGAAACCGCGCGGCGGGTGGTGGCCAACAGCGGCGCGAACCTCGCCCACGTCACCCTCGACCTCGGCGGCAAGTCGCCGGTCGTCGTGTTCGAGGACGCCGATCCCGACAACGCCGCCACCGCGATCGTGGCCGGCATCTTCGCCGCCGGCGGGCAGAGTTGCGTCGCCGGATCACGGCTTCTGGTCCAGCGCGGCCTGCACGACCGGCTCGTCGCGCGGCTCAGCGAGCGGGCGCGCGCGGTGCGCATCGGCGACCCGATGGACCCCGCGACCGAGATGGGCCCGCTCGCCACCGCCCGCCAGCACGCGCGGGTGCGGGCGCTG